>JBJEEE010000001.1:0-5150 GCA_051872775.1 Bacilli bacterium
TATGGAGCAAGTGGCGGGAATCGAACCCGTACTCCCAGCTTGGGAAGCTGGTGTTCTACCATTAAACTACACCTGCATTGGCAGGACTAACTGGATTCGAACCAGTGATGACAGGGTCAGAACCTGTTGCCTTACCACTTGGCGATAGTCCTATTAACTTTAAGCGATATGCTTAAAGTTTATTTGAATGCTCTTGTTGCATTTACTGCTTTTTTCCAACCTTCATATAATGATTGGCGCTTTGTTTCTTGCATTCTAGGCATAAATATTTTATTAATGCGTTGATGTTTTTTTAGTTCATCTTTATTTTTCCACACTTTTACCGCAAGTCCTGCTAAATATGCAGCACCTAGGGCCGTTGTCTCTAGGCATTCCGGCCTTACGATTTTACAATTTAAGATATCTGATTGAAATTGAATCAAGTAATCATTGATACTTGCGCCACCATCTACTGATATACTTGATATTTGCGTGGCGGCATCTTCTTTCATTACTTCCATTACATCTTTAGATTGATATGCGATAGATTCAACAGTAGCGTTTATTATTTCTCCTTTTTTGGTTGCTCTTGTTAGACCAAAGATGGCTCCTCTTGCATCATTATCCCAATATGGAGTGCCAAGACCTACAAAAGCTGGTACTACATAGATGCCTTTACTTCCTGGGATATTATCAATATCACTATACATTTCTACATCACTTGATTTATCAATCATCTTCATTCCATCTCGAAGCCACTGTACGGCAGAACCACCAATAAAAACAGATCCTTCAAGGGCGTATTCTACTTTATTGTTGATACCCCAAGCAATAGTAGCAAGTAAGCCGTTAGCTGATTCAACAATTTTTTCTTTCGTATTCATCAGCATAAAACAGCCTGTTCCATAAGTATTTTTAACATCACCTAATTCAAAACAACATTGTCCAAACAAAGATGCTTGTTGATCGCCTACAATGCTTGCAATTGGAATTTTAAGACTGGCATCTATATCGTAAAGTTTGGTAGCAATTCCATAGTTTTCACTGGAATTAACAACTGTAGGAAGCATACTTTCATTAATATCTAAAATATCTAATAATTCTTTATCCCAACATAAGTCATGAATATTATAAAGCATTGTTCTCGAAGCATTAGTGTAATCTGTAATATGAAGTTTGCCTTCGGTTAAACGCCAAACTAAATAAGAATCTACTGTTCCAAAGAGGAGTTTTCCTTCTTCCGCAAGTTTTCTTGCACCTTTTACATTATCTAAAATCCATTTGATTTTTGTTCCGGAAAAATATGGATTTATGATCAATCCGGTTTTAGCTTTAATGGTGGAACTAAAACCTTGATCAATTAATTTCTCACATATATCTTGCGATTGTCTTGATTGCCATACAATAGCATTATAAATCGGAAGTCCCGTTTCTTTATTCCAAATGATGGTGGTTTCTCTTTGATTAGTAATGCCTATCGCCTTAATTGCGGAAGTTTCAACATGGGGACTACGTAGTACTTCTTTGATTGTTTCAAATACTGTTTCCCCTATAAGGGTTGCATCTTGTTCAATCCACCCACTCTTAGGGCATATTAAACTTACTTCCATTTGGCTGGATGCTACGATTTCACTATTTTCATTAAAGATGATTGCTCTGCTACTTGTCGTTCCTTGGTCGATTGCTAAAACAAGTTTTTTCATTCTATATACCTCGATTTATAAATATACATCCTATTAATAAACATATTTGTGCAAAATTTGATGGAGCCGTCGTAAATAATGCAATACGTTTAACTTTTTTATTGTATAATAATACAAAGATAATACAATCACTAAATACAAGTAATAAGAAGCCCACAAGCAATGCTAAACTATAAATCGTGAGATTAGTCAAACATACAATTACACTTAAACCAACTCCACATACAAGAACATAACTATATAATGTAAAGAAAAATGATAGTTCATTAAGTAATGGTTTAATTCTTCGGTAGAATATTAACAACCATACAATAAAGAAAATTACTAATATGAGATAAAAATAGTATTCAAGTTTAAAAGGTAACCATAAGATAATTCTTATAATATAGCAAATAACGCTCAAAAAAGATGTAATAATTCCTCCTAAAAAGCACAATCTATTTTCACGTTTTATTAAAAATATATTACTTGCTAAAACAAAAACTAATGATAATAATATATATACATTATAAGTATCGCGACTTTTCATGTAAATAAGTGCAAAAATCATTAGTGATATAGTCATAATGGGACGAAGAATTCTAATAATTTTAGTTTTATCTAGAAAAGAAAAAACTAAGAAAATAACTGTAAGTATTGAAAATATTATTAATCCGATTTTTAATATCATAAGCTAGCCCCTCTTATATAAATCATTATAACATATTTAATAAATAAATTCATTAAAAAGGAAACTTTTTAATATTGACATAAAAAAAGACATTTTAACACAAATTAAATAATTTATATAAATTATTAATCTATGGATAAAATGTCTTTTTTATTGTATTAGAATCAATCTCTACATTCAAAAGTTTGACAGCTTGTAACATCTGGGCTTACACCTTGGTTTGGATCAACACGAAGAGCTCCGTTTACATTTTTAATTTCAATTCGATCAGCATAACATCTTTGACCACGTTCAAACACACAGTTTGTAACATCACAGTATACTTCTGTCATCATACTAGGAGTATCACCATCAAGAACTGCAAACTCTACGTTATTATTATTACTTTTGCATTCGTAACTGTTACAAAATGTATCTTTTTTGTTTTTGGCATGATATCCATCAACATCGATATAATTCTTTGCACAAAGCCAATCATAATTGTAAATACATTGTTCTACTTGACATTTTAATTTTGGCATTTAATTCATCCTTTCTTTTTTATTATTATTTGATATAATCATTAGTTTATACAAATATTATGAATAATTGTTATCAAATATTACAAAAATAATGGCTGATAAATACATTTTAGTTGACAAAATCGCTAAAAAAATATATAATAGTATAGCGTTGGAGTAGTACTCAAGAGGCTGAAGAGGTGCCCCTGCTAAGGGCATAGACCGGGAAACTGGTGCAAGGGTTCAAATCCCTTCTACTCCGCCATCGTTTGGTCTGTTGGAGAAGCGGCTTAACTCACATGCCTTTCACGCATGCACTCACGGGTTCGAATCCCGTACAGATCACCATTTTTGAAATATATAGATCTTCATAGATCTTCTATGAAAGATCTTTTTTTTATAATTAAGAAAATAACATAATTAAGACAATAACTACTTAATATAGCGTGATTAAATACCAATTAATAAGTAGTATATATTTATAATTAAATTAAATAATAAATTAACAAGAAAGATGAAAAAGAATGAGTTTATATGAACAACTACGATTTATCAGAAAAATATATATTAATAAAAAAAGAATTATTAAAACAAACTAGCACTAATCCAATTGAAATTGTTAATAATATTATGAATCATGATTTTGTGAATATGCATGGTCCTGAACATCATTTTATTGACGGTGCCTCTTTTTTAGTTGCTTTAAAAAATAGTGGTGAAGATATTGATATCAATAGTTGTTTAGACCAACTTGCGCAAAGAACTAAAACAATGCCAGGAGCTATGTGTGGATACTGGGGAATTTGTGGTTCATGTGCCTCAGTGGGGGCTGCACTATCTATTATTTTTGAGGTTGGCCCTTTATCAAGCAATGATTATTATTCCTATAATATGAAATTTACATCTAATGTTATTAACAAAATGAGTAATATTGGTGGACCAAGATGTTGCAAGCGTAATGCTTATTTAGTATTATCTGAAGCAGTAAAGTTTGTTAACGAAAACTTTAATTATAAACTTACCATTGATGATATTAAATGTAATTTTTCAAATTTTAATAAACAGTGTATAAAAAATAGATGTCCCTTTCACCAAGAGAAAAAATAAACTATGACAAATATTAACATTACAGCTGGAGAAATACTTAATTCAATTCTTTCTAAAGATGAAGGAATATGGATTCCTTTCAATGAAGCTATGGATAAGGGAAATTATTCAAATCCTTTATTTAGCCATGCCTTTTGTATTGAAAGAAGTAAGACGCATGAAGTAAGTTTAGATGAATACCTTACCAAGATTAAACCATTTCTAAATTTTCTAAATAACTTAGAAAAGTACAATCAAGTTACTTTATGGTTTGGCGATGATCCTTTTTGTGTTGCTAATTATCAAACAATAATAGATGAACTTATTAGTAAAAACTATCAAGGAACTATTATTCTTAATATTGTTGATGAAAATACGGGAATAATAATTAAAAATAAAATAATAGAAAAGGGACTTATTTAACGATGGCATCAACTAGTGAGTTTTTTGAATATGTAAAAGAAAAATGTCATGTACTAAATAATATTTCATTTCGAAAAATGATGGGTGAATATTTAATTTATTATAACAATGTTTTAATTGGTGGCATTTATGATAATAGATTATTAATAAAGAAAACTATAACTAATATAGATTATCATTTTAAAGAAGAAATACCTTATCCTAGTGGTAAACCAATGTATTATTTTGAAGATATGGAAAATACCGATTTATTAATAAATATAATTATTGTAACATATAAAGGTATAGTTAAGAATAAGTAAAAAATCATTGTAGGCTAAATAGTTGCATTCTTTCTTATTTTTTGATATAATAATAAAGCAATCAAATAGGGGCATCGTACAACGGTAGTACACCGGTCTCCAAAACCGTCAATGTGAGTTCGATTCTTACTGCCCCTGCCATGGCGAATATGGTGAAGCGGTTAACACAGCGGATTGTGGCTCCGTCATGCGTGGGTTCGAATCCCACTATTCGCCCCATTTTTTGAAATCTGTAAGTCTTCTAGTAAGGCTTATTTTTTTTGCATTTTATATGGTATTTTAGCTAGTTTTAGTTAGAATACCTTATTTTTTTATACATTTATGAAACATTTAGATTTAAAGACTAGAGGAGACTGACCACGGACTCGAACCTATCAGAGATAATGGTTGAAATTAAATTAGTTCTAGTGTATAATAATGACAGATAAATAAGAATTTGACGAGGAGAACGTATATGAAATACAAAGGAACGCTTATAGTTGTTAAA
>JBJEEE010000002.1:0-20357 GCA_051872775.1 Bacilli bacterium
ATAATTATGCTTATAATTACGAATAATTTTGTAAAAATGCAAAGATATTGACAGTATTCTTCTTATAAATTTTGAATTTAGTTATTTTAGTACTTGGTTTTTCGTATTTAGTTATGTTAAACCATTGTCTGAATATTTTAGATGTTAATATCATATTCTAAAATTACTTTAATTATCTTTATGTTATTTTACAATGCAAGTTTAGTTTTAATAAGATTAAGAAACGACAAAAAAGCGGTAATAGATAAAACATATTATCGTATTCTATTATCGCTTTTGATTTAATGATTTAGTATTTACAAATTGTATCTATTCCATCATTATTTATTCATTAATTATTTTTAGATTTTTCTTGTTTATTAAATAACTTATTATAGTCGCTATGGCTATTTTAATTAAATCAAAGATAATAAATGGAACTACACACACAGAAAGCGCATATGTAAATGTTGTTTGCGCAATAAGCACAAACCAAACTGTGCCGATTAAATAACATATTACCGTTCCAATAACCATTGAAATAGGATATAGATAAACTTTATCTTTGTGTTTATAAACCATGAATGATATTATTAGTACTGCTGGGAAATATCCAACAATGTATCCACCTGTGATACCAAAAAGAACACTTATTCCTCCTTTGAAGTTGGAGAATACTGGTAATCCTATTGCACCAATAATAACATATATTAATAGAGCAATTAAAATTTGATAAGGTTTAAGGATTGCGGCAAGGGTGTAAATAATAAATAAAGATAAAGTAACAGATATTACCCCAATGGGCAAAGATATTGGTGATAATACTGATATTAATGCGGCTGCAACCGAACATATGCATATATTTTTTATTTGCTTATTCATATTTTTAACCTCATTCTTTGGATTTCTCCCGAATATATTTTTTTGATTTTTCCATCTTTTTCAACAACTAATTTGGCATCATCATCAATATCTAATACTTTGACAATTTCTGTATGATCAAACATAGATAATTCTACCATATGACCAATGACATTTGATTTACTGCGATAAGTAGTAATAAAATCATTGGTTTCGATTGTTTCTAAGGCTTTAAGAATTTCATTTAAAACCTCTCCAATTAAATTTGATCGATCAACTATTACTTTGGTTTCATCATATATCGATGATGCGATATCTTTTAATTCTTCTGGGAATTCTTGATGATAAAGATTTATGCCGATTCCTACAATCATATAATCTAAGATACCAAGTTCAAGGTTTGTTGAACCTGTCGAAAGGATACCACATATTTTTTTGTTATTTATATATATATCATTGACCCATTTTATTGAAACATTTGTATTGCATAAGTTATCTATGGCTTTTGCTATTGCTACACTTACACATGCGGTTACCTTCTTAGTTGTCTCAAGCGAGAAATTGGGTTTGAACCTTATGCTCATATATATACCTTTTCCCCGATTTGAAACAAAATGTCTTGACATTCTTCCTACTCCATTTGTTTGTTCATTAGCTATAACTACTTGAATTTTGGTATTATCTATAGAGGTAAGTTCTTTTAAATATGTATTTGTAGAATTAACTTTATCTAATACAGTGATAGTAAATATATCTTTATTAGTAAGTCTCTTTGAGATTTTTTCAATATTAATTACTTGATAATCATCGTGATATATATATCCACTTCGATTTATAATTTCAATATTATATCCTTCATCTTTTAATAAAGCGACAACTTTACTCACATAACTTCTTGTAATGTTTAGTTTTTTCGCAATATCTGTGCCTGTAATAATATGATCTTCATTAAGTTTTAATAATTCAATTATTTTTGTTTTCATCTTTTCACCTAGTTTTATTGTCAACTAGAAACATTTATTTATAGTTGACAATAGTTTCATAATAAAAGCAAGTTAGAACTTGCTTTTATGTCATTTTATTAATTTCTTATTTATTTAAAGCCATTGCAACTGCTACTGCTACTGCAACTGTTGCACCAACCATAGGGTTGTTACCCATACCGATTAAGCCCATCATTTCAACGTGAGCAGGAACAGATGATGAACCGGCAAATTGTGCATCTGAATGCATTCTTCCCATTGTGTCTGTCATACCATATGAAGCAGGACCAGCTGCCATATTATCTGGATGAAGTGTACGACCAGTTCCACCACCTGATGCAACTGAGAAATACTTCTTACCAAGTTCGATGCATTCTTTCTTATATGTACCAGCTACTGGATGTTGGAAACGAGTTGGGTTAGTTGAGTTACCAGTAATAGATACATCAACACCTTCAAGATGCATAATTGCTACACCTTCTCTTACATCATCAGCACCATAGCATCTTACTTTAGCACGGTCACCAGTTGAATATGCATGTTCACTAACAATTTGAACTTTTCCTGTTGCATAATCAAACACAGTTTCAACATGAGTAAATCCATTGATACGAGAAATGATTTTTGCGGCATCCTTACCTAAACCATTTAAAATTACACGAAGTGGTTCTTTACGAACTTTATTAGCTGTCTTAGCAATACCAATTGCACCTTCAGCAGCAGCGAAACTTTCATGTCCTGCAAGGAAAGCAAAACATTTTGTTTCTTCAGAAAGTAACATTGCGCCTAGATTACCATGTCCAAGACCAACTTTACGATCATCTGCAACACTACCAGGAATACAGAATGATTGAAGACCAACACCAATATAACGAGCAGCTTCACTTGCAGATTTTGCTTTTGCTTTAATAGCAATAGCTGCACCTACAGTGTATGCCCAACATGCATTTTCAAAACAAATTGGTTGAATAGATTTAACTAAATCATATACATTAATCCCTTGTTCATCACAAATTGCTTTTGCTTCTTCAATTGAGGAAATACCATATTCATTTAATGTTTTATTAATTTGATTAATACGTCTTTCATAACTTTCAAATAATGCCATGATTGTACCTCCTATTCGCATCTTGGATCAATATATTTTGCGCCTTCATCGAAGCGACCATATTGTCCTTGTGCTTTTTCAAGTGCTTCTTCTGCTTTCATGCCTTTCTTTAAGAAATCCATGAATTTACCAACACTTAAGTATCTATAGCCAATGATTTCATCATTTTCATCTAAGGCAAGTTTTGTAATATATCCTTCTGTTAATTCAAGATAACGAGGTCCTTTTTCAAGGGTTGCATAACTTGTACCAACTTGGCTTCTTAATCCTTTTCCTAAATCTTCAAGACCGGCTCCAATTGGAAGACCATCTTCAGAGAATGCAGATTGAGTACGTCCATAAACAATTTGTAAGAATAATTCACGCATAGCAGTGTTGATAGCATCACATACTAAGTCAGTGTTTAAAGCTTCAAGTAAAGTTTTACCAACGATAGCTTCACTTGCCATTGCGGCTGAATGTGTCATACCACTACAACCTAATGTTTCGATTAAAGCTTCTTGAATAATTCCACCTTTTACATTTAATGTTAATTTACAAGCGCCTTGTTGAGGAGCACACCATCCAACACCATGAGTTAAACCATTAATATCAGAGATTTGACGAGAATAAACCCATTTTCCTTCTTCAGGAATTGGAGCACATCCATGGCTTGCGCCAATTTTAACTTTACACATTTCTTTTACTTGATTTGTATAGTTCATATTTTTTTCCTTTCTTATTACAATTAATTATCCGAAAATACTTAGTAGTAGACCTGCCGCAACAGCACTACCGATAACACCAGCAACGTTTGGTCCCATTGCATGCATTAATAAGTAATTTGATTTGTCTTCTTGAAGACCAATCTTATGTACAACACGAGCAGCCATCGGAACAGCAGATACACCAGCTGCACCAATCATTGGATTAATCTTACCGCCTGATAGTTTGCACATTAATTTACCAACTAAAACACCAGCTGCAGTTGCAAAACTGAAGGCAATCATACCAAGAATAAGAATCTTTAAGAATTCTAATGCTTCTGTTGGTCCACTTAATGATGCGGTTGCACCAACAGCTAGACCTAGGAAGATTGTGATTGCATATAATAATGTTTTGGCAGCAGCATCAACTAAATTAGGAACAACGCCTGATTCTTTAATTAAGTTTCCAAGCATTAGCATTCCAATAAGTGGTGCACATGAAGGGATTAATAAAATTACAACAAACATTACCATAATAGGAAAAATTATTTTTTCTCTTTTAGATACTTGTCTTGCTTCAACCATCTTAATTTGACGTTCTTTCTTAGTTGTAAGAGCTTTAATAATTGGAGGTTGAATAACAGGGACAAGAGCCATATAAGAATAGGCAACAACTGCAATAGATGCACAAAGCATTTCACCACCTTGAGCGCCTGCTAATAACTTATTTGATAAGAAAATGGCAGTTGGTCCATCTGCACCACCGATAATACCGATAGATGCAGCTTCTAAAGCATTAAAGCCTAGAAGTAAAGCACCAAAGAATGTAATAAATATACCAAATTGAGCGGCAGCACCAAGAAGTAAACTACTTGGTCTTGAGATTAATGGTCCAAAATCAGTAGTTGCACCAATACCAAGGAAAATTAGTGGAGGGAAGATTTCCCATTCAATTCCTTTATGAAATGAATATAAAAGTCCGTTTGCTTCACCATTTGTTCCTGCTTGATATAGTCCAGGAGCTAAATTTACAAGTAACATACCAACACCAATTGGGATTAAAAGGTATGGTTCAAAATCTTTCTTAATAGCTAAGAAGATTAGCAAGCACGCTACAACAATCATTATAGCACGTAACGCAAGTTTTGAAGGATCACCCATAAACCCCATTTGGCCGATAAAATTTTTAATTAAATCGCCAATATTCATATTGCATTACCCAATCTTTGCGATTAATTGTCCATTTTGAACTGTTGAACCTTTTGAAACAGCGATTGATTTAACAACACCAGAGCAGTTAGCTACAACTTCATTTTCAAGTTTCATAGCTTCAAGAATACAAATTACTTGTCCTTCTTTAACTGTTTGTCCAACACTTACTTTTACATCAATGATTGTGCCTGCCATAGGGGCATTTAAATCTTTTCCTTCACCAGATGATACAGGTTGAGGAGCACTTGTTGGTTGAGGAGTTGGAGCAGCAATTGAACCATTTGATTCTTTTACACTTTCTAACTCAACTTCATAAACTTTTCCATTAACTTTAACTTTATAAACTTTCATAGTATCTCTCCTATCTAATTTCTTTGATTGAAACGACTCTAACGTCTTCTTTAATTTCATTATGATAATCAATAGTTGCAACAAGAGCAGCTACCATCATATCTTCATCAGTAATATCTGCCATTGTAAATGGTTTACTTTCTACGACTGGTTCATTAACAACTTCTTCTTTTTTTGGCTTTGGAGCAATAAATCTAAATAATGCTGTAATACCCCATAAAAGAGCAAGCATTATAAACACAATTGCAATACAAACAAGAGCAATTATTCCACCTTCACCATAACTGATATATTTGGCTTGGACTTTTGCACCTGTCTCAATATCAGAGACTTTAGTAACACGAGTTTCGTTATCTCCACCAAGATCAACAAACCATCCCGCAAAGTTTTTACCAACTGATAATCCAGTAGGAAGTTTTGGTAATGTTCCTTCTTTTTCTTTGCTATTAGCATCAAAATAAACTGCTGTAAGATGATCATCAATATATTCAGCAGGAATAATACCTGATGTAAATATAAATATTTTATCTAATTCTTCTTCGTTGAAATAAAGGAAACCAATGATTTTATGTTCTGTATCAGCCGCAATTAATTCTTCTACAGTTGATTCACTTAATGATTTATATACTGGCTGATTATTCGCATCAAGAACAGGTTGACCTTGTTCATCTGTTTTGGCAACAAGTTTTATTTCACTATTACCTACTTCTTTATATGCCTTTGTTACTTTACATCCTGTTAATGTAATAGTCATTAAAAGAATTATAACTAGGGAAAATAATTTAAATAATTTTTTCATACTTTTCACCTACCCAATAAATACGTTAAATTCTTCAACTTCTTGTTCTACTTTAGGAGCATTACGTTGTTGCAAGAATTTTACAGCAACATTTTCAAATAATGCACATGTAAGAACATCTTCATCACATTTACAAATATCAGCATATTTTTCTTTCATAGTATCAAATTCTGGAAGAATATCATCTGCAGGTCGATGAGTGATTACTGGTTCATCTCCTACTATCTTACGTCTGATTTCTTCATTAATTGGAGCAGGAGCTTTTCCGTAATGACCAAGTAAATACTCTTTTACTTCTTTTGGTGACATCTTGTAACGTTCACCTGCAATTACGTTCATAACCGCTTGTGTACCTACCATTTGTGATAATGGTGTAACAAGTGGAGGATAACCTAAGTCTTGACGTACACGTGGTATTTCACGTAATACTTCTTCATAACGATCCATTGCACCTTGAGCATTTAATTGGCTCATTAGGTTAGAAAGCATACCACCAGGAACTTGATATTTTAAAATACCTGGATTAACAGTTAATGCTTTAGGATTTAAACCACCGCTCTTTAAGAAACGATCTTTGGTAACAGTAAGAATATCTGCTGCTTTTTTAAGAATATCGATATTTAAACCAGTATCGTATTTTGTACCTTTAAGAGCATAAGCAAGTGATTCAGTTGAAGGTTGGCTTGTTCCACCACTTAATGGTGATAGAGCAGTATCAACGATATCAATACCTGCTTCAATTGCTTTCATTAATGTCATTTCCGCAACCCCACCAGTACAATGAGTATGAAGTTCTAGAGGAATTTTAACACTAGCTTTAATTCTTGATACAAGTTCATAGGCATCATTTGGTAGCAATACACCAGCCATATCCTTAATACAGATTGAATCTGCACCCATCATTTCAACTTCTTTTGCAAGATTAACATAATAATCAATTGTATGAACTGGACTTGTTGTGTATGATAGTGCTATCTGACAATGTCCATGATATTTCTTTGTCGCATTAACGGCACTCTTTAAATTACGTAAATCATTTAAAGCATCAAATACACGGATAATATCAATACCATTACTCAATGACTTTTGAACAAATTTTTCAACTAAATCATCAGAATAATGACGATATCCTAAAATATTTTGACCTCTAAATAACATTTGTAATTTAGTGTTAGGGCAAGCTTTACGGATTGCACGTAATCTTTCCCATGGATCTTCATTTAAAAAACGAATACATGAGTCAAATACAGCACCACCCCAAACCTCTAGTGCATAGTATCCGGCTTTATCTAGTAATTCTGCAACCGGTAAAACGTCAGCTAAAGGAAGGCGAGTTGCAAGTAGTGATTGATGTCCATCTCTTAATGAAGTATCAACAATTTTAACTCCCATTTTTTTACCACCTTTTCTTTATATTTTTACTCTTAAATAAAGAGATTTTGAATTGACTTTGAATTTTGATTTATTTCCAAAAAATTAAACCAAAATTTTTTATATTATACCACATCTATAATTTTTTTTCAGTATTATAACACTTTTTTATTTTTGAAATAAAAATGCCAACTAATTAATTAGTTGACATTATTTTTTATAAATTAAAAGGTCCTTCTACTTTATCTTTGAAGTATCCTGCTACTGCTATCATTGCGGCATTATCTGTGCAGTACTTAAAATCAGGAACAGTTAGTTCGATATTGAGTTTTTCCATTTCTTCTTTCATTCTTGCACGTAAGCCTTTATTTGCGGCTACACCACCAGCAATTATTACTTGTTTTACCTTATATTCCAATGCTGCTTTTTTGGTTTTCATTACTAAAACATCAACTACTGCTGATTGAAAGCTTGCCGCAAGGTTATTATAGTTTAAAGTTTCACCTTTAAGTTCAGCTTTATGATGTAAGTTAATTACCGCTGATTTCAAGCCGGAAAAACTAAAATCATAACTATCGTTACTTAGTTTTACCCGAGGTAGTTGGTATGTTGATTCACCAATTGATGCCATTTTATCTAGGATTGGACCCCCAGGATAACCAACTTCCACAACTCTTGCTACTTTATCATACGCTTCTCCTACCGCATCATCCAAAGTTTCACCTAAAAGTTCAAATTGGTAATGATCTTTCATAAGTACAAGTTCGGTATGACCTCCTGATACAACTAAAGCAAGAAGGGGAAAATGAAAATCTGCTTGAAGATAATTAGCATATATATGTCCATGAATGTGATTTACCATAATTACTGGTTTATGATATACAAGACCAATTGTTTTAGCCGCATTAATCCCAACCATTAACGATCCAATTAGACCAGGTTCTGCTGTTACCGCAATCTTATCGATATCATCATAGGTCATATTTGCTTCTTTTAATGCTTGATCTATTACATATGTTATTTTTTCAATGTGATGACGACTAGCAACCTCTGGTACAACGCCTCCATATTGTTTATGGATTTCAATTTGGGTATATATAATATTGCTATATACTTTTTTACCATCCTCAACAATGGCTACACTTGTTTCGTCACAACTTGATTCAATTCCTAATATTTTCATATATTTTCCTTTATCATTACTATGGCATTATCTCCATTTTGATAGTAATGCTTTCTTATTGATATTTTACTAAATCCAAATTTAGTATAAAAACTTATCGCGTTAGAGTTTGACTCTCTAACTTCTAATGTTACTTTTTTTATGCCCTTTTTGCGTGCTTCTTGTAGTATTGATTCAAATAGTATCGTTCCATATCCTTGATGCTGTTTAGACTTATCTATCAAGAAGTTAAGTATTTCCCCATCTTCGAGATAAAAATAGCCACCGATATATCCGATTACTTGGTTATCTATCTCTAGCACCCTAAACCATACAAGAGGATTATTTAGCTCATTTTCCAACATTTCTTTTCCTAATGTCTCACCGAATATTTCCTCTTCTAATTGGACAATTATATCTATATCTTTTATCTGTAATGGTCTAATCATGATAGTTCGCTTCTTAAATAATTAGGTACATAAGTATAGAAATCTTCTTTTTTAAATAAGCCATACTTTAAAATATTACTAGCTAATTCCCCTCCATCATTAAAGAAATTATCATCAATTTCTATGGTAGAATAATCAATATAATTTGAAAGAGCGGTATCTTCTACAAATGAATCATCTACATCTATGGTTACCTTGTCACTTACGGTATATGCTTTAATATAACTATATCCTTTTTTTGCTTTTATTTTAACAAGATATTTTCCGACTTGATCAATCACTTTACATGCTATTAAGTCAAGGGAAGAAAAGCTATAAAAGGGAAGTTTCTTTATAAAGGCAAAAACTTTTCCAACTGTTCCTGCTATTCTTAGTCCAGTATATGAACCAGGTCCACGCCCAACATATACTTCTGTGATATCTTCTACTTTCAAATTATTATCATTTAGAAACTGTTCTAAAAAAGTAGTTAAGGTTTCCGAATGATCGTTTTTACCTAATCTTGAAAATGAATATTTTTTATTATTTTTTTCATCAACTATCGCAAGATATAGATAATATGTTGCGCTATCAATAAATAATTTCATAATTTTTCTCACCTATTTCACGTATTAATTCATCATTACTTGTTATATTAACTCGACGTTCATTATTTCCTAAATCCATAATTTCTATTTCCCATGCATTTTTTGGTAATAAATCATCAATGATATGGGCCCACTCTATTACAGTTAAGCCGTCCATATAAAAGTATTCTTCAAGTTCGAAATCTGAGTTACTATCTGTTAAACGGTATACATCTAAATGATATAGTTTAGGTATAACAACATTAGTTGTATCGTAAACTTTCATAATTGTAAAGGTTGGACTATTAATTACACGTTTTACTCCTAAAGCTTCTCCAATTCCTTTAGTTAAAGTTGTTTTACCTGCACCAAGATCACCAACTAAAGCAATGACTAGGTTGGGAAATGCGTTTTTCGCAATCATTTTTCCGAGTGTCTTCATTTCCTCTTCATTATGAATTTTGATAGATATTTGGTTCATCTTTTAACCCCATTTCTACTTAATATAATCTAAATATTCTACTATTCCTAAATAAATCATTTCACATAAATTATTAAGATATGTTTTATCTCGTAAATTAGCTAAGTCATACGGATTACTTAAGAAGCCAATTTCAACTAAACAACCTGGAATCACCACATGATCTGTTAGATATTTATCACTTATGACGTGGATTTGCCTTTTGTTAGTTTTATCAATTATTTTCAAGTTTTTCATTATGTTTTCTGCTAATAATTTATTCTGATTATTGGTATGATTATAGAATACTTGTGCTCCATGGACAACAGTACTTGGATAACTATTGGCATGAATAGATATATATAAATTAGCATTGGATTTATTAATTAAATCAACACGTTTATATATATCTTCTTTTTTTGAACTATTTAATGCCTCATCTTTTTCCCTTGTTAATTTAACGATATAGCCACTACTGCGAAGTCTACTTGCTAGAGTAAGGCTAACTTCAAGGGTTAAATCTTTCTCAATTATTTCTTTATTATTACATGTTGTCCCACCATCAAACCCGCCATGACCAGGATCAAGATAAATACAAAACAAACTATCCTTACTAGAAGCTTTTGTAATAAAAGTCAAAACACCTAATATGATAATTAACTCAATAATTACAACTATTTTCTTAATAATATTCACCTAAGGTATTTTATTAAGAAAATCATTAAATTATGCTAAAACATACTTCGATATATTTCTTTTAATTCAATAATCTGACTATCACTAAGAGATGGTAATACTCCATCTATTTTTTCATGTCCTTCCACGGTTTTTTCATGAAATGCAATTACTTTTCCGTTTTCTACGACTATAACAGTAGGAACAGCCCTAATGGACATTTTTATATCTCTTTCAATCATCACTAGTAAGTCTAAATATTTATCATATTTTGTTGATGATTCATCCGCATTTAATTCTTTTATATCTAAATAATATGTTTTTTCATAACCTTTTTCTAAGGCAATATCGTTAATATACCGTATGGCTGTTTGACACCATTGACATGACTGATATCCTAAAGTAATAATATGCTTTCTATCATCATTTAAGAAAAAAATGTCATATGCTTCATCAATAGATATATATTCTGTAATATTTTTTGTTTTCTTTAAAGCAGGATAATCGGCAACAATTTTATTTTTTTTACATGAAGAAAATGACATAACCCCAAAAATTGCAATTATTACAATCACCAATTTTTTCATATTTAATCCCTTCTATATTCTTTAATCCATTTTCCCAATGTTTCTTCTAATGGTTTAAACCCAATTTCATAAGTGGGAACATTGCATTTAACTCCTCTTGTTTTATGGAGTTGTTTATAACTTAATTTTAATTGCTTATGTTCATCATCCACTTCAATTACTCTGAGCCTTACTTCATCACCAACATTTACATAATCGGTTATTTTATGAACAAATCCATCTGAAAATTCAGATATATGAACTAGTCCATCATACTCACCAACTTTTACAAATGCACCATACCCCAAGATGTTAGTGACTTTTGCGCTAACGATATCACCAGTTTTCATCAGTCGCTCCATCAGATACTTGTTCAACCCCAATCACACCGGGGACTTCTTCTACAAGTAGCGCTTCGATTCCACTTTTTATTGTTTCATCACTAGATGCACATCCAATGCATGCACCTAATAATTTAACATATACTATGCCTTTTTCATACTTAACAAAATCAACATCCCCACCGTCACTTTGAAGATACGGGCGAATCTTTTTTAAAGTACTTTTTATTAATTTAATAATTTCTTGTTCATTCATATATATACTTCCCCCTTATATTTGAATCTACTAACTATTTATTATACTACATTTGTTTATTTTTGACTATAAAAAAACTACATATTTTACTTGACTGTAATTTTTCAAGTAAAATACATAGTCGTTTATTAATTATCAACTTCACTAGTATGAGGACGATCGACATAATCATGGTGTCTTACTTTTTGGCCAACTAAAACTAAGTACCCTCCAAGTACTAGTAATGTGGCGCAGACAAACCAAATTATGGATAATACTACTAAGACTGGCATACATGTGTTTTGAAGTACCACTATAAAATGAGGTTTAAACTCAAGGGCAAGATAGCCTAAAATATACATTACTAGTGAACATATAATAAATGCAACACCCAATACTTTACGTAATACATGAGCGCCTCTTATTTCTTTTCTTGTTCTCATCATACTATCACCTTTTCCTTTAACTTTATTTTATCAAATTTTTTTCAATATTGCAATATTTTGGTTATTTTTATTTACTTATTAGTAAGTAGACATACTACTTCACAACCAATTCCTTTATTTTCACCGACTAATCCGCATTTTTCCATTGTGGTAGCTTTAACATTTACCTGTTGAGCATTAGTTAGTCTTTTGATGTTTTGAGCCATTTGGGTTTTATATTTTGATAATTTAGGACTTTCAATATATATTATTGCGTCAATATTAACAACTTTTAGATTGTACTTTTCTACATACTTCATAACCTCAACAATGAAATATTCTGAATCAATATCCTTATATTCCAAAGAAGTGTCAGGAAATAACGTACCTAAATCGCCTAGATTTAAAGCTCCCATTATGGCTTCGGCCGTTGCATGATATAAGCTATCCGCATCACTATGTCCCTTTAAACCCATATGATATGGTATTTCTACGCCACCTAAAACTAGACGACGATTTTCTTCAAAAGGATGAAAGTCGTAAGAATGACCAATCACTTGATAGATAGGATTTAACAAATATGATATATATGGTAAGTCGGTTTCCAAAGTAAGTTTAGGATTAGGAGTCGTTTCTAAAACATAAGTTATTTCTATTTTATCTTCAAATATTTGTAATTGATCGGTATAATCAATATCATTATTTATGATATCATTGATAAATTCTTTACTAAAATATTGAGGAGTAGTTACTGCCTTTAGTTTCGTACGATCTATTGTTTTAGTGTTACCATCTTCCCACTTTATTGTATCTGTTATATGATGATAGAGTGTACCTATCTTTTCGGTTTGATTTATTAATGTAATAATATCAGTGATATTTGTTAATGGTCTAGCCGCATCATGAATTAAAACATCATAATTATTTCCTATAACTTGTAGTGCTTTTTTTACACTTTCATGTCTGGTTTTTCCACCAACAATAACATTTGCATGAAAACTATTTTGTTTTAATTGTTCATTTACTAATTCGTAGTCACTCTCATTAACAACAACATATAGTTCATGTGTACTAGGTAAATCAAGCAATTTTTTTAACGAATATATATATATCGGAGTTTTATTTACTTCATAAAACACTTTATTATATCCAAGTGCAAGTCTACTTCCGGTACCTGCCATTAATAAGATAACATTATTTTTCTTCATCATCATTTCCAACAACCGTATTAAGAATATTTTCGGTTTTATTCAATAATGTATTTATATCAATATTATTTAGATCATCAAGTACCGCCTCAGCCTCTTGATTAGAATAAGGTATGTCACGATCTGGAGTTTCATCGGTCTTATTTAGTATTCTGATAACAGATACTAAATCAGCATCTTTATTAATATTAATAGAATCTTCTAATACATTATAATATTCATCATTAATTAAAAGACGATATTTTAAACGCGTAACCGAGATACTATTGATTGTTGCGGATTGTTCTACATATTTATCAACATCATCAGGATGCATCATATCCATAAATTGATTAAAGGTATACTCTCTTTGATGTGTTCTCGTAAACTTAACAAACGATTCAGTCGCAACATATGTTCTTGTATTATAATCAAAGAATAATCCTACATAGTCTGTCAAACTCATCATTATATAGGTAAAATTATGAGCTGTATCGAGATCATAGGCCGCTTGTTTCAAGGCGCTACGTAAATCCGTTAATACTTGCATACGATCTTGATAAAAATAGATATTACGACCAATTAATTTCTGACGATAATAGACTGGTTGAACAAGCCCAATATATCTAATGGTTGATAAATCAACATTGTCTGATAAATCTTCATTAATTAAGTTTTCTATTTTAGGCATCTCAAATTCAAATTGATAAATGATATGTTTACTATTGGCTTCTTTAAAAGAATTAAGAAATTCACTAATATTGGTCATATTTACTTCTTTTTTGTTAATCCTTACAACTTTTAAATAATCTAAAAGCATTTTCCAACAGTAGACACCTTTTAATTCTTTTTTAGTCATTTTCGTAATTTTTAATAATTTATTACTATAACTAATGATTTTTTCTTTTGCGTCAGTTTGAACGAAAAAGTCAAACTCATTGTTTTTTAAGAAACTATTTAATTCACGATCATATGAACTAAATTTTTGGTATGTTACAATAAAATCATAGATGGCGTATCCTGCAAGAAGCAAATATAGAACAGCAATTACAATTTTAATAGGTGTAGTGTTAACTGGCATAAAAATTGTTAAGATTGTTAATCCACTTAAAACTAAAATTTCAATTATACCAAATTTCTTAAAGACAAATAATTTAATTATAAATAAAATTAAGATTGTGACAAAAGATGCCATCGCATAAACTAAAGGAGATAATAAAATGTCTGTTATAATTTCTGAACCCATACTATCACCTATCTAACTATGATATGTTGTCCAAGTGAAATACGAAGACTTTCAAGTGATACATTTCCTGTAATTGTGCCATCTATAGTGGTTGCAAGTTGTCCTGTTTCTTCGGAAACTACTATGGTAAATGCATCTGTTACTTCGCTTATACCAAGAGCAGCACGGTGTCTTGAACCATATTGTTGAGGAATATCATTTTTACCCGATGATGGATAAAAGGCACTTGCGCAAACGATATGATTACCACGTATGATTACAGCACCATCATGTAGAGGAGTATTGGGGTGAAAGATAGTTCCAAGTAATTCATAAGATACAATAGCATCAAGTTTTACAGCTTTATCAATATACATATTTAACGTGTGTTCTTTTTCAATCGTAATGATTGCGCCAATACGGCGACTACTTAAATGATCAACCGTTTTAATAAGCGTGTTAATTAATTCTTCTTTGGTTTCATCATTAGATAAGAATTGCTTAGATACTTTTGTTTTATTACCAAAAGATAAGGCATTCTTCATTTCAGGGACAAAGTAAACTATTACCATAAGTGCAATTCCAATGATTGCAACTAATAAGATAATAGGTAGAATTGTTAATTCCAATAAGAAAGAGACTACATACAAAATAATGAAACTAAAAATAATGGGTAATACTATTTTTAATTTAAAATGTCTAACTAAGAATACTATTAATATTACTATAGTTGCTACTAAAAATAGCATATCAATGCCAAAGGAAACCCATTCCCATAGATCTCGATTGGTATTTAGAATATATTCAATAAACTTATTCATTTTATTCTCCCTTCATTTTCAAATCTTTTAAATAATTTATAATTGATTGTTCGCCTTCATCCATAGCATAGTCAAACGGTGTCAGATTTTTTTCATCAACTAAATTGAAATCAGCACCACTTTTAACGAGCAACTTTATAATATCTAGGTTACCAGTAATGACTGCTTTATGGAGAGGCGTTTGTTCAAATTCACTGGTTGCGTTTTTATCAATCTGAGGTAATTTTAATAACTCATATACTGCATAATATGCATTGTTGATAATTGCAAAATGGAGTGGAGTATTAAAATCATCATCACATAGATTAGGATTTACCCCAATTTTAACAAGTAAGGGAATAACACCACTATTTCTTCCAATTACCGCATAATGTAGAAGGGTTCTACCTCGATAGATTTTAGTATTAAAATCAATTGGTAGTTTAGAAGTTTTTTTTATTAGCGTTTTAAGATGGGCTAAATTTTGTTGAGGTGTTTTAAGTTCCTTAGCTAATTCAAGGATAGTTTTACGTTTATTTTGAATCATTTGCTTCACCTCGAGCTACTTTAACTAAGTGCGCTACAACCTCATCAAAATTATTAATTAAAGTCGTAATAGGAATTATCTCAATGTCCCATCCATTTTTTGTATATTCATGATAGAAATATTGATAATCGTCTATTAAAGAGTATTGACTACCACTAGCTTTACCGATGATCATCACTCCTACTAGTTTTTTATCATTTATGATTATATCAAAACGGCCAAATCCTTCTTTCAATGAAACACCTTCATTTTTTAATCTATTATACAATAGTGGAGATACTCCATCAAGATATTTAGGTTTAAATGTTAATTTACCAATAGTATTATTAATATTCTTTAAGATTTCATTGTTGTTTTCTTCACTTTTACTACCAATGTAATATATATATATACCACTACTTACTACAACGAAATTTTTAAAGATTAATTCTTTCTTGTTTTGTTCGAGTTCGATAAAATCGTTATAATATATTACAACATCATTGACATAACGCGATCCTTCATTAACCGCATTTATGATTCTTATATTGTAGCATAAGATGTCCATAATATCAGTATTGGCATAGTAATTTTTTAACAAATTGACGATTTCTGTATAAACACTTCGTCTGGTTTGTTCCGTACCCACAATTACATTAATAATATGTCTTTGATTTTTGGTGAAAAGTTCAACTACGCGGGTAGCAAATTGTTCTATCGATAAAACCATTTGTTTGACAATCTTAGTATCATAACTATATATATATCTATTATTTGTGTTCCACGTATTATTAAAGTGAGGACTCATCTTAATATAACGATTACGATACGTAATAATTGAACTATTGTTTATACGTTTCATTAGCGTGTTTACATAAGAACTTTGGAATGATTTATCACCAAAAACAACACATTGGCGACACTCATTGAGTCGATTATATTTGTTTGCGGAAGAAAGATGACCATCATCAATAATAACTAAATCAAACACACTTAAATCAAGATTACTGTTAAAGATATTAACATCAGCTAGATATATGTTAACATATCTTAGTATTGACTCAATAATGCGATTATAGTCATCAAATCTAACATTAGTCAAACGTGATTTGTTGCGTTTTTCTTCATTTTTTTGAAGAGAGATAATATTTTTAGTACAATAATCAATTTCTTGTAAATATAGTTTTTCTATTTTTTCTTTTATAGGAGTAAAATCTAAAACAATAGGATACTTACTACATATATATTCATATTCTTTTTTTAATACTCCATTTAAGAATGATTCCGCAAGACAATCTTTTGGTTTAGCATTTACAATAAGATTAGCTATCGATTCCAATCCTAGCATATGACAGTTTTGAAGGACTTCATTAATATATAAAATGTGCTCTATTTGGCTTTCGGTTTGAACATACTTCTTCAAGAAAGCTACATTCTCCTTTAAACCATTAGTTTGTAGGGCACCTGTACCTCCCTTAAAACAGATGGAGAAAGCTTTATTGCTTTGAATCCAATCAGAAATTAGATTATTAATCTTTATAGCATTATCACAAAAACGAGAAAAGGTTGGTTCTTGGAATAACGAATTAACATCTGCATCCGGATTTAGACGGGCCATAAAACCATCAAAATGGTCAATAGTTTGTCCTACTTCATTAATGACTGTATCAAAACCACGATAGTTTTCCCCAAGAAGCATACGATAATTTTGGTCATTGTCATTCATGATTTTTTTAACTTCAAGATATAAATCATCATTATGGATTAACTCAAATAATTCTTTTGAGGATGTTCTGTGATTGCCTTTAAAAATTTGAGAAACCTCTTTTCTTAAATCAATAACTCTTTCTAAATATACTACATAACTATATATATGATGATACTTTTCAAATCCGTAATCACCATTAATATTGATATTATATTGCTTCATTAATTCAGCTAGATGGTCTGCTTTTTCACATTCAGAAATATAGTGAGATAATATTTCATTAAATGGTTCAAGATTAATTGTGGTGCTATCACTATACTTAATTAATGCACTATCAATTAAGTTCAATTGTTCTTTATTCAATCCTAAGGTGAATTCATATAATCCCAAGTAATTTCGAATTATTTCTTCTGCCGTTTTATTATCGTTATAATCTGGATCACTAATTATTGCCATAGCTTGACGTATTAACTCATAATAGTTTTTTACTTTTTGAATAATATCCATCATATAGGCATGATTATTCTTAATCATTTTTTGATCAAAGTAACGTTTAATTATTTGTACAAAACGGCGATTACGAATAAGTTCACTAATTTCACTATAAGATAAACTATTATAATTGATTAAATAACGTCCAAACTCTTCTCTTTCTTTTTGGGCTGAAATATATATATCTTGTACCTTTTTGCCATTACTAAAGAATAACTTTGGATTAGCTAAAAGGCTATTAACCCATATACTTAAGGTAAAGTAATTTGATGAATAATACTGGAATTTAATAAAGAAATTATAGTACTCTTTATTAATTAATTTATGTAGATTCTTTGTATTAAATATTTCATCAATCTTTTTCTCACATTCTTTTATCTTTTCATTGTTCAATCTAATTTGATTAACCAATGTTTGCAATTTGGCATTAGATGATAATAAATTATCAATAAACTCATTATTATCAGTTTCTGAAACATTTTTAATCTTAATATCTTTTCCACATAATTCTTTGAGGATAATTTTTGCATATCCTGGTTCATAATTATCATCAATATATTTATCATAATATTTTGTTACATTATAGTTCTGGTCAGATAAATCTTGAATTTCCATTAAAGCTGATTTTACTGATTGTCTAATTTCACTACTTTGCCATAATGCAATAGGTTTAATCACACCAAAACTATTAATATGACTAATTAATCGATATAAATCAGAAAAACTAGATGGGAAGCATAACTGATATTTTTTACAAAAAGACTCAACTTCTTTATTTAACTTTTGTTGAACTTCATATAGGCGATTTGTACGTTCAATTATTTCTGATACGATATAATTATTATGAGAAATGTTCAACTTTCGCCAAATATTATTACTATAGTTTTCTATTACATCAAAACTTTTTTCAACTTTCTTTAAACAGTTATATAAATTATTTATTTCATGCTTTTGTAAATCAGTCTCTACAACAACTGGTTTTAACTCAATATTACTATTTTTTATGGTTGCGTAATCTTCTAATATTTTCGCAATGGTCTCACCATTAATTCGCTCATCAAAGACATTCTCATACTCAATTAGCATGTTGATTTCTTCTGGTGCGAGCGTTACATTATGTAGTTGAGGTAGACTCATCTGCGGAACATCAATATCTCGTAAGTTTTTAGTTAAATTATATATATATTGACCTAACCCTAAAAATTTGAGGTTTTTTTCTACATCCCATATATTATCTAAATCTTGATTTACGTATAGTACTTTCTTATCTTTACGTATTGCATCAGCTAAAATATTAATAATAGTATAAGTCTTCCCGGTACCAAGTCTTCCATCAATGGCAAGATTTTCCCCTTGTGACACTTTAAGAATGGCATATTTTTGGTCAATGTTGGTAGGTAGAACACTATAAATATTATCAAAATATTGTTGCATAATTTGAGTATTAGTTGTTTCGTAAATGGAACGTTCTATATTAAAGTAATCATTTCTAAGTGCAAAATCTTGGTATTCAACATCGCATACAGTTAAAAAAGAAGTGGGTGAATACTGATATTTAGTTTCATTTACTAAATCTAGCATTAATCTATCAAATTGATAAGAAGTATTTAAAGGAAAATTCATATAATAATCTAAGAATCGATTTTGATCTTCATTTGTATCCCTAAACTTTCTTGCAAGCAGCTTAATAAAATGACGATTAGGAATAGCCGCATTTGACATAGTAATCTTATTGCTTTGATAGTCAATTTCAAGCGGGATTAATACAATTGGAGCGAACTTTTCACAACCAAAATCATCTAGATATGTTAATGTTCCAAAGGTTAAGAAAAATTTACTAGAAGAACTTTTTTGACGAAGGCTGATTAAATAGTTTAGTTGATAGTATGCATCAGTTTGATCATCATCGGTGATTTTACCTATTCCTGTGTTTAATAATTCCAAATCTATTATTTGATTAATATCTAATACTTGGTATTTTAATAATTTATTCAATACAGGAATATCAATTACACCTAATTCGATATAGTAATTGCTATCTAAAATATTTAGTAAATGACTATTGCTAGTTCTAACGTAATACTTAGCTTCTCCCATTCTTTTCATACTATCACCTTCTAATATTCTTTTTCCATTTTCTTATTCGTATAATAAAGTTAGAAATTAACTTTATTATATAAATATCTCTAT
>JBJEEE010000003.1:0-5113 GCA_051872775.1 Bacilli bacterium
AGACCCCAACTAAATCTATAGGATTTTTATAAACCCCAACAGATTCTATCTAGTCCAACAAATCAAGTCGTTTTTATCATATATTTGACATATTATCTCTAAAAAAGATTATTATTGCACTTTTGTTGCTTGAAATAAAATATAATTTTTCAGCATTTTAGAATTAGCATCATAATAGCCCATTAATCCAAACTAAAATATCCAAAATGCTAAATTCTACAAAAGTATACATTTTCAATCAAACAAATGCTCATCAGTTTAAGCACCTTACTTTACAAAAAATGAAAAATCGTTTATAATAAACAAAACAATATTACATTTTTATTAAGGTATACTTTTTTGGACAATTAATAAATACTCATAAAATACAATTATCTTGACAAAAAATACAATTTTCCGTATAATTATTATACAAAATAGTAGTTTTTCTTAATTTATAAATGTATACTTTTGTGGATACATTTTTAGTTTTATTTGTGTCTTATCTAGCGAAAGAAATTTCACTTATAAAACTAATGTATCACAAGTGTGTTCCAGTTTTCATCAGTATAATAATGTAGACTAACAAAAAATGCGATTGTTTAATATTCGAGATATTGTTGCATTTATAAAATTAATCAAAACATACTTTTACTTAATATATATTTTATGGACAATAATGAATAATCTATAGAAAAGTTTTATGAGGTGAAAAATGGAAGAAAAGAATTTAAATGAAAAACAAAATGTCAAAAAATTTAAAATGACACCATTAAATATAGTTGGTCTTATTATGATAATTATTTTCTTACCAATCATTATCATTGATGCGGTAATAATTATCAAAGGTGCTGTTCACCCAGATGAACTTCCAATGGTTTTCAATACATCACCTTTGATTGTTGTATCTGACTCAATGACAATCAATAAAGATGCGGAAGAAGAATTCCTAAAAGGTGCATTTAATAAGAATGACTTAATTATTATTAAAAAAGTAGATCCTGAAACTCTTGAAATTGGTGATATCATCACATATCGTGAAAAATCATCAGGTGAATTTATTACCCATAGAATTATTGATAAAGTAATTAGTGATAAAGGTAATCCTAGTTTTGTTACAAAAGGTGATGCTTCACCTGATCGTGACCCATATGTTGTAACATATGATCAAGTAGTTGGAATTTATAAAACAAGACTACCTGGACTTGGAGGAGTATCACAATTCATACAATCAGTTCCTGGCGTTATCATCATTATTGGTGTTCCACTTTTAATTTTCTTTGGAGTTGATTTAATCCTAAAGAACAAAGAAAAACAAAAAGCAGCCAATAAAACGGCAGAACTAGAAGCAGAGCTTGCAAGACTAAAAGCCGAACAAGCTAAACAAGAAGAATCAGCAGAAGAAGAACAACCTGAAGAAAATACTGATTCTAAATAATTTTGTTTATTGCGTTGCCACGCGTGATAAAATATACAATAAAAAACAAACAAAAATTTGAAATTTAATTAATGAAAGGAAATTAATATGAGAAGAAATAAATTATTTATTTTAGGTTTATTCTTTGCATTTGTAGCTGTATTAAGCTTAACATTAGTTTCTGGAACATGGGCTAAATATACATCAACAGTTACAAGCGCAGATGCAACTGCAAGAGTTGCTAAGTGGGAATGGAATATAGGAGAACAAGAAGTAGTTGGTGATACTCCAATCTCAACTAAATTTGCTTTTAATCTTTTTGATACAATTAACGATACTTATAATGATGGTGATAATCACGAAGAAGATGTTGCAACAAGTGAATCTGCAAAAATTATTGCTCCTGGTACAACTGGTTCATATACAGTTTCAATTAAAAATAATTCAGAAGTTTCTGGAACTGTCAGAATTGCTGTTAAAGTAACAAATGAACATAATATTCCTGTTAACTTCTACTATCAATTAGGTACTGGTGGTGCTTTACAAGAAGTGACTCTTACTGATCATGCAGGAACATTTTATATTGATGTACCTAAAATTGCTGCATTAGCGGCAGCAACATCAGATGTTGTTATTACTTGGGAATGGCCTTTTGGTGGTGATGATACATCTCTAGGTTTAAATGGTACGTATCAATTGACAGTAAATGCAACTGTTACATTCACTCAAGTTGACTAATTTAAGTGTATTAGTTATATTTATTTAATTTATTTTAAGAAATTATTTATTTTAAGAAATTTTTTAACGTTAAAAGCCACAATATAATAAGATTCAGATGAAGTATGTGGCGCTTCTTCTGAATCTTTTATTGTTTAAATCTATAACATATCTTTAACAAAGTTATTTAATTTATTTAAATGATTTTGTTAAGAATATGTAGAAAGAAGATGATACATATGACGGACAAACAAAATAAAAAAGGAATAGCAAAAAGATATTTTGGTTATCATGTTACCTTCAATCGAATTAAAAATGAGAATGGTGTAGTAGTTGCCAGTATTAGTGGTCATCAAATTATTTCTAATGATAAGTTGTTTGAAGATAGCATTCTTGAAGGAAGTAGTTTAGGTGATGAATATAGTTCTTCTCAAAAAAAAGGAGACATCCTTTATAGTTTGATTAGTTCAATTACAAAAGAACCAATTGCTAAAGTTGATAAATATTATAATATTTATTCACTTGAGAATAAATATTTAGGTAGTATTTATAATTCTCATTCAGAAACGAAATTTACAATTTTATTTTTATTATTTTTACTAATTTGTATAAGTTTGGGCTTTATTGCTTTTTATCGTACAGGTGATCCGTTTAATCCTCAAGATATCGTTATTACTGAGGTTGATGGAAATCCAGTGACAGATAGTTGGAATATTTTCCCTTCTAAAATATATCCTGGAAAGATGGGAAAATACTATTTTGACATCACTAATAATGATACTATAAGTAGCGATATCTTTGTTAGTTTTTCTGAACAAGGATTCTCAGATATTCCTATGCAATATCGTTTACGTTCTACTGGTTCATATCTTTGTGGTGATGAAGATACTTGGGTTACAATTGATGAACTAAGGATTAATGGCACAAGAATTGCAGGGAAAGAAACTGCTAAGTTTGTTCTTGAGTGGCGTTGGTATGATGATGGTACCCGTGATGAAAAGGACACACAAATTGGAAGTAAAGATAGTTCGAATTATGTAATTACGATAGAAGTAGTAGCTCAACCACTTAATAAATCAAGCAATTAGGGGTGAGAAGATATGACTAAGAAAAAATATCTTTTTCTAGTTTTAATTTTTGTAGTTGTATTGGTTCTTTCTTTCTTTATGAATGTTAAAACATCTACTACAATAGCGCATTATCGTAGTGATTTAGATGCATCTGATTACGCAAGAATTGCTAAATGGGATGTTAGAAGTGTATCTAAAAAGAATGGTGAATCAATTCTTCTTGATGCTGGTTTTAATGATAATATTGTTAGTGGTAGTGGTAACTGGTTCTTTGAAGTTGAAAACTTATCGGAAGTTCGTGCCTCTATTAGTAATTCCAGCAAAATTAAGTTTCGTCTTGATGGTGATTCACTTAAAGATAAAGATATTGATGGAAAACTTTCATGGGATTTTTTAACTGGTAGTGATAATCCGGTAAATTTTATTATTTATCTTTATAATACAAGTGCTGAAAATCTCTTAAGTTATAAAAAAGATGATACCATCCTTTCATTTAATGATTTTTCTAGTTTAAATGATAAAACAGGATATGAAGAAATTGTTACTTTATTACCTGGTGTAAATCGTATTGAAGTAATTAATACTAATAGTTCTAATTTTAATGATGATTACAAATTCACTAAAAAAGATGAAATCATTGATGGTAAAATTGTTACCTACTATGAACTTGAATTTTCTCTTAGTAGTGTAATTGGTGATACTTTTATTGATTTAGGTCTAGATGATAATAAGACTACGTATGCTTTTCAAGTATATTGGAATGTAGAAAGTTCAGGTAGCGGTTCTGGATTACCAGGAACTGAGGATAAAGAGTATATTGCTTATTCATATAAAGCAGGTACAGGACCTAGTGGAAAATTTACTGTTGATGGTATTAAATATGATTACAACTATACGATCAGTGGTAATCCATATTATATTGAACGTACTAATAAAGATTTATTTGAATACCTAAAATATACCTCATCTTTAGGGGGCGAACCTCACTTTGAGTTTTACACTGGAACAATCGATGGTAACGATACTTACATGCGAGTTAAATATAGTGATTTAACCGGAGTACAACAAGAAACGATTGAAAGTTATAAGACTTTAAAAGGATATGTTACCTCAATAGCTGATTTAAAGCACTTAATTGAATATTTTGAATATCAACAATATAAAACATTCGTCCAAGATATGAAAGAATTTACTGATAGCTTACCATATTTAAGTATGGGAATTCAATGTACAATATCTTTTAGTTTAGTTGTTGAACAAGTAGATTAATATGGTTAAGAAAGTTTTTAGTATTATTGAAAAAGTATTTATTGGTATTTTAGTTTGTGCAATTCTAATTTTAGCTATTTATTTAGTTAAAAGAGCTATCAATAAAAATGAACCAACTAAAATGTTTGGTTACTATATGTTTTCAGTATCATCTGATAGTATGTATAATGAAAACGATAAAGATTCCCTTACAAGAGGGGATTTAATATTTGTTAAACCTTTAAAAGATGATGAATACGAAGTAGGTATGGTCGTTACTTATCTATCGGATAGTAGTTCAATGCCAGTTACTCATAAAATAGTTAAACGAGAAGGTAGTATTATTACAACTCGTGGAATAAGTGTAAATAATACATCTGATGATGACCCTTTCGATGTTTCTCAAATTTTAGGTGAGGTCAAAGGAGTATGGCGAGGATATGAGAAATTCCTTAATTGGACTAAATCACCTTTTGGTATTATTTGTATTGTTGGATTCTTATTTTTGATTTTTGAAGGATTCAACCTAATTCAAAAAAGTCCTGATAAATCAAGTTCTACATCAACTGATGTATCGACACCAAATGAAAATATAAATGATGGTGAAAAAGTAAATTCTTGATCATAAAATTTTTCATTAAGTTTAGTGAAAGGAGTAGAAGATGAAAAGTGTTAAAAAAAG
>JBJEEE010000004.1:0-19932 GCA_051872775.1 Bacilli bacterium
TATTGGGACATTTTCTAAAAATAACTATTAAGACATTATCATAAGTTAAACACACTAATTTCGTTTTTTAGTTGTTTATCACTTGAATAAAAACGCTTTCTTTGATATAATAAGTAAGTAATTTGGGGTTGTATCGAAAACTGATAAGGAGATGGAAAAATATGGACATAATTCCTATGCCTAAAACAATAGAATATACCTCTTTAACGTATATTGTTCCTGCCGAAATAAAGTGTAGTTTTAGTTCTTTTTCGGAAAGTTTAAATGAAGAATTAAAACAATGCTTAAATGCAAAAAAGATAATTTCAGTAGATAATCTTGATGAAGCAGACGTAAGATTTATTAAAAAGAATCTTGCTGAACAAGAATATGAAATTGAAGTAACAAATAAACACATTGATATATATTCACAAGATAATCAAGGTGTATTCTATGCTTTAAAAACAATCAAACAATTAGTACAAAAACACCAAGATAAACCACAAAGTTTTATGCGTGGAGTTAAAATTCATGATTATCCAGATTTAAAAATCAGAGGATTTATGCTTGATATAAGTCGTTCTAAAGTTCCTCAACTAACAACTTTAAAGAAAATAGTTGATATCCTTAGCGATTTAAAATACAATCATCTTGAACTATATGTTGAAGGCTTTTCCTTCGAATATAAGAGTTTTCCTGATGTATTAAATGATAAAAACTATATAAGTCTTGATGATTATCTTGAATTAGAAAAATATGCGAATAGTAAATATATTGATCTAGTTCCAAACCAAAATGGATTTGGTCATATGACTGATTGGTTATCCCGTGATGAGTATCATCACTTAGCTGAATGTCCAGATGGATTCTATATTTGGGGTTCAACAAGACCTTCTAGTACCTTGGATCCAACTAATAAAGAAAGTTATGAATTAGTCAAAAAAATGTATGGTGATATGATTCCACATTTTAAATCCCCATATTTTAATATGAATTTTGATGAACCATATGAACTCGGACATGGTAAGAGTAAGGCTCAATGTGACAAAACCTCAAAAGAAGAAGTTTTTATTGAGTATCTTAATCCTTTGTATAAAGTTGTAAAAGACTATGGTAAGACTCCTCTAATGTGGGGAGATGCCCTAATTGGTCATCCTGAAGCTGTAGCTAAACTTCCTAAAGATTTAATTTTTATCGATTGGGGTTATACTTTAGGTTATGATTTTATGAACCATAGTAAAATACTAGAAGAAAAACAAGTTAAATTTATGTGTGCACCTGGCACATTAACTTGGAGTACTATCACAGGACGTTACGATGATATGATTGGATCGATAAAAAATAGTGCACTAGCAGCCAAAAAACACCATGGTCTTGGCATCTTAGTGACTGACTGGGGAGATGGTGGGCATCTACAATACTTACCTTTTAGTTATCCTGGTATAATTTACGGTGCCGTTTGTTCATGGGGTGATCCTGATGAAGGAGCTATCAGTGAGTATTTAGTTAAATTAGTTGGTCCTACTTTAAGTGAAGTCATTATTGACTTATCTAAATACACAAGACTTGAAGGTCCATACCGTGATTATGGTAGTCGTTTGTTTAGTTTGATATTATGGGCAGAACATGCAATGCGTCAAGCAAGTCCAGTTGATTTCTTTTTAGAAAAAATGTCATCTAATTTGATTGAAGACAAAGCTTTAAACTCCTTAGAACAACTCTTTAATGATAATTTAAAAAAGATTAGAAATATAGAAAGCTTAGAAAAAGCTGAGATTGAAAATAGTATAAATCTATTATTAACTTTAATCGATATTCAAAGAAATATCAAAAAGTGGCTAAGTGGAGAGACACAAAATGTTTTTGATAAAGATATTTTGATTCTCAACGCTTACTTGAAAAAGCACTATGAATTATGGTGTTTACGAAATATTGAACCAGGAATTACACCTAGTGGAAATAGAATTAAATGGCTTATTAAAATTTTGACAGACTTAGAAGGAAGGAGACAAAGATGAAAAAAACCAGAAAAGTTTTAATATTCAGCGTTGCTGTATTATGTGCTAGTTATTTTTTCATTCAATTGGTTACAACATCCAATCAAAGATTAAATGCCCTTGCAGCAGCAGATACTGATAATACTAGTGAATCATCTAGTGAAGGAACTAGTAGTAAAAATGCCTATGAACTTTATCTAGATAGTAAAAAAGCTTATCATTTAGAAAAATATGGAAATACCAATTACTATGATGTTGATAAAGTTGTGTTAGATTATACAAACTATGATTTAGAAAACAGTTCATATTCAGGATGTCGTCCATATGACTATCAAGAAGAAGGTACATATCTATATCATGGTGAGGATGATCCTCAAGGAATTAGTTATATAATCTATCAAGAAGATGATGGAACCGTTGTATTAAATACACCATCATTAAAAGCAGGATTTTATAATATTTATCTTGATTACTTTACAGTGCAAGGTTATAGTTCAGCAATCGAAAGAAGTTTTAAAATAAATGGTGAAAATCCATTCGAAGGAACAGAAGCTCTTACATTCTCTCGTGTATGGCAAGATTCAAGTACATCATTTGATTACAATAATGATGGTGAAAAAACATTTAAAGTTGATACACGTGGTAATCAACTAAAACCAAAACAAGTTGAAAAGTATTGCTATACAGGTCAATATTTAAGAGATTACATGGGATATGAAACAAGCCCTTATCAATTCTATTTCGATGCAGGTGTAAATAGTATATCTTTTGAAGTACTAAAAGAACCTATTGTAATTTATAAATTAACTTTAGAACCTGTTAATCAAGCTAAGAGTTATGAAGAATATAAAGAAGAATTAATAGCAGCACATGGTGAGCAAAATATAACTAATGAACAAATTCGTATTGAAGCTGAAAAATCATCTGCTAAATCTTCTCCAACCCTTTATCCAATAACAGATCGTTCTAGTTCAATGACTGAACCTTTCTCATATACTAAAACCCTACTTAACTCAATTGGTGGTTCTAATTGGAAAGTAGTTGGTGACTGGATTGAGTGGGAATTTGATATTGAAAAAGCTGGATATTATAATATATCAATGCGTTCAAAACAAAATATGGTAAGAGGTATGTACTCAAGCCGTATAGCTTATGTCGATGGTAAAATCTTATTTGAAGAATTAAACGATGTTCAATTTGATTTTAATAACAAATGGTCAAATGTAACTTTGGGCGATGATGAAGATTACCTATTCTACTTTGAACCAGGTAAACACACCCTTCGTTTAGAAGTTACTCTTGGTGAATATGCAAGCTTAATTGAAAGAATTCAAGATGTAGTTAATGAGTTAAATGCAATGTATCGTGCAATTATCAGTTATACAACAGTTACACCTGATAGTAATCGTGACTATAAATTTGATGATCAATTCCCTACACTTAGAAAAGACATTAGAGCTTATGCGGATGAATTAATTGATATTTCTAATAGTGTTACTGCAATTTCTGGTACTAAGAGTGATAAAACTGGTGTTATCGATAGTGTTGTTATTCAACTTGAAAAAATACTAAAAGAAAATCTTCGTACTATTCCAACTCAATTAAGTTCATTAAGTAATAATATTTCATCTCTAGGAACAATTCTTAGTTCTTTCCGTGAATTACCACTTTCCATTGACTATATCCTAGTTCATACTCCTGATGTAGAAATGGAAAAAGCAAATGAAGGATTCTTTAGGGGATTATGGGATGGTATTGTTTCATTTGTCTTATCATTCTTTATTGATTATTCAACTATCAGTAAAACAACTGAAAATTCTAGTACAGACCGTACCATTGAAGTTTGGATGACACAAGGTCGAGATCAAGCTAACGTAATAAGAACGTTAATTGATACGGACTTCACCCCAAAAACGGGAATAAATGTCGAATTAAAACTAACTGCTGCAGACGTATTATTAAAAGCAACGCTTGCGGGAATCGGTCCAGATGTAGCATTAAATGTTGACTCTAGTCTACCTGTAAACTATGCATTAAGAAATGCTGTTCTTGACTTATCATCATTTATTTATGAGACAGAAATGTTAACAGAAGATGGTGGTATCGTTAAACAAGGTATTGCTTATTTGTATAATGAAGATGGAACTGTAAAGAAAGATGCCGAAGGTAATGCACTTTATATGATTAAACCAGTTGTCAAAGATGCTGATTTTGGTTTTGTTTGGAGTGGTGAAACATATAAAGAAGCCGTTGTAAGAAGATATGCAGAACTTTACGATACTCCAGGAGAAAATACAAAAACATATAATCAAATCGTTAATTTAGATGCTATTCCTAATAATTTCTATATGGAAAGTTCAATTAGTCAATTCCAATTCTATTATGATAGTGAATATTATACAGATTCAACTGTTAAAGATATTCGTAACGGAATGACAGGAACATATGCACTACCAGAAAAACAAATATTCTTAATGATGTTCGTTCGTGATGATATTATGGATGAAAAAGGCTTAAGTGCTCGTTATGATTGGGATAATATGTCTTGGGCTGATGTAATCGACCTTGTTGCGGACTTACAAACTGACCAACTTCAATTTTATCTACCTGTAAATGATGCGGGTGCTTCAGCATTAAATCCAGTATTTGTTACATTACTATATCAAAATGGTGGACGTCTTTACTCTGCTAGTAATAAAGAAACTGGTCTATCAAGCAATGAAGCAATGGATGCCTTTGAACGTTGGACTGAATTCTATACTTTATATTCATTCCCTAAAGCAGCAAGTTTTGTAAATCGTTTTAGAAGTGGTGAAATGCCTATAGGTATTGCTTATTATGAATTGTATAATACTTTAAGCGTATTTGCACCTGAATTAAAAGGTAAGTGGAGTTTCCACTTAATTCCAGGTACACTACAAGCTGATGGAACATTAGATCAAACTGCTACTGCTTCAGGTTCTGGTTGTGTTATCTTAAAACAACCTGCACTTTCTAGTGAACAAACAAAACAAGATTCATGGGAATTTGCAAAATGGTGGTCATCATATAGTGCACAAGTTTCATTTGGTCGAGAAATGGAAGGAATCTTAGGTTCTGCCGCTCGTCATACAACCGCAAATGTTAAAGCTCTTAATGCACTTGCTTGGCCAAAAGCTGACCTTGAAATATTAATGAAACAATGGGAAAAATCATGTGAAATCCCACAAATTGCGGGTAGTTATATTACTGGTCGTGAAATAGAAAATGCTTATCGTCAAGTTATTAATAAATTATATAATCCACGAGAAGTTCTATTTGAATACGCGGATAAAATTAATAATGAAATTGACCGTAAACGTGAAGAGTTTAACTTAGAAAAACGTAAATAATAAGGGGGAAATAGAATGATAGCTTTATATATAATTTTAGCAATAAGTCTTATTGCCCTTGTCTATTTATTTATTATTGTCTTTCGTGGCGGAAATAAAAATAGTCAAAGTTTTCAAAGAGAACTTGCTTTAAGAAATGCAAAGAAAAATAGTAAAAAACTTGCCGAAGATTATGTTAATGGAGAAATTACTTTTGAACAATTATGCGAAAGAATTTCAAATCAAAATACGATTAAACGTATTGAAACAAATACTCAAAAATTAACAGAAGCTAAAACTTTGGTTCAAAAGTATAATGATGAATATGCCGTTCTTGCAAAGAAAATACTTGATTTAAAAGATAAGTTAGGTCAAGAAAAGCAAAATGGAAATAATGAAAAAGTTCAAGAATTAACAAATCAAATTCTTGAAACAAAAACAAAACTTGCTGAAACGATTAAAATGATTAAATCACAAGAATTAATCGTTAAGCAAGCAAAATATGATTTAAAACTAATCATTAGTAGTTATGCTTATGGAGCAGCTACAGGATCTAAAGAAACAAAACTTACAAGAACAGAAAAATCAGAAGAAAAACAAGTTTTAAAAGCGGCTATGAAAGAAAAGAAAGCAGCTTGGAAAGCAGAAGATGATGCTTATTTTGCACAAGTAAAAGAAAACATCAAAATTTTGAAAGTTCAAGTTGAAGAAAGTAAAGCCAAACTTGCTTTATTAAAGAAGGCATATTTAGAAGAAAAGAAAGCCAATCAACTTGCTGAAAAACTTGCTAAACAAACTAAAGAAGAACAACCTGAAGTAGAGCCAACACCTGTGGTAAATGAAGAAGTAGAAAATACTGTAGAAAACACTTCAGGAATAAATTATGCGGCCTTTGATGTTGAAGAAGATGATCCTAAGCATGTTCATGAAAAAGAATATCGTGAGTACTTAAAAGAACATGAAAGATTAGTACAAAAGTATCGTATTGAAAAAGACCGTATCTCACTCACTCGTAAAGCAGAACGTTGGAGTAAACGTGGTGGGCACTTAAGAAGAGAAGTTTTCGTTAAGCGTCAATACTATTATCTAGTTGCTCCATATACTATCTTATTTACACTATTTACAGTTATACCTGTATTAATGTCTCTAGCACTAAGTTTTACATATTTTAACTTACTAGAGTTTCCAACATTTAATGGTTGGTCCAACTATATGCGTCTATTCGTTGATGATAAAGTATTTACAATTGCCTTAAGAAATACAGCTATACTTGCGGTAATAACCGGACCATTAAGCTATATTATGGCATTCGTATTTGCATGGTTGATTAATGAACTTAAACCACTTTTACGTAGTATTATGACATTAATATTCTATGCACCATCAATTTCAGGTAACGTTTATCTAGTATGGAAATTAATCTTCAGTAGTGATATTTATGGTTATGCTAATGCCATTCTACTGGAACTTAACATTATAAAAGAACCAATTACTTGGTTACAAGATGCTCAATATATTATTTGGATTCTAATTATTGTTCAATTATGGTTATCACTTGGTGTAAGTTTCCTTGCCTTCATCGCTGGTTTACAAAGTGTTAATCGTGAACTTTATGAAGCAGGAGCAATCGATGGTATTAAAAATCGTTGGCAAGAATTATGGTATATTACTTTGCCACAAATGAAATCACAATTATTGTTTGGTGCCGTAATGCAAATAACATCAAGTTTATCTATTGCGGAGGTATCAACTCAGATTGCAGGTTTCCCTTCCATTGAATATGCTGGTCATACGATCATTACTCACTTAATGGACTATGGAAGCATAAGAATGGAAATGGGATATGCCTCAGCAATTGCTACTATATTGTTTATAATAATGATTGTTGCAAACATGTTAGTAAGAAAAATTCTTAGAAGGGTAGGTTCATGATATGAATGAGAAAATGCATATTGATGATGATGAACAAGTAACTACCGAATTGTCAAAAGCTGAGAAGAAAAGATTGAAACGTCAACAAAAGAAACTAAAAAAATATGGTATTCGTGACGAATCAAAGATGGGAAAACTTGAACTTTTCTTCTATCGTCAACACAAAAAACGACTAATCAAAAAACGTAAAAGAATGAGTCGTAGTATTGGTGGTGACATAGCTTTATTCTTAATCTTATTATTATTTGGTATGTTTAGTGCTTATCCGCTAATATATACAATATGTGCTGCCTTTAAGCCACTTAACGAATTATTTATTTACCCACCAAAACTATTCTTCCAACATCCAACGCTTGATAATTTCTCAGATTTATCCGTTCTACTTGAAGATTCGTGGGTTCCATTCTCAAGATATTTATTTAATACAGTATTAATTACAGCAGCTGGAACTGTTGGTCATGTTATTATTGCATCAATGGCTGCTTATCCACTTGCAAAACATAAGTTCCCTGGAAGCTCAATTATCTTTGGTTTAGTTGTTTACTCTCTTATGTTCTCAGCTCAAGTTACCGCTACTCCAAGATATATCGTATTCAGTTGCTTACATTTAATTGATAATCCACTTGCAATTATTGTTCCGGCTTTTGCTTATTCATTAGGCCTATATTTGATGAAACAATTTATGGCTGACATTCCTATGGAATTAATTGAATCAGCAAAAATAGATGGTGCAAATGAGTTCCAAATTTATTGGAAAGTTGTAATGCCACTTGTTAAACCAGCATGGTTAACATTGATTATTCTTCTATTCCAACAACTATGGAATAACGATGGTGGAACGTTCATTTATAGCGAACAATTAAAACCATTAAGTTATGCTCTTCACCAAATTGTTGCAGGCGGAGTTGCAAGAACTGGTACGGCATCTGCTGTTATGCTCATTATGATGAGTGTGCCTATTTTAGTCTTTGTCTTATCACAAAGTCAAATTATCGAAACAATGGCTCACTCTGGTATGAAATAGGAGGTGCTCAATGCGTAGAAAAGTATATAAATTTTCAGCAATTTTGCTTGGTACAATACTATCACTATTATCAATTACAGGGTTAGTAAGTGCCAAAGCAATGAGTTATAATTATGACTTTTTCAAAAATGTTATTCCTTCAGCAGAAGGACTTGCCCATGACTTAACATATTATAGTTCAACCATTAAACCTGCCAACCCTGGACAAACCGGTACAGTAATGATGGATGGTCTATCTGATATGGAAGTATATGGAAATAAGATTTATTTATTAAATTATTCCAAAACTGGTACCGAATTTGTCCTACATCCTGAAACAGTTGATGCGGAAGGAAACGTTGTAAAAGAAGTAAAAATGAATATGACTAACGTTGGTCAAATAACGGTTCTAAATGAAAATTTTGAATGGGAAGAAATCGTTAATGAATTTCCATTCTCACAAAAAGTTGTAAATGAACAAACTGGTGAAACTATCGAAGATCGTCTTGTTAATTATCTTGATAATTATTATAGTTTTACAACACCACTAGATAAAATCACAGTGGCTCAAGTTAATTCAGATGATTTGTTAGTACACGCCCCTTATGTTCCTTATACAAAAGATTACTCAAGACATGCTATTCGTTTACGTTCTCCTGAAGGTATTACTGTTACTGAAAATGGAATTTACGTTGCGGATACAGTAAATTGTCAAATTGTACAATTAGAAAAGAATGAAAATACTGGTGCTTATGAAGTGGTTAATCTATTCTTAACACCTGATGATGCCACATTCTATCAAGTTAGTTGTGGTGTTTCAATTGATGAAAGTGCCGAAAATGGTACATTATTCAGACCTTTAAAAGTTGCTGTTGACGTATCAGGACGTGTATATTGTATTGCTAGAAATGTTTATGAAGGTATTATTGAATTTGCACGTGCTAAAGAAGAAACTAGAATTGGTTTATTCAATCGATTCTTAGGAAAAAATGATGTAGTAGCTAATCCTTTAAAAGCATTCTGGGCAAAGATTTTCTCTGATACCCAACTTGGATCAATGACCCTAGACTTACCTCCAATGTTTACTAATATAACAATGGATAGTGAGGGATTCCTATATGCAACATCTCTTCCAGATAAAGATGCTGAAGCAGGAACGACCCAAGCAAACATGGTAAAGGCTATTAATACTGCTGGTAAAGATGTAATGAAACGTAATGGCTATGTAACTCCAAATGGTGATGCTACTTATGTAATAACAACTAATGAAACAAATGTTGTAACGGGACCTTCTACTTTAACAGGTGTTGCGATTAATAATAAAAAAGGTATATTTACGGTTATTGATAGTAAACGTGGTAGACTATTCACTTATGATATGGAAGGTAACCTTCTTTACATTACTGGTGAACAACCTGGTGGAAGTACTTCCCAAGGTAGTAGTGAAAGTAGAACATATATCTTAGTTAATCCAGTTGCCGTTGATTATTTTACAAGAGAATATATCGATGAAAATGGTGAAACGCAAACAGAAGATTTAGTTCTTGTTTTAGACTCTGCATCAATGAGTTTAGTTGTATTTAGAACAACTGAATTTGGTGAATATGTAAATGAGGCTACAGCATGTTACCAACTTGGTAATATCGAAGATGCTGAAGTATATTGGCGTGAAGTAATTAAAATTAACACAAATTATGAACTTGCATATTTAGGTATAGGTAAGAGTGTATTACGTGGTGCAAGTACAATTGAACAATATAAAGAAGCTATGGAATTATTTGAACGTGCTCATAATGCAACATATTATTCTAAAGCATATTCTCTATATCGAGATGCACAAATGAGAAAATATTTTGCACCTATGATGACAGCAGTTTTAGTAATTATCGTTGCTGTTGTTGGTATTAGTGTCTATAAACGAATAAAGAAAAAGAAAATGGGAACTTTGCCTAAGGATAATGGAGGTGACGAATAATGAGTACTCTTATTATTTCAATAGTTCTAATTATTCTTTGTTGTATTAGTTTAGTCTTAATCTTTAAGTTTAATAAGATGGAAAAATTTGTTGAATTACTTAAGAAAGTATGCTCAAAATTTGCATATTTCTGGAAAGAAGTAATCAAATTTCCAGGTTATATATTAACTCATCCAATTAAAGGTTTTACAGAATTTAAAAATGAAAAACGTGGAAAAATGTGGGTTTCTATTACAATATTGATTCTATTCGTTCTTGAACAAATTGTAGAATACAAATATGTAGGACCTGCCTTCAATAAAAATGATCAAACTAAATTTAGTAGTATACGAATTTTAGTATATAGCGTTGTTCCAGTCATCCTAATTGCGGTTGCTAACTGGACAGTAACAACCCTAATGAATGGTAAAGGTAAAATGAAAGAAATATTTATGATGATTTGTTATTCATTATTACCATTTGTTATTACTAGATTTATTTATGTTTTGTTAAGTAATTTCTTAACAGTTGATGAAGCTCAATTCTTAACTTTAGTTAATATAATAGCAATTTTCTTGTTATGTTATATGGCTTTTATGGGCTTTGTTGTTATTCATGAATACGGCGTATTTAAAACAATTGGTGCAATTTTCTTAACTGCTCTTGCTTTATGTATTATCGTATTTATTGCACTTTTAATTTTCGACCTATCGCAACAAATTTATGGATTTATATATTCTATCTATAAAGAAATTGCGACAAGGTTTGTATAGGAGGTAAGAACATGAAGAAACATACTTTTTGGACTTACCTAGGTAGATGCTTAATCGCCCTAATATTTATTATTATTATTAGTTTCTTTGGAATATTTGCTTTTGATCGTTATTCACCAGTGAGTGCATCTAGTTCTACAACTGATGATTATTGGGTAAAACTTGATAATTTTAAAACATATGGTGAATTACTTGCAGATGAAAATAAATATAATATTTTAAGTTCTGAATATGTTAGTCCATTCTATCATGAGGATGGAACGCCAATGACATTGTATGAAAAGATTCATGCAGCGCGTTATACAGAAGAAATGGATTACGTAATCAAGTCAATATCTGATCGTGTTAACGCTATTAATATTGAATTAAATGCTTTAACTAATACTTATGCTAAATCTAAAAATGATTGGATCATCGAAATGATGGGGTTAAGCTATGTATATAAAGAAGCTACTTCATCATTTGATGCCTTAACGCAAAACGGCTATAATGGCACTAAAGATGAATTTGAAGATTTAGTATTAAACTATTCAACCAATAATATTTATAAACAAATTTTTGCCAGTGGTTATAGTGGAAGCTTTGCATCCTTTGTTCAAATCCTTATTAATGCATCTGGTACGGGCAGCGATTCTTTATATGAATTAGCTGTAAGCAATGGTTATGTTCCTCTTGATGAAAATAATCAAACTGTAAGTCGCAAACAATGGATTATTGATGTAGCAGGCTTTAACAACTATCAAGTATCTAGCAATTTTAGTGCTTATGATTTCGTCGTTAATAATGGTTATAGAGGTAGTGTATCTGAATGGAATGCATTAATGAAATCACCAGATGGCGAAGCATATTATACGGTTCAAGGCGATGGATTTATAGATTATATTGCATATCTTGAAACTGATTATAATTTCTTTATGGCTCTTTATAATGATAATGGAAAAATCAAAAATGGTGCAGTTGTAATTGATAGTGCATACGCCATTGCGACAACTATTGATGAAGAAGCTATTAGAGTTTTAGAAAATGAAAAAGAAGAATTACAGGATTTAATTCTTGAATCAGAAAACGTGATTGAAGAGAAAAACCTAGGTAATTGGAGTGATTATTTTAGTAGATATCAACTTATCATGGAAAGTGAACCTGATAATCCAAATGAAGGCTATCAATTCTATATGAATATGGCTCTTACAACTTTCAAAGTTGTCGATAAATCAACTGGGTACGAATGGTATTCAAATCCAGAAAAAGTTGATAATCCAGATTTAAAAGCTTCTCAAAGCACCGTAATCAGTGTTTTCTATGGTGAAACAGGTGGAGCTTTAAATGAATTTAGTAACTATAATTTCTCAACATCAACAACTGAAAATAATTCAGCTGTTACTCCGAATTATGCGGTAAAAATTGATAAAGAAAATAATAAGGTACAAGTATGGTATCATATGGAAAAAAGAAGTATCGATTATACTTCTATTCCAAAATATATACCAACAACTTATGTTCAAAAATTATTCTCACAAAATAAAGAGATTGCTTTAATGGATAAATATGATTCCACAGGAACTAAAATTATCGATATAGAAGCAGCCACTGATGGATATAATGAATATTATACTATCAATGAAAACAAGATTAAAGATTTGAAAGCACAATTAAGTGGATCGCTTTCTGCAGATGAACAAGCTAGAATTGAAGAAGAAATCCGTACATTAGAAGCAACTAATCGTGACTATAAACGTGGTTATGATATTTATTCATCTTGGTACGGTAGCTGGTATCAAAAGATTGATACTACAAATACTACAAGTTTAAAAGACTTCGAGTATTGGGAATATAATGGTGGTAAATACGAATTTATGTCTGCTATCGTTTTAAAGAATCTATACAGATGGCTTTATGAGTGGTGTGGATTTACCGAAGCAGATTTAGCAGATATTAATAATGAGTTTGATATCATTAATGATAATGAACGTATTGCATTCGAAATTGGTATTGAATATCAATTAACAGATGATGGTTTGACCGTAACTGTTCCTGGAAATTCAATCCGTGAGTTCGGAAAACATACGATATGTAACATTGATATTCTTCCATACTTTACTTCAACACCAGCTAATCTAGATAATCCAGGTCTTTGGGTTGATGGTACATTAACAAAAGGATATACGATTATTCCTGATGGTAGTGGTAGTGTAATGGAACATGACAATGGAAAGAGTAACAGCTATGAACCTTACGCAAAACGTATATATACAACAGATTTATCACAAACTTCAGCTGTCAAAGGCCCTACAAGTTATGATATAATGCTTCCAATGTATGCAGTTGTTAATGGTGATTCAGCTGTAATCGTTGATGCACAAACTATGGCATCACAACTTGAACTTCATGCAACTACTTCTGGTTATGGTACTAAAGGTGAAAGTAATAATACTAATTACTTCCGCGCATATTTAAGAGAGTCTCAAGACGTATTTATTGGTACTTATTCCAAAGAGGCAGTTCGTAAGTTTACTAGTCAAAGATTAACAAACGATATTATTCTAAATTACACATTTATAGGTGAACCTGGTGGTAGCATTGATTATAGTGATGTTGCGCAAGTATATCGCCAAAAAATCATTGCTAAATACTATGATGAAGATGATGTTGTTTATAAAGATCAAACCAATACACCGGTTCTTGATATGGATGTTATAGGTGCTTATACGTACAAAGATAACTTCCTTGGTATTAGTTATACCGCAAAAGGTACAATGACTACCTATAAAGAATTAGGCGAAATCATTGATACATTTACCGATAAAGGAATCACTTACATTAACGTTTTCTATAAAGGATGGCGTAAAGAAGCTTTAGTAGATGTATCCTTTAAAAAGATAAAAATTAACTCTTTACTTGGTTCTAAAAATGAACTAAAAGCCCTTAACCAAAGCACTGATAATCTTACTATTTATCCATATGTAAACTTTGGACAAATCAATGATTATCAAGAAAGTTTTGGACAAAATCACTATACATCAAGAGATGTTATAGGGGAAATAATCACTAATTATTCTTATAATATAAGTACAAATACATATGATACAAAAGGTATTAAAACTTCTATTTTATCACCACATTATTACTATGCATTTGCACAATCTCTAGTTAATTCTTATTCAAAAGCATTTGGTATTGGCAATGCTAAGAAATCTCTTGGTATTAATTCAATTGCTATTGAAACATTAGGCTCATCTCTTTCTGGTGATTACAAGAAAGATAATGAAATGTTTAAAATAGACGCTATTTCAGAACAAATTAGATCACTTGAATTGATTAGTGAAAGTATTGATAATATTAACCTATATCAACCATATGATTATGCATTCCGATATGTTTCTCATGCAAAAGATATTCCATATCAATCATCACAAAAAGAATTACTTGATTATTCAATTCCATTCTATCAATTAGTTGTAAATGGTTTATTTGATTATTCTGGTGAAAGTATCAATGTTAACATTGAAGATGGCTTAAACTTCCATATTATGAAGTTAATTGAAACTGGTGCTAATCCTCAATTCACTTTTACATATGATTCATCAGCAGAATTAATTAATACAGATTATAATGAAAATTACAATACTGAATATCGTAATTGGATTACAGCGGTAGAAGATGTTTATAATAAACTAACTAATATTGGTATATATGAATGTACTTTAGTAGGTCATACTAGACTTGCTGCAAATGTTTATTTAGTAACTTACTATAATCATACTACTGGAAGTAATATTCAAATCTTATTAAATTACTCATTCTCACAATATCACTATAATGCAGCAAATGTTGATGTTGCGGCTAAGAGTTATAAGGTACTATAAGGGGGTGGCAAAAATGATTCAGTTTATAATTGTTCTTATTGCCACTGCCTTGGTGGTATTAGCGTGGTATGGAATTCATTGTTTAGGCAAACTTCATAAAAAACTAAACAAAAAGAAAGAAGCTAAAAGAGCTGAAGAAAAAAGACTTCATGATATTGAAGTTGAAAAGATTAAAAAACGTTATTTAGCAGAAGATAGAGTCGTAAATCTTGATGATATCGAAGCTGAAATAAATGGTCAAAAACCAACAATAAGTGGATGGTTTAAACGTATTGGACATGCAATTATGCATTTCTTTACAACAAATAAAGTAACATCCGCTATTGGTAAAGGAATTAAAATTGGCTGGCATTATTTTTGTTATATATTCTGGCCTCTTAAATGGATAAAAAAGAATACATATGATAGATTAAGATATGAACAACAAAAAGTGTTTATTTCAGTAATATTCTTATTACCAACTATTCTTGGATTCTTAGTATTCTTCTTATATCCACTAATTCAATCATTTATTTATTCATTAAGTACAGTTGAAATTCTACAAGGTGGAATTAACATTCATTTTGGTAAAGCATTTACAACTGAAGCAATTCAAAATAAAGATTATTCAACACCTGATCCAAATGTTACAACAATCTTCTTTAATTATGTTTACGCATTTAGAGAAAATATTGATTTCCCAGTAAAACTATGGGATACAGTTTCAGGTACCGTTATTGATACGGTTGTAATCACAATCTTTAGTTTATTAATTGCCGTTATGTTAAATGGTAACTTCAAAGGTCGTGGCATCGTTAGAGCTATTTTCTTCCTTCCTGTTATCTTTAACTCAGAAGCAATCTCGGCAGCCTTAGAGTCGTCATCGTCACTTTCGACATTGGCCTCTCAGGGTTCATCAGGAGCTCTTTCACAGTTATTTAATATGGAAACGTTCTTGATAGGACTTAAGGTTCCAAAAGTTCTAGTTACATTCCTAGGTGGAATTACTTCAACGATATATGATACAATATCATATTCAGGTATACAGATATTGATTTTCTTAGCAGCGATTCAATCTGTACCTAAACATTTATATGAAGCTGCTAAAATCGAAGGCGCTACAAAATATGAGTCATTCTGGAAGATTACCCTTCCAATGGTATCACCAATGATATCAACGGTTATCGTATATACAGTTGTTGACTCATTCTTACGTTCCGATATTAATGATGTTATTGATTTACAATATAAAAATTCAGAATATGGAAGACATGCAGCAATGTCATGGATTTACTTGATTGCATCATCGTTAATCCTTGTCATTATGCTAGGCATTGTTTCGAAATTTGTCTTCTACTACGATGATAAGAAGTAGGTGATGTGTATATGACGATAATATTAATTCCATGTATATTTATTTTATCAGTTGTTTTAGTAGTTGCGATTGTATCTTTATTATCCAAAAATAATGAAAAACCGGTAATAACTGAAGAAGTAGAAGAAACCGTAGTTGAAACGACTTCTGAAGAAGTAATAGTAACAGATTCAGATGTTGAAGTTGTTGTAGAAGAAACAACAGAGGAACAAGTTTTAACTAAAGCAGAAAAAAGAGCACTTCTTAAAGCTAAAATTGCTGAAAAATACGAATCAATAAAAGAAGAATTATCAAATCCTACTAAGCGTGCAGTCAGAGGTCAAAAAACAGCTGACTTTGCGGCATCATTATTAAGAGCTGTTCTAATATTTGGTTTATCATTTATCATCTTATTCCCTATATTTGAACAATTCACATTTGCCCTTCGTGATCCTATTGATATTAATGACCCACTAGTTAAATATATTCCAAGAACATTCTCTACAATTAACTTTACGATTGCGGGAACAATTCTTGACTATTGGCGTTCATTATTTAATAATATTAAAGTTTCAACAATATCCACAATTTGTCAAGTTCTATCTACTTCACTTGCTGGTTATGCATTTGCAAGATTGAAATTTAAAGGTAGTAATGTTATTTTCTGGATAATCATGTTAACTTTAATTATTCCTCCTCAAACGGTATCTCTTGCAAGAACATTGTATTTTTCTAATTTTGATATTTTTGGAATAATCAAGGCTTGTAATGGTGGTAAAGCAATTGCGCTAAAAGGTGAAGGTAAAGATATTGTATTCTATATAATGTCAATTACGGGTCAAGGTATTCGAGCAGCCTTATTCATCTTCATTTTCCGTCAATTCTTTAGAGGAATTCCAATTGAACTTGAAGAATCTGCCCAAATTGATGGTGCAGGTGTAGTAAAAACTTTCTGGAGTGTAATGCTTCCAAATGCTCGTGGTGCAATCACTACAGTTGCTTTATTTGCCTTTGTATGGCAGTGGAATGATGTTTATTATACGCAAATGTATGAACTGAGTGGTGATAACTTCCCACTAATGACAATGAAACTGGTCAACGTTGCGGAATGGATTGGAAACTTGCTAAAATCGGCACAATTTAAGCACTTAGCGGATATGGTTGGTGATGATGTAAAGGATAATCCACTCTTTGCTTCGCTAATTACTAACACTGCCGCATTAATGATGATGTTACCACTTCTAATCGGATATTTATTTGTTCAACGCTTATTCATTGAAGGTGTTGAAAGATCTGGTATCATCGGATAATTTTATAAAAGGAGAATAAGGGAATGTCAACAAATGGTTTTGTAAAAGGTAAATTATATCGATTTTTAGATTATGTATTACGCCTTATTTTACTTAACTTTTTGATTGTCATTCCCTCTTTTTTGTTATTATTTATTTATTCGTTCTTTAGTAAAGAAACAGAGACACTATGGTTTTATTTGACTTTAGTTCCGGTTATAATATGGTTTTTTCCTTCTATTGTTGCGGTAACAGATGTTATAAGACAATATGAAGATGATAAAACCAACACAATATTTAAAGATTTCTTTAAAAGCTTTAAAAAACTTTTTATAAAATCTTTTATAGTTGGAATAATAATTTATTTAATAGTAATCTTATTTTATAATAGTTTTAATTTCTTTAATACTAATCAAGCTAAATCAGTTGGCTATTTAATTGGTCTTATTGTTACAATTTCTTTTATTTTTGTTGCAGTGTTTTTGATAATACACATACCTCTTGTTATAGCATATTTTCCTGATTTATCAATAATACAATATCTAAAATTGTCTTTGATTATGGCTTTTAAAGATTTTGGTAGTACTTTTTTAATGGTGATATTTGCAATTATTATTGGTGTATTGTCGGCTTTAATATATTATGTAATGTTTTTAGGCGGAATTTCCGTTATAATTTATCTTATGGTTAAACTTTCATTTAAAAGTTATATAAAAATATATCGAAAGGTGGAAAAAGAATAATGATTAAAGGATTAAAAAAATTTAGTATTTCTTTCTTAACTCTTTTATTTGTATTTGTTTTAGGATTTGTATGTTCATCCAAACTTAATGTTTTCGCAAGTGATGATGAAACTGTACTTTCTGACTATGCAATTAGAGTAGGAGAATTAGAAACAAGAAACTTAATGGGTGGTGTTACTCTATATAAAGAAAGAGTAAAATCAATTTATAATGGTATAGATACAGGTGACAACGATCCTAATAGTGCTAAATATCGTTATACTCATGGTACAGTGCAATGGGTCGATTTACCTCGATTAAGTGAAGATGTAAGGGTAGTATCATGGTCAAAAGGTACTCAAGATGGTTGGACATCAAGTACTGTTAGAACAACTGCTCTTGATTTTGAAGCAAAAAATCCAGGTTGGATTGTTGTTGCGGCAGTTAATGGTGACTCTTTTGATATCAATGGAACCAAAGAACCAACAAAATTACATGTACAAGATGGTAGCGTTTATCAACCAGTGGTAGGTTATACCCAAATTGGTTGGCAAGATGATAATTCACCAATTATTGGTGGCGCAACACTTTCTTCTAATATGTTTTTAGAAGTATTAGATGAGCAAAAGAACATTGTTAAACAAGTAGAACTTGCCTCAGAAAATGGTACTTTAAGTGAAACTGGTATTAACCTTATCACAAAAGATGCAAGCAGTACGTATGATTTAACTGGCTATACTGTTTATGTTGGTAAATATGATACTTGTCGTATTTCTAAATATAATGGAAAATCTTTTGTAAAAGGAACAATTGAAAATGTTGTGACTGATCTTACAACTAATTCAAAACCACTTGCGGAAAGAGATGGTGTAGTTGTTAGAGAATTCTATTTAGCTTCTAAAGATGGCAGTTTAGATAGTTTCATTTCAACTGGTGATTATGTACGCTGTCAATATCAACTAACGGGTTCATGGGCAGGAATTAAAAATGTTCTTTGCGGATTTGGTGGCACAGCCTCAAGTGATGCTTTTCCTGCTCAAGTATTAAAAGATTCTCAACCATTAGGTGCAGGATCAACTGATAGTTTTGCTTATACAACTCATCCAAGAACAATGGTTGGATTTAAAGAAGATGGTTCAACAGTATTAATGGTTTGTGATGGTCGTGGTAAACAAGGCGATTATGAACAAGGATTATCTTATTTCCAAGAAGGAGAAATGATGCGTCTTGCGGGATGTGTTAATGCGTTTAATCTTGATGGTGGTGGTAGTTCTACTTTAGTTGTTCGTAATAGTTATGGTGAACTTGAAGTAATCAACCGTCCAAGTGATGGATCTGAAAGATATATTGGTAATGCAATCTTATTTGTAATGCGTGATCCTGGCATTAGTTGGGATGTTAAGAATACAACAAGAACTTCTGCTACATTTGTTCTAAAAGAAACTGAAATTAGTAATCAAGTTACAGATGTTAAAGTAACAATCGATGGAAAAACCGTTTCGATGGTTGATGGCGTTGCCACAGTTGATGGATTAAAAGAAGATACTGAGTATGCGGCAACAGTTGAGTACAAAGTTCCTTCAAGTAAAGACCCAAATAAAATACTAAATGGTTTCTTCAAGGTTGATGTTAAAACTAAACCATTTAATATGCCATCCAGTGGTCTTGTATTTGAAGATGCTAACAAGACAAGTATTAAACTAGTAAAACGAGAAACAGCCTATGCAAGTTGGTTCC
>JBJEEE010000005.1:0-4939 GCA_051872775.1 Bacilli bacterium
ATAGAGATATTTATATAATAAAGTTAATTTCTAACTTTATTATACGAATAAGAAATATATTAATAATGTGAGGTGTATTTTATGAATTATGAAGATTATATTGCGACAGTAGAAGGTTTTCCTAAAGAAGGAATTTCTTTTAAAGACATAACTCCTTTAATGCAAAATGGTGAAGTCTTTAAAAAAGCATGTCAAGATTTAGTTGCATTTGCGAAAAAACAAGGGGCAACCGTTGTAGTTGGACCTGAATCAAGAGGATTTATCTTCGGATGTCCTGTTGCCTATGAATTAGGTATTGGCTTTGTTCCTATTAGAAAACCTGGTAAACTTCCTCGCGAGTATATTACGGAAGAGTATAGCTTAGAATATGGTACAAATTCTTTATGCATTCATATTGATGCAATCAAACCTGGAGATAAAGTAATCATTATTGATGATTTATTAGCAACAGGAGGTACAGTTGCGGCCGCAATCAATTTAGTTAAACGTCTAGGTGGAGAGGTTGTCGGAGCATGTTTTTTAATTGAACTACTTGATTTAAAGGGCCGTGAATTACTAAAAGATAAAAACGTTGAAATGCTTACATTAATGAGTCTATAAAATAAAATAATAAAAAAGAATGGTGAGGTGAGGTAGATGAAGTCACAAGTAACGATTGAAGATGTACTAAAAGCAACAAGTGACTATATACATGATGAGAATAGTCTTGCTTTAATTAAGAAGGCTTATTTGGTTGCTAAAGATAAACACGAAGGACAATTACGCAAATCGGGCGAACCTTATGTTCAACATCCTTTAGAAGTGGCAAATATACTTGCAAGCCTTCATACCTCTCCAAGTACAATCTGTGCCGGTCTTTTACATGATGTATTAGAAGATACTGATATGACTAAAGAAGAGATGACCGCTCAGTTTAATGAAGATATTACAAATATTGTTGATGGTGTTACCAAAATCAGTAAACTAAAATATATGACTAAAGAAAAAGCTTTAGCTCATAATCATGAAAAACTATTACTTGCAATGGCTAAAGATATAAGAGTAATCATTGTTAAGTTAGCAGATAGACTACATAATATGCGAACTATCGAGTTTCATGATGAAGTCAAACGCAAAAGAATTGCGCAAGAAACCCTTGATTTATATGCTCCCCTTGCCCATCGTTTAGGTATGTACCGTCTTAAAGCAGAATTAGAAGACACTAGTTTTAAAGTACTAAATGAAGATGAGTATCATTATATTACCGAAGCAGTTGGACAAAAAAAGATTGAACGTAGCAATGACATTGAAGTAATGATGAAAAATATCGAAAATCTACTCGAAACACATGGTGTTACGCACTATAGTATTAAAGGTCGCATTAAAAATATTTATAGTATTTATAAAAAAATAATTACAAAGAATAAAACAGTTGATGATATTTTTGATTTATTAGCTTTACGGGTAATCGTTGATTCTGTTGAAGATTGTTATCGAGTATTGGGATTAATTCATAGTACATGGACGCCTCTACCAATGCGTTTTAAAGATTATATTGCGGTACCTAAACCTAATCTTTACCAATCTCTTCATACTACAGTGGTAGGTAATAATGGGAAGATTTTTGAGGTCCAAATAAGAACGTATGAAATGGATGTTGTTGCAGAACTTGGTGTAGCAGCTCATTGGGCTTACAAAGAAAATGCCGGATATAATCCTGAAAAAGAACAAATTGAAATTACTAATAAACTAAAGTGGTATAAAAATTTAACAACATATGTAGAAAATGCGGATTCTGAAGATCCGCTAGATAGTATTATTGAAGATATTTTTAGTGCCAATATTTATGTTTTTACTCCAAGTGGCGATGTCTTAGACTTTCCTGCCGGATCAATGCCTCTTGATTTTGCTTACCGAATTCACTCAGATATTGGTAATAAAACGATAGGAGCCATTGTTAATGGCAAAATTGCACCATTAAGTTATAAACTTAAAACCGGTGATGTTATTGAAATTAAAACTAATAAATCTTGTACTGGTCCGACCAATGCTTGGTTAAAACTTGTAAAGACCAATCATGCAAGATCAAAAATTAAAGCGTTTATAAATAAAAGACAACGTGATGATTTAGTCGAAAAAGGAAAAATAGAATTTGAAAAAGCAGCCAAAACTGTAGATTATAATCCGCTTAGTCTTGATGATAAAGTTGTTGTCAATTTTTTCAGCAATCAAAGTTGTACAACTGTAGATGATTTATATTGGGAAATCGGTAAAGGAGTAATTTCTCCGCTTGGTGCAGTTAACAAAATTTGTGGCATCACGGATGTCAAATTAGATGAAACTACTTTGATTGGGCAATATAACGATGAATCTAATAACAAGACTCGCCATGCTCGTAATGGGTATGGAATTATCGTTGATGGACTTGATAAAGCTCAGATTAAACTAGGAAATTGTTGTCAACCGATATATGGTGATGTAATCTCTGGTTATATTTCTAAAGGAAACGGAATTATTGTTCATCGCGAAGGTTGTCCTAATATTACTAAATCAGATAAAGAACGTTTCATTGATGTATCTTGGGATAAGAATTTTACAGGTAAAGTATTTGAAACGACGATTAAAGTTTCTTCAATTGACAAAAAAAATGGAGTTGCGGATATGATTAATGCCTTAAATACATCGAAAGTAACAATTGTTCATATTACATCTTCAAAAACTAAAACGGGCGAATGTATAACCAAATTTAAACTTCAAGTGTCAAGTGTTGATGATTTAAATCATGCCATAGTTAACCTAAATAAACTTAGTGAAATTTATAGTATAGAGAGAATATTTAAATGAGAGTAGTTGTACAAAGAGTTAAAGAAGCAAGTTGCATTGTGAACGAAAGGGTTGTATCATCTATTAAACATGGGTTTATGTTACTAGTTGGTTTTTCTTGTGAAGATACCATTAATAATGTTGAAAAGATGGCCAAAAAAATCAGTTCTTTACGTATCTTTGATGATGAAAATGGTAAAATTAACCTAAATATTCATGATGCTGGTGGTGAGATTTTATCAATTTCGCAATTTACCTTATATGCTGATACCAAAAAAAGTAACCGACCTTCATTTAGTGCATCTATGCCAGGAGAACAAGCAAAAGTACTTTATGAATATTTTAATTCATTGCTTGAAGAAAAATATCAACTATCCGTTCAACCTGGGGTGTTTGGTGCTCATATGTATTTAGATATCATTTGTGATGGGCCTGTTACAATTACATTGGAGGAGTAATGTATCGTAATGTTATTTTAGAATTTCTCGCTACTAAACGTAAACTGCTTCAAAATTCATCATTTTTTCAAATGACTATTTGTCAAATTGGAACTAACTATGACGATTTTTTAATTAAACTAATTAATAAAGAAGATTTAATTCACGTATATCATATTAACGAACCACGAATTTATGAAAAAGAATATTCCTTTGAAAACCTTCATAATTCAATTGTTATGATGGTAATGGAACTAAAACAACAAGTATGTTTTAATTATGAAGCCTTGAATTTTGAAATGATTGATCCTTTCTATTTGAAAGATCTAAAAAAAATAAATTTTAAATCCTTACAAGCTATACCGATATTTGATAACGATGAAGTATGTGGTGTCATCATTTTATATTATGATAGTGAAAATCAAAGTATTGCTTTTACTAATAATGAATTGTTAAAACTATTAAATGAATTAAATCTTGATAAAGAAAAAAATATCCAAAATGAACTTGCAAAAGCAATTATCAATATTGATGATTATTATATTATTGCAATGAGCAAAGATTTAATTTATGTAAATGAATTAGTTAAGCAAAAATTAAAGATTACAAGTAGTGTATTAGATCGTAAAACAACTTCATATATTGGTAGAATCAATAATTTAATTGGTCAAATTGGTATAAAAAAAATTAAATATGCCAATTTAGATGTTTATTATTTAAATCATAATATGATTTTATCAAAACCATTTGATAAGAAAGTATTTTCAATCTATACCTTAAATCAAGTCTTTTATGATAATAATAACACATTTTTATTTGTTCGGATTAATGAATCAATTGATGAAACATTAAATAAGCTAAACGATGTACTTAATCGAATTGAAATAAGTGATTATACCTTATTTCAATATAGCGATGATACATTTATATATTGTATGAATGAATCATTATCAATAGATGATTATCAAAGAATCAAAAAGGCTTTTTCAAATATTTATTTAATAATGCTACGATATCAAGTTGATTTTAATGGTAAAATGAATCTAAATAAATTATGTGATTATCTATTTATTATGCAACCCGATAATTTTATCTTTCAAAACTATGTAGAATGGTTAAATGAACATAACAAAGTATCACTTGCATACAATGAGAATTATCATGATAATAAGATTAATTATGAAATTAAGAGTAGTTTTGATAATAGTATGCTTGTTAAAATGATTAATCTACCCTTAAAAGGGGAAAATCGTAACACTCATTTTAAGATGTATAATGAGATGAGTGAACAAATCTTAAAAGCTTCATCTAAATATGAGAATCAACCGATAATGTTAAATCTCTCCATTTCTGTTCTTGAAAAAAGAAAAAATTATGAAATCATAAAAAAGATAATTAATAATAATAATACTTTATGGATTAATGTCTTAAATGATCAAGTCATATCAAAAGAAGGGGCTTTGAAAACATTGTCAAAATATAAATATTTAAATTTACATTTGTCATGTGATAGTAGTGTCTTTCTAAACATAAATTACATGTCGATGCTTCCGTTATTTGATGCTATCTATCTCCAAAATGTTGAATTTGAAAGTATTCGTCGAAATGAAGTTGGTCTTCCTCAAGCTATAATGACATATGCTATTAATCAACAAATGTTAGTTATTATGGAGAATTTTAACCCTGATGGGGAAAATGAC
>JBJEEE010000006.1:0-4931 GCA_051872775.1 Bacilli bacterium
TATCTAATGAATTGATAATATTTTTTGTTGCATTTCTAATTACAATTTAGAACTAGATAAATCTAGTATATTTATTCTTCATCTTCATCAATGCCTTCAACATTGTGGAATACTTCTTGAACATCTTCTTCTTCAGAAAGTAATTCAAGTAAACGTTTAAATTGTTCAACTTGTTTATCACTTTCAAGTGTAACCCAATTCATTGGTACCCATGCGATTGTATCTTCAATTAGATTTACATCTGGATATGCTTCAAAGATAGCAGTTCTCATTTTAGCATATTCTGTATTTGGTGCATAAACAGTTACAACACCATCTTCAACTTTTGTATCAGTAACATCACAATCAGCCATAAGTAATGCTTCAAGTAATTCATCTTCAGATAATTCGCTTGTACTAAATACTGCGTTATGTGTAAAGCTATGTGTTACATTTCCACTACTTGCAATCTTACCACCTGTACGTTGTAAAGCAACTTTAACAGCTGTTTGGGTACGATTGGAATTATCAGATAAACATTCAACAACAACCATTGAATTACCTGGACCAAACCCTTCAAGTTGTAATTCAGAATAAGATTCCATGTTGGCGCCTTTTGCTTTTTCGATTGCTCTTTTAATTACGTCAGCTGTAACTTGTTCTTTCTTGGCTTTTTCGATTTCTTTTTTTAGTGTTTGGTTTAGATCAGGATCAGGTACACCACTCTTAGCTGCCATATATATGATACGGCTCCACTTATTATTAAGTTTTGACTTTGCAGCGGCAGTTTTTGCCATTGATGCAGCACGAACTTCATGTGCTCTTCCCATATAATTCACTCTCCTGACTTTTATTTATAATTTATTATAACACTTTTTTTTACATTTATAAAGTAATTTGTATATATTTTTTATTTTGAAATCGTAATATTGTTATTATCAATAAATGCTAAGACATTTTTGCGTCTTGCATTATTCTCATTTGATAAGTCTTGATTATCTTCTAAAATATTATTCTTAGAACAAATAATTTTTACCCCTTTACGATTTAAGTTATTATCAACGATAGCTTTAAATCCTTTTAGTAACGCTTTATAGATTGCAGTATATGTATCTTCATTTGATGAAGTATACTTACCACCCATACCCATAAATGATGTATCTTCTATTTTAAAGCACCAACTATAAGTCCCATCTTCATTTTTATTTGGAGTTACATTTAGTTTTACTTCTGCACTACCTACTTCTTTAGATGATTTTGTATCAACAAGTTTAGCAATAGCTTTTTTTAGTTTACGATAATCTCCTAACTTAATCTCGGTAATGTCACTCGTTAGATTGATACTTCCAGTACCAGGATCAATAACGGAATAATTCTTTTTTACATCCGTAGCTGGTATGATACCCAATTCATTATACATAGATATAGGAACTTCAATTTTCTTACCCATAATAAAATCATCAAGACCTCTAACAAAGGCATTTAGATAATCTTCATAGCGCAAAGCAAAGCAATATTCTTTCAATGCATAATACAAGATTACTTCTAGAATAGTGCCAGATATACTTGTGATTTTTTGTTCGTCGCGATAATACTTTATAATTTGAATTGTATTTTTAAAATAAGTATAGTCACGATTAGCAATCTCTACAAAGCGATATCTAATTTGTTCAATTCGTTCAAGTAAACTATGTGGTAAATCTTCAATTGATTCATCGTTATATTTAACAAGTAATTTAATATTATAATTGTTATACTTGAAAGATAATATATTATTTTCACATGCGAGATCACTTACTTTATTAATATTATTTACATTAATAACAATAGCATTAAATATTTCATTTAATACTACTTTATTAACTAGACCAAAGGTTTTGTTAATAGTAGGCTTGACAACTAAAATAATATCTAAATCAAAAGATGAATTAAGCATTGTGCCTTTCGCAAGACTTCCACCTCGATATATATTAACGATTTCATAATGTAAGTTATTGTTATCAGATAAAATATGATGGATAGTATCAATTATTTCCCCCATTTCGTCTTTTTGATGTCTAGATACTTCCACATCACTAACAAGTTTACGAAATTCCTTTTCTGTCATATTCCCTCCTTTTATAAATAATAATGATGTTCAACTCTCTTAATAAAATAACATAAATAATTAAATCCTGCTTCTTTGATTAAATCAGTATATTTTTTTTTGTATTATGTAATAATTATCATATGCTTCTTTTTTGTGGGCATCAGATGAAAGAGTTAGTTTTTTACCTCCTTCTTCTTTATACCATCTTAGAATAGTTTTCAAATGATTGTCATCATTTATTGTTAGTTGTACTTTTAAGTTTATTTCTAAAGCTTTATTAAGTTTTATTAGTTTTTTAAATATCATTCTAGTAATCTGTTCATAACTTGCAATTTTTAGATCATTATTTACAAGGAATGCCGTTTTAAATCCATAATCAAAATGTGATAAAACATCAAAATCATTAAAATTATCAAGGGCGTCAATTATATTATTAAAATATATTTGTAGCATATTATTAACACCTATTTCTTGATACATATCCTGGAAATAATAATCATATACGCCATTATCATGAATACTCATATTGACTACATCAAATGGTTCTGATTGAATCATTTTTTTCATTTCTAATAAATGATCTTTACGATATCCAATCTCAACTCCAAGAAGGGGCGTAATACTTGGATATTTTTGATGATTATTTTGTAGTTCTTTAATCAAATGTGGAAAATCAACCGTCCAATCTTGATGATCACATACACTATTAAACTCTATGTGTTCAGTTGTAACTAAATATTTAACTTGATACTTACAAGCTATTAAGAAATAGTTTTCCAAATCTTCTTTTGAATCTTTGGAATATACGGAATGACAGTGCTGATCGTGTAGCATTTTATCACCTAGTGTTTACTTGGTTTGGTACTATCAAATTTCTTTCTTTCGACGGTATCAAGTATTCTTTTACGAAGTCTAATACTTTTTGGAGTAATTTCCACAAGTTCATCATCATCAATGAAATCAAGATAGTTTTCAAGCGTAAGTACACGAGGACGTTTTAGAACAACGGTTGTATCTTTGGTCGAACTACGTTGATTTGTTTGTTGTTTTTCACGCGTAATGTTTACAGCAAGATCTTCTTCTCGATTACATTCACCTACAATCATACCTTCATATACAATGGTACCTGGATCAATGAATAGTTCACCGCGATCTTCAATGCCACCACATGCATAAGCAGTAGCCATACCAGAATTAAATGAAACTAATACACCTAATTTTCTACCCATAAACGCTTCTGGCGTAATTGGGCGATAATCTATAAAATAATGATTAATTATACCATAGCCATGAGTAACACTTAGATACTCATTCATAAAACCGATTAAACCTTTAGAAGGAAGATTATAGATAAGTCTAGTTTGTCCTTCATGACTTGACATATTGATTAGAATTCCTCTTCTACTTCCTAACATTTCAATAGCTGGACCAATATATTCATCGGGAATATCTGCTTGAACAAATTCATATGGTTCACATGTTACCCCATCAATTTCTTTTAGAATAACTCGTGGTTTAGATACTTGGAATTCATAGCCCTCACGTCGCATATTTTCGATTAGGATTGATAAGTGAAGTTCTCCTCTTCCTGAGACAATCCATTCTTCTTTGTTATCAATACGATCTACTTTTAAACTTACATCTCGTTGTGTTTCACGGAATAATCTTTCTTCAATCTTTCTAGCGGTAACAAACTCTCCTTCTTGTCCACTTAAAGGTGAAGTATTAGTGCCAAAATTCATTTGTACAGTTGGTTCTGATACTTTAATTAATGGTAGTGCTTCTTCCTTTCCTACTTCACATACGGTTTCACCAACATAAATATCTGGTAATCCGGCAATTGCGACAATATCTCCGGCTTCTGCTTCTTCTACTTCGATACGTTTAAGTCCTAGAAATGAATAAAGTTTTTGGATTCTAAATTGCTTAATTGAACCATCAATTCTTACACAAGAAACATTTTGATTAAGCTTAATGCTACCTGATTTTATTCTTCCAATGCCAATACGTCCAACATACTCATTATAATCTAAAAGGGCAGGTTGAAACTTTAGTGGCGCATCGATATCTACTTCAGGATCTGGTATTTCTTTTAATATCATATCCAGTAGTGGTGTCATTCCTGGTTGTTGCGTAGAGATATCTGGGGATAAACTTGAAGTATCTTTGATTGCGGAAGCATAAACAACAGGGAATTCAAGTTGATCTTCATCAGCACCAAGTTCAATAAATAAGTCTATTACTTCATCAACGACTTCTAGTGGTCTTGCCGCTTCCCTATCAATCTTGTTTATAACAACAATTGGCTTTAAGTGATTTTCTAAGGCCTTTTGAAGAACAAACCTTGTTTGTGGCATTGTACCTTCATATGCATCAACAACAAGCAATACACCATCAACCATACCCATTATTCTTTCCACTTCACCGCTAAAATCGGCATGACCTGGGGTATCTAAAATGTTAATTTTGTAATCTTTATAATGAATAGCAGTAGTTTTTGCTAAAATAGTTATTCCTCTTTCACGTTCAATGTCGTTTGAATCCATAGCTCTTTCAACTGATACTTCATTACTTCTAAATGTGGCTGCAGAATTAAGAAGAGTATCAACAAGAGTCGTTTTACCATGGTCGACATGAGCGATGATAGCTATATTTTTAATTTTCATTTTATCACCTCGATAATTAAATGAAAAAGCTAATAGTTTAAGAACATAGTAATAGTTCCTACCCTACTAGCTTTTTAAACCTTGATTATTATACACTATTTCAAGGCATTTGTCAAAAACATTAATCTACTTTTGAAGTTTCTTGTGATTAACATATGATATATTCAAAAATATTAACATATGAATTTTACAAAATA
>JBJEEE010000007.1:0-4863 GCA_051872775.1 Bacilli bacterium
AATAATTATGCTTATGTTTCTTAATTTTTTTGTAAAATTGCAAAGTTATTGACAAAACATTAATCTACTTTTGAAGTTTCTTCATTGCATAAATATATTGAACACCGACTATTCCATATAATAGAGCAATCGCACCGTGCACGAAGATACTAAAGTAATTATTGAAAAATGTACTGACAATTCTTAATAATTCATTACTTAAAAGTGTATTACTAAATACTTGGAAATAGAAATCAATTAACTTACTAATAAACAATAGATTAATTATTACTAAAGCTCCAAATACAATAGCTAAGATTGGTGTTGTCTTCATAAACTTAATTGGTCTATTGTAGTTAGTTAAACTTGATACTGTCAAATAAGTGAACAAGTATAAAACAAATAGTACAGATAGACAAATCACAATAAAGGAAATTGATAATACTTGTGCAGCAAGAACACTATAATTATATCCTTGATAATAAATAGGCTTATCAAACTCATTCAAACATACAATCAATATTCCTGATATCATAACAATTATACATACGCACATTTTTATTAATAATGCAACTCTTAAAAATATACAGCCAAGTTTTGAAAAACAGTTCTCATTTGCTGCTTTTAAATGGATAAGCCATAATGAAACACATAATAAAATATTAGGAACTACTCTTAATAGTATGAAGAGTACCCATATTATGGAACTGGCAAATATATTACAATTGTAAGCATAATCGATACAACGTACCATTTCATAAAATGTAAATATACAAGTAAATCCGGTTATGAGAATAGTTGTAATTAAAAACAGTGTTCCTCCAATAGTTTTCTTAATATTTTTATCTAATGGGGTCTTGACAATACTTTCGTTTATTTCATTAACGTTATTTTGAGTATTTTCCATATGTTCCTCCTTTTCTTTATATCGATTATACTACAGACTTAAATTGAATGCAATAGACAATAAATTAGATGTGTCTAAAAAACATTATTCTTTTGACTTTTTGATTACTAAAACTGCTTTAAATATTTGAATGCTTGCATATAATACTTCACTGATTGAAAATAAAACGATATAAAGCATTTCTGGATTTGGATTACTTAAATTATCAATGTACATTGAAAGCAATGAATCACGCGTTACAAATGATAATACACAATCAATAAGTAAACCTATACCTATAATTATATTCATAATCGCAAAAGTGATTGATAGTTTTTTACTTATTGTACCCGTTTTTAACTTTGATAAATAACGCATTGTACAAATAAAGTAGACGGTTAATAAAACCATTATTGGTACTACAACAACTAATACTTTTAATCTATCACCAAATGTTACTTTACTGTCACCAAGTCCTGCACCACAATCTTGAATTGCAAAAATGAAAAGGGCAAAAAGAGAAAGACATACTATACAAAAAATATATTTCAAAACATTATTGATTTTTAAGATAATTATACTAGGATTTTGGTTATCCGTGGCATAAAAAAGCCAAAATCCAATTAAAGACAAAACTAAAAAAACAAGAATACAAACAAATAATACAATGTTTCCAAGTCCAGCTGCGAGGGTTGAACCAAGTAATATTAAAGAAAATAGAGTATATAAAATATTAATTATTAATAGGCTTTTTTTCTTTTTCATTATTAATACCTCCTTTTTTATTTTTTATCATTAATCTAATTAATATACATAATCCATATGTAATAAATACAATTATTGTACCAATAAAATATCCACTAAAATCTATCATTACATCAGTAAAACAACCATATCGTCCTTTTACACCTAATTGAATTAACTCGGTTATACCTGCAATCGTAAAACCACAAATAAGTGATAGTGGAAGAAAAATCCATTTTTTCTTAAAACACATAATAAAGAAAACCGCTCCTGCTACCGCAAATATCGTAAAGGAAAGAAAATGTCCGACTCCTTTTCTAACTAATAACAAGAATTGTGAATAATTACTCCCATATTCATCCGTTACAACAATATTTATATTTTTTCTAACAACTGTGCCATCTCCACTTTTACATGTTATTGTTAATCTTGTTGTTCCTCTACTTATGGCATTTATTGTACCAGTTGCGCCTACTTTCGCAATGTTTTCATTACCAACTTCATATGTAATTTTATAACTAGATGGCATAGATATTTTATTTAATACAATATCCAAACTTGTTTGCGATTTCATTTCTATATTGCCATCTTCATTAACTTCATTACTTAATTCAAAAACAGCTTCACGACTTTTTACATTAACTGTTATATAATCTGTAATTTCTAGATTAAATTTATATTGTACATATAGTTTAACTGTTCCATTATTAATGGCTTTGAAATTTCCACTACCATCAATAGACACTATCTGTGAGTTAGTGGAATAAAAGTCAAATAACGGATCCGATGCTTCAAGAGGCGTGTAATTATATTCAATCTTTCCTTTTTCCCCTTCTACTAGTTCTATTGTTTTCTCTTCATTGGTAATAGTAACATCTACTACTGGATTTTCAACGTTAACAACGGATACATTAAATGAGCTACTCTTACCTAGTGATGATGTAACCTTTATGGTGGCTTTTCCTTCTTTCAAAGCATTAATCTGTATTTTTGTTTGATCTATTGATGAAAGAGATACAATTTCGTTATCAGATGAACTCCATTCAATGTTACCAAGGCTAGCTTTCCAAGGGACTGGTTTTACTGAAATATCAATGGATTGACCTACAACTAAAAGACTCGATACACCTTCAATTTTTAATTCGGATAATACTGCTTCAACAACATTAATTTGTTTAGTGACCTGAACATCAGTATCTTTAATGATTGCTTTAATTGTCGTCTGGCCTACTTTTTTACAAGTGAGTTGTCCCGTTTCAGTGATACTAGCTACGGTTGGATCACTACTACTATATTGTACTATTGTCTTTGATGCATTTTCGGGAAAGATTTTTACCTTTAATGTGTAAGAGCTACCATCTGTGAAAGTTGTTCTGTCCGATTCAAAGGCAATGGATTCTGGTTTTACATATTCGTTTTTTTCACCAAAATCAATTTGAACTTTATCTGATATCATACTACCAACTTTATCACTTTGACTTGCGGAAATATCTCCCGGCATACATGATTCTAAAATCAAAACTAATCCTATTACAAAATATGCAGCCATACATATAAGTTTAAATAATTCTATTATATTTTTCTTCATATCTTACCTGCTATAATTCATTATATTTTTTGCTACTTCCATATGTTTTATCCACTGGATACTTGGCAATTGTTTTATCAAGTTTATGGTTAATTAATTCATCTAAATCATAATGATGGTTTTCACAAAGCATTATTATGTATGTTAGTACGTCAGCAATTTCTTCTTTTAGATTTTCTTCATTTTTACATTCTGATGACCACTGAAATAACTCTAATATTTCTGATGCTTCAAGAACAATACTTTTTGCAAGATTTTCATCTGTATGAAATTGATGCCAATTACGTTCTTTAACAAATTCGTTTATTCTCTTTATCGTTTCTGGTTTAATCATTTTGGTGTTCCTCGTAATTTAGCATAAAAGTAATCAAATCATGTTGGAAATCCGTGATTCCTCGTTTTTCCTCGCTTCCATAGATAGCACCATTACAAAGAGATATTATGCCGATATGATCATTGAATAGCATAAAACTTTTTAATCCATAAGCTGAACCAAAATGCCCATATAGAGTTTGACCATATGAATCGAGAATAAGCAGTTGTAAACCTTTCTTGCGATATGTTGGATCATCACTATCACCTGACCAGTGTACATCCATCATATATGTTATGGTTTCTTCTTTAAAAAGACGAATATTTTTATATATTCCCTTATGCATTAATAATTCCATAATCTTGCATAAATCAGTGATTGAGATGAACAAACCACCAGCAGGCATTCTAAAGTTATCACCTAATTCATATTTGGGATATTCATATTGAAGAAATAAATCTAAATTCCGTTCCATTACAAATTCTTTTTGACTATTGACACCATATAGAGTTGCGACTTTATTTTTATTGATAATATCAGATATGCGATAACTACCATCAATATCTAATGGAAGTAAGATTTCCTTGCGAATATAATCACTAAAATACATGCCACTCACTTTTTCAATAATGCAAGCTAAAATACCACAACCAAAATTAGAATATTCCCAGTGTGTTCCTGGTAAATGATTACTAAAGGTACGTTCTAAGTAGTATTTGCAACTTGGATTAGTTAATAAATCTTGTAGTTTAATATATATTTTGGGACCATTTACTCCATCATATCCTTTTGTATCATCTGCACCATCAGATATACTTGATGTTTGTGTCATCAACATTTCAATAGTGATAGGAACATTGGGATAATGTGGATTTCTCACCATATAGCCAAGGTATTTACTTATGTCATCTTTGACATCTAATTGATGAGCTTCATATAATTTCATTATTCCTAGTGCTACAATCACTTTAGAAATTGATGCTATTCTAAATATCGTGTCTAATTCAACTGGTTGTTTTGTCTCTAAATCCATAAAACCATTTGAACTTGTATAGTATTGATTATTCTTTATTAATAATGAATTCATACCGACATATTTATATCGTTTAATAACCTTACTTATTTCTGTTTGATAACTCATTTATACTGACCCCCATTTTTATTGATTATATCACAAATCATAATTAATTTAAAGAAATTAACATATAATAAATATTATTAAAAAAGAGATCTCATATTTTATTCTGATATAAGGGTTTCATCTATTTCATCCCGAGTTTGTCACATGAAGAATATTCGATAAATATTCTTCTAAATAGTACTGATGTCTAGAAGGCAGTATGTCTATTATTT
>JBJEEE010000008.1:0-4790 GCA_051872775.1 Bacilli bacterium
TACGCTTATGTTTAATTTTTTTAGGGACATTTTGCAAAGTTATTGACAGTAAAAAGAAAAGGTCTTTTATTAAAAACAATATAAATCAGTAAAATACTTTTTTATATAAAATATTTTAGATAACAAGACTAATAAATAAAAAAGAAAGTTCTCATAGTTTGAACTTTCTTCATCATAAGCACTTATTTATTTTTATAACGATCAATGACTTCAATTATACGATCATATTCTTTATCTAATAGTTCTGTTAGATATTCCTCAAAAGGAACTTGCGTTTTATTTACTTTAAATTCTTCTAATAAATCAAAATAATGATTCTTTTGTTTAGCAGGAATAGAAACTGGTAGATAGTTAGCTTTGATTAACATAAAGTTTAATATTAATCTTGCTAAACGACCATTTCCATCTAAAAATGGATGAATTTTGGCAATTTGAAGATGTGCATAGGCTGCCTTTTGGATTGGAGTTCCTTCATAGAATTCTAAAGTATCAAAATATTTTTTCATACGATCATATACTTTTATATAGTCACATGGTGTATGATTTGAACCTTTAATGCTTAAATTGATGTTACGATATAAACCGCCATTAATGATTCCATCTAAAAGCATTTCATGTAAATCTTTAACGAAATCTTCTGTAAAAGGTTTACCTTCTTTTAAATATTCTTTCATAAACTCATACGTTCTAAAATGATTATAAATGCTACGTTTTAAGGTTTCATCAATTCTAACAGGATAACCTTTAGTGATTGATACAACATCTTCAACACTTACAAGTTGACTTCCTTCAATACATGATGAATTTTTCGTATAAACACAAGCAAAATTATAATTAAATAAATCTAATTCCTGAGTAGGAATATAGTGTAAATTTTCATTCACATATTGTCTTTTTTCTTCTAAAGTCATATTATTCACGCTCCTCTTTTTTTATTATACCATAAATTAAAATAATAATAGTGATTAATGCGATATTATTTCCTCTAAATCCTCTAAATCAAACATTCCTTTTATTTTTTCTTGAGGTTTATTAGCACGATTAATAATCGTAAGTGGAACATTTTGTGAATTAATGCCAATTTCTGCTAAATTATGGTCAGAAACTTCAAACTTACCAATTCTAATTTCCGGATGTTCATCACTATACTCTTCTAATTTAAATAATAACATTTTACATACAGGGCACCATCTAGTATAAATAACTATAACTGAATCCCCCAAACACCATTCATTAAATAGTTTTAAATCTAATTCTTTTATCATAAAACACCTACTTTAAAGTTATTACCGTTACCCCTAATCCCCCTTCGCCATCTCCACCATAGCGAAAAGACGCAATATGAGGAGATTTACGAATATAAGATTGAACTAACTCTCTGATTGTTCCGGTTCCAAAACCATGGATAATTGTTGCTTGTTTGATTCCAGCACAAACTAAATCATCAATATATTTATCAAGTTTATCTTTGGCGTCAGTGTAACGTTCCCCACGTAAATCAAGAACTAATGATACTTTAGGCTTAGGGCTAGCAAAAGAAACACTAGTTGGACGAGGGGTTATACTTTCTTCTGATTTTATTTTTTTGATTTCACTACGTTCACAATCAAGTTTTAAGTTACCAATCGAAATCTGGTATGTTCCTTTATTAGTAATTTTATTAACAATGCCATATTGATCATATCCAGGAAGATAGACGTCATCACCTACCTTAATTTTTATGGATGTATCCTCGATATGTGGTTTTTTGGTATTTGTCTTTTTCACTTCAAGTTCATCGAGTTTACGTTTTAACTCAATTACCTCATGAAGTTTTAAATTCTTATTTAGTTTTTCTTGCATACTAGCAATTAATTGATCGCCTTCATTTTTTGCATCTTCTACGATTTTTAATGCTTTCGATTCGGCTTTTTTTATAATATCAAGTCTGGTTTGTTCGATATTAGCAAGTTCGTTATTTAATCTATCATTTAAGACATGATTTTCCTTTTTCAACTTTTCAAGTTCAAGTTTTTGTAATTCATTATCGATGACCAACTGTTCTAGTTTTTGGATAAGTTTACGTACATCGGTATCACTTGTTATCATAAGATTCTCTGCATCATCAATGATTTCCTGTTTTAATCCAAGACGAGAGGCAATCTTTAATGCATTTGATGAACCAGTAACACCAATTAACAAATGATATGTCGGAGAAAGTGTACTTTGATCAAACTCCATCGAAGCATTGATAATACGAGGTTCTTCGTATCCAAAAGATTTTAATTCCGAATAATGTGTTGTAGTAATAAAACTAACATTATGATTGAGTAAATACTTTAGAATTGACTTAGCTAAATTTGAACCTTCTATAGGGTCGGTACCAGCTCCAATCTCATCAAATAAAACTAGTGATTTTGGGGTTACACTATCAATTATTTGAACTATATTATTCATATGAGATGAAAAAGTAGATAAATTATTTTCAATACTTTGATCATCACCGATATCACAATATACATCATCATAAATCATAATATTACTTTTTGAACTTGCGGGGACTAAAAGACCATATTTAGTCATTAAAACTAAAAGTCCAACGGTCTTTAACATTACCGTTTTACCACCCGTATTAGGACCTGTTATTATGATTCCATCATACATTTGATCAAATTTAATATTATTGGGAATAACTTTCGCAACACGTAAAAGGGGATGGCGAGCATCAACTAAATCCAAAATTCCATCATCATTTACTTGAGGTTTACTTCCATCATAGCTAAGGGCAAGTACAGCTTTTGAAAAAAGTAAATCTATTTTAACGATAATACGAAAATAAAATGATAATTCTTGAACATTATTTTGAATTTCTTTGGAAATATTTATTAAAATGCGTTCTATTTCTTCATGTTCTTCGTGATATAATATACTTTTTTCCCGATTAAGAATAGCAACGGCATCTGGTTCAATATAAACCGTTTGCATACTTGAACTATAATCCTGGATGGTTCCTTTAATCATATTCTTATATTCACTTTTAACCGCAAGACAATAGCAATCATTTCGCATAACAATACTATTTTGTGATAGTTTATCAATCTCACGTCCTAATATTTCTTGACATTTGGCTTTAATACGTTGATCAATTGTCGCAAGTTTATTTCTAATTTGTTTTAAAGTTGAACTTGCGGTATCAAGAACATAGCCATTTTCATCTATAGACTTAACAATTAAGTTAAAAAGATCATCTATAACGAATAGTTTATCCATCAAATCTTGATAATTATGACAATTAATTTTTTCATTTTGTAATTGTAGCAAAAGCTTTTTGTTTGCTTTGATTGTAAAAAAGAGTTTTGCCGTTTCATAAATTTCATTACTTGTTAATTTACCACCTTTTTTAGCAATTTTTAAAATATTATCATAATCGCTATCAATTAAAATAGGGGCACGTTCATGACGCATAATGATTTGATATGCTTCATCGACATTATCTAGTTCTTTTCTTAATTCATCAATTTGATTAAACACTATTAAATTGTTGATTATATTTTTAGTTTTAGGTAATATGGCAATATCATATAAACGTTTAATAATTTCATCAATCTCAAGTTTTTTATGACTACTTGTAATTATTTGGCTCATAATTTCACCTACTAGAAAAAGTATTTTTATCATTTGAAATATTTTTATTATTATGCTATAATAAGTGTGGAGGATTTTATTATGCAAAGTACGATAAACTCTACCCATAAAATCAAAGCAACAACTGAACAAATACATACAATGATGGACTATTATCAGGGCTATTTAGAATATGGAACTAGTGATTATATTCATGCTAGAGCAAAACTTGCTAATGCTACAATAACCTTCTATAAAACCAACGTCGTCTTATTCCAAGGGATCAACGCTACTAATGAATATAATAAATGGGCTCAAAAATTTGGGCTTAATATTAGTAATGAACCCGCTAGAGAAGCAACCAATTATGAAAATCTCATTGCCATTGGTTCGGATGAAGTTGGAACCGGAGATTATTTTGGTCCAATTGTAGTATGTGCTACTTATACAGATCATGAAGCTGCTACCAAATTACGTCATCTAGGAGTAAAGGATTCAAAACTATTAACCGATAAGCAAATGATTCCCTTAGCTCTTGAGATTGCTGCAATCGTACCATACTCGATTATTTATCTTGATCCATACAAGTTAAATTCACTATCAAGTAAATACGATAATCTCAATTTTATCAAAGCATATCTTCATAATAAGGCTATAAATAGTATACTAAAAAAAATAGGCAATGTAAAGTATGACGCTATTTTAATTGATGAGTTTACCCCTAAAGAAAAATACCTAAAATACATCGAAAATCAATCCAATGTTGTATCAAATATTACGACTGTAGTACATGGAGAAAAAGAACACATCGGGATTGCGGCTGCATCAATTCTTGCAAGGGCTGCATTCTTACGTGAACTAAAAAAGCTTAGTATCGAGTATAAAATGGAACTCCTCAAAGGAGCAGGGCACGAAGTTGACCGTTCAGCCATTTCATTTGTACGTTCATATGGATTTAAAGAATTATTTAAAGTAGCAAAAATTAAATTTGCCAATTCTGAACGTATTATTAAATTCTTTGAAAACAATCCTCTTCCTAAATCAAAAGAATTAGGACTAATTGAAATTAAACAAAAATTAAAAGTATTATAGAAATAAGGCTAAAAAACAGTTCAAATGAACTGTTTTTATTGACTAGATAGAATTAGTTGGGGTTTTGAAAAAAGCTCTAGAATTAGTTGGGGTCT
>JBJEEE010000009.1:0-4737 GCA_051872775.1 Bacilli bacterium
AGAATAGTCTCGAAATAATTCCAGTCAAAGTAGTAGATGAGATTGTTGACATAGTCCTTAAATAAAAGTAAAACAATTGCATTATATTTACAATTATGGTATAATAATCAAGTATTGTATTAAACATATAATAGGAGGCCTATATGAGCGCTTTAAGTTGGTATGATTATATATTATTAGTAGTATCATTAATAATGATTTTTCTAGTTGTTATTCAATCTTCTAAAGAAGATGGTATGTCAGCTTTTACTGGTGAAAAATCTGAACTTTTTGCAAATCAAAAACAAAGAGGATTAGAAAAAGCTATTAATACAACAACAACAGTATTATCAATTGTTTTTATTGTATTAACTATACTTGCTAATGTACTACCAAGATACTAAAAAATATAGGGCTTTTTAAGCCCTTTTTTTACTAAAAATGAAATAAAGAAAGGAAACAAGGTCTAATAATGAAAGAACGAATATTAGAATTATTAAGTACACCTCATCATCAATTGTTAACGGCTGATGAAATATTTCATAATTTAGGCCTTACAACTGATGATGATTATGATGAATTAGGTAATGCTTTAGAAGAATTAGAAAAAGAGTTCATCATAATGCATAATAAGCAAAATGCTTTCGCAAAAATTGAATATTTTAATTTAGTAAGAGGCATCATAAGAATTAAAGATGCTGGTTTTGGTTTCGTTGATACAGAATTATTCAGTGTTCATATTAGCGAAAGTAAAACAGGAACAGCCTTAAATGGAGATGATGTACTAGTACGTTTTATAAGAAGTAATAATGAAAATTATGAAGGTGAAGTTGTCAGAATCATTAAAAGAGCGGTAACTCAACTCATTGGTCCTTTGATTAGAGTAAAAAAACGTTATTTTGTAAAAGGTAAACTTGGTAAATCCACCATCTGGGCGCGGGTTAAAGAAGCAGATAATTCCTTAGTAAATAAGGTAGTTAAAGTTGAAATTACCAAATATTATTCATCAAGTGAAGTTGAAGGAATAATTACTGCTTTGATTGGATGTTCTGATGAAATAGGTATGGATATTACCATGCAAGTACTAGCAAGTAATGTGAAATATGAGTTTGATCAATCCACCCTTAATGAAGCAAGTCTTCTTCCTCAAGAAGTAGATGTAAATAAGTATAAAGATAGAGTAGATTTAACTAAGGAATCTATTATTACCATAGATGGTGATAATGCGAAAGACTTTGATGATGCGGTAAGCGTTCAAATATTAGAAAATGGTAATTATTTATTGAAAGTATGTATTGCCGATGTAAGTGAATATGTAAAAGAAAACAGTGCAATTGATCAAGAAGCCTTCGAAAGAGGGACTAGTATATATTTACCTGATCGGGTAATTCCTATGCTTCCCTTAGCCTTATCTAATGGCATATGCTCTTTAAATGAAGGTGTTAATCGTCTGGTAATGGTTGCGGAAATGGAGATTGATTCTAAAGGTGAAATCATCAATTCCAATCACTATGAAGCAATCATAAAAAGTTCTCATCGTATGACTTATAGTAATGTTAATAAAATAATAGAAGATCAAGATGAAACAGTGATTAATCAATATCTCGATATTCATGAGATGCTAGTAAATATGAATGAACTTGCTAAAATACTATATCAAAAACGAATCAAAAGAGGTTCATTTGATTTTGAAACAACAGAAGCAAATCTCATTTTAGATGAATTTGGACAAGTACAAGATATCTTACTTCGTGAAAGACGTAGTGCGGAAAAACTAATCGAAGAGTTTATGCTAATCGCTAATGAAAGTGTTGCAGAAAAGATGACATGGCTTGATGTACCTTTCCTATATCGTGTACATGATGAACCAGAAGAAGAAAGACTTAATCTCTTTTTAACGAGACTAAAATCACTCAAACAAGAGTTTAGTTATAAAAATAAGTCAGCTTTACCAAAAGCATTACAACAGTTAATAATCAACACAACTTCTGACGATAATCCGCTAGAAAAAACTTTAAAAAACGTCATTAGTAATACATTAATAAGAACAATGGCAAAAGCCAAATATCAAGAAGTAAATATAGGACATTATGGTTTAGCAAGTAAGTGTTATACGCATTTCACTTCACCAATTAGAAGATATCCTGATTTGTTAGTGCATCATTTGATGAAACAATTTTTATTTAATGAATCACAAGTTAATTATGATGATGCATATGCTTACTTCACCCAAAAAGTCCATGATACGGGAATTGTCGCAAGTCTAAGGGAAAAGACCGCCGAAAATCTTGAACGATCAACAGTAGATATGAAAAAATGTGAATATATGGAAAGATACATAGGAAATGTATTTACAGGAATGATATCATCGATTGTAAATTGGGGATTATATGTAACCTTAGATAATACTGTTGAAGGCTTAGTAAGATTTGAAAATATGCCTAATGATTACTATGAAGTAGATGAAAAAAAAGGAATGATCTATGGAAATAGTAGTGATCATACGTTTAGATTAGGTGACATTGTAAAAATTAAAGTTATTGATACCGATGTTGATAAACATCAAATTACATTTAAATTAATAGGAAAAATCAAAAATGAAACAAATAAACGAAAAAATAATTTGTCAAAATAAAAAAGCTTATCACAATTTTTTCATTGAAGAAGAAATTGAAGCTGGTATTGTGTTACGTGGTACCGAGATAAAATCTATCCGAATGGGTAAGGTAAGCATAAGTGAAGCATACTGCGAAATTAAAAAGGGGGAAATGATCATCGTAGGTATGAATATTTCTCCCTATGATAAAGGAAATATTTTTAATCATCAACCGGATGCAACACGTAAATTGTTACTTCATCATAAAGAGATAATTAAGTTAGGTAATTTAATTCAACGAGATGGATATACCATTGTTCCTTTACGCGTCGCACTTCGCAATGGTCTTGCAAAAGTAGACATAGGTCTTGCGAAAGGTAAAAAACTTTATGACAAACGAGAAGAACTAAAAAAAGAAGACGATATAGCATATATGAAGAAAAATATGAAGGAGAAGCAGTATGATTAAGCGCGAAGAACTCATTAAACTTGTATCAGAAGGAAAAAGCAAGGAAGCAATAGATTTAATTGAAGAAAGCAAGAAGATAAAACCTAAAGATATCGCTTTAAATTATTATCATGCTTCAATTAGTATGATGCAGTTTAACGATGAATCAGAACAAGTTATTGAAGAACTTGAGTATGTTTCAAGTACAAAAAATAAATTCACTAGTAAAGCTTTAACCCTTCTAACTATTATTTATTCACATAAAGAAGAATACAAAAAAGCCATTGAAAAGAGTAATAATAAATATTGTGAACCTGGTGAATTAAGCATACCATTCTATTATGCTTTATCCGTATCTTATTATCAATATAATTTACCTAAATCTTTAGAGTATATCAATAAATGTATTGAACTTGAACCTAATGAAGAGCATAATTTATATATTTTAAAAGCTGATATTTTATTAGAATTAGAAAATTTTGATGAACTTTCTGATACATTGGATACTATGTACGCCAAATTTGGGGCTAATTTTATTTATTATTACTTGAAAGCAAAATCTATGCTTGAAAAATATCATTCGACTGGTGTTTTCAATGATCAAGACTATTTAGAAGATATTATATCAGAAATAAATAAAGCAGAACAATATGATGATAGTAAGCTATACACTAAAAGTTTAAGAGCAGAAGTCATTGCCCTTCAAGGTAAAACTGATGAAGCCCTAGCAATTATTGAAGCAATCAAAGATCAAATATCAGAAGAAGAATATGTATTTGAACGTTTAAAATTATTTAGATGTAGCAATAAAATCGATAATATTAAAACAGAAGCCGAAGCATTCCTTGCCAAACAAGACTCATACATTGTTAGTCAAATTCTAGCAAAGGAAGTATATTCAGATCCTCAAACTTATGAGGAATATAAAGCAAGACAAGATTTGAATATAAAAGGTTTTTCCCTTTTCAAAGATTTTGATTTGATGGAAGCTATCTATAACGATGCTTTCTACCTTAATAACTATGACACGGTCTTAAAGCTTGCAAAAGAATATCGACAAGAATATCCTGACAATCCTCATATTCAATATTATATTATTTGTTGTATGATAAATCTAAATTATAGTTATGATGAAATTGAACAAGAACTTATGAGTGATAATGCTAGAATATGTTTTAGTAAAAATTACTACATTACCCTTCTTTGTAATTATGCTAAAAATCCAATCCCTGCTCATAAAATGCTTTTAAAGAATATTAAACAGAAAAAAATGAATTTTGGCCCACATCAAAAACAACATATTTCCTCATTCTTCTTATTTGGTAAGAATTCACTATCGGTAAACTATGCATTGGCTAAAGAGTATATTGAAAGTGCATATCATGACGAAAGCGAAGATAGTTGTATTACATCTGGCTATGGTAATTATTATGAAGTGATAGGTGTAAATAATAAAGCATTTAAATTATATGAAAAAGGTTATCAATTACGTTTAAAAATGCCTCATCCAACTTGTAGTTGTTCAGATGCATATTATGCTCATGCTCTACTCAATGGAATTGGTACAGAAAAAAATGTAGAAGAAGCTAAGAAAGTGGTCTTAGATAGTATCAAGCAATTCGGTGATGGTGCTAACAATACAATTATATATCTTTATACTTTCTTTGCTTTAAATGGTGATTCGCGTTTTGATATTAATGAAGCTAAAAGAATG
>JBJEEE010000010.1:0-19136 GCA_051872775.1 Bacilli bacterium
GAAAAGTATTTAAACGAATTTAAAGTTAAAGAAACGGGAATTGTAAAAAAGATACTTGCGGAAGGAAAAATTAAAAGAAGACTTTTTGATATGGGGGTTACACCAGGAGCAAAGATTACTTTAAAAAAGATTGCTCCTCTTGGCGATCCTATTGAGATTACTATTAGAGGATATGAGTTATCACTTCGAAAAGATGAGGCAAAAACCGTATTAATGGAGGTAGAAGAATGATTACTGTAGGTTTGATTGGTAATCCTAATTGTGGAAAAACAACTTTATTTAATCTATTAACGGGTTCAACGGCCCATGTTGGTAATTGGCCTGGTGTTACCGTTGATAAAAGAGAAGGTGTTTACAAAAAGTTTGATGAGAAAATAAATATTGTAGATTTACCTGGCATTTATTCATTATCTCCTTATACGCCTGAAGAGATTGTATCAAGAAACTTTATTTTAGATGAGCATCCTGATTGTATTATCAATATTGTTGATGCAACTAATCTAGAGCGCAATCTTTATCTTACAACTCAGGTTTTAGAAATTGATGTTCCTGTTGTCATTGCATTAAATATGATTGATGTTGTTAATACAAATGGAGATGTAATTGACTTAGAGGCACTATCTAAACGTTTAGGTGTAAAAGGTGTTGAAATTAGTGCTTTAAAGAATAAAGGTATAGATGAACTAATGAAAATAGTGCTTGCTGCCTCACATCAAGAGCGTAAGTCATGTAGTGTTCTATCGGAAACTAAACTTAGTCAATTGATTGATAAAGGATGTGAACTACTAAATAAAATAAATGTTAAAAATGCTTTATTTCATACGATTAAACTTATTGAAGGTGATGAGGTTGAAATAAATATGCATCCAGAGCAAGCACAAATCATAGATAAACTCAAATCAACAGTTGATGTAACTGATTTTGATGGTGATTTTGAAGCCGTTATTGCGGATTTAAGATACAAGTTTATTAGTGATAGCTTTATGCATGCGGTGGTAAAAAAAGTAAAGGAACCCGAGATAAGTAAGTCTGATAAAATCGATAAGGTGCTTACACATAGAATATGGGGTATTCCAATCTTTTTAGCAATTATGTTTGTTGTCTTTCATTTCGTATTTTCTGAGGATTTATTATTTTTAAATTCTTTATTTAATCTAGAAATATCAAATCCACATATAATTAACTTTTTAACAGGAATGAGATATGAATCACTTGTAGAAGAAGGAGAAACGGTTCTTGCGGGTATACCATCACTTGGAGTTTTTCTTCAAAGTTGGATGGGATGGTTAACCGGAAGCATCATAGATTTAGTTAGCAGTGTTATGCCTGAAGGCACGTGGTATACTGGTTTAATTTGTGATGGTGTTTTATCTGGTATTGACGCAATATTTAGTTTTATTCCTCAAGTGTTACTTCTTTTCTTGTTTATTTCTATCTTAGAGGATTCTGGTTATATGGCACGTGTGGCATTTATAATGGACAGAGCTTTTCGTAAATTTGGTTTATCGGGAAAAGCGTTTATTCCTCTTTTAATGGGCTTTGGATGTAGTGTTCCCGCAATGATGGCAACCAAAACACTAGAAGATGAAAAAGAGCGAGATATGACAATTAGAATTACACCATTCTTCAGTTGTGGTGCAAAAGCTCCAATTTGGGCAATGCTTGCGACCGTTGTTGTAGGAAGTTTTCTTGGTGATATCTTTGTCTTCTCCATCTATTTAGTTGGTATTATTATTGCAATTATTTCCGCAATTATTTTAAAATTATTTAGCAAAAATCATGAAGTTCCTCCTTTTATTATGGAATTACCTAATTATCATAAACCACAGTTTAAAAATTTAATGGCTCATCTATATGAAAAATTCAAGCATTTTCTTTATAAAGCATCAACAATTATTACCGCATCAATAATTGTCATCTGGTTTTTATCTAATTTTGGTTGGGCATTTTGGAAGGGAATGGTTGAAATCGAAGATAGTATTTTAGCTGATATCGGTCGTTTACTTCAATTTATTTTCTATCCACTAGGATGGGCCCAAGGAGAAGATGGTTGGAAGTATTCTGTCGCTACCATCACGGGATTAATCGCAAAAGAAGATGTTGTCGCTACAATGGATAACCTAGGATTAAACGCATCGACTATAACTTTATCTAATGCGGCTATCTATAGTTTTGCGGTATACAATTTATTTACTTTACCTTGTTTTGCGGCTGTTGCAACGGCTAAATCCGAGAGTAGTAAAAAAGGATTTTTGGTTACCATTTTATGGTGGTTTGCAGCATCTTATGTTATTTCCTTAATCACTTATGGTATTGGGTCTTTATTTGAAATACAATGGTGGTTAGGTTTAATCGTAATAATATTGATTGTCGCAATTATAATTATCATTGCCTCTTGTATAACTAAAAATAAACCTGATAGGAAGGTAGCTTAAATGAAATGGTTTGAATATATAATTATTGCTATAGCTATTATGCTTGTTATTTTACCTTTTTTGCTTAATAAAATAAATAGAAAGAAAAATAAAGGAAGTTGTTGTAATTGTAGTTCATGTCCGTTTAAATGTTGTTGTGAAAAAGACAAAAACGAAAAAACAAATAATAGTTAATATATAATAAAAAAAGTCAATTTTATTGGCTTTTTTTAGTATTTTACACCTTCTATCTTATTTGTATATTTTTTCATTATTCATTTTCTATCTATTTATGTTGTAACTATTCTTTATCAACATTTTTCTTGACAACACCATAATTTTAGTTTATAATGTAAATTACGTTTATTAATAATAAAAATGTATAAAAGTATATCTTTTTTACTTAATTACTATAATATTAAAAGGTGAATAAAATGATAGATGAATTATTAAAAAGCATTAAAAATGAATTATTTAAAGTTATTAACGAATTAGGATATGTCGATGAAACTATTATTTCATCTGCAGATGATATATTATTAGAACTTCCTAAAGATAAAGATCATGGAGATTATGCTACAAACATTGCGATGAAACTTGCTAGAGTGGCAAGAAAAAGACCTCTAGATATTGCAGGTGAAATTGTAAATAACTGTGACAAAACCAAAATGCATATTGAAAAAATGGAAATTGCAGGTCCTGGTTTTATTAATCTTTTTATTGATTTAAATTATTTACACGAAGTAATTACCAAAATTAATTTAGAGAAAGAAAATTATGGTAATCTTTCGATTGGTGCAGGTGAATATATCGATTTAGAATATGTTTCAGCGAACCCCACTGGTTATTTACATGTTGGTCATGGCCGTGGTGCTGCTTATGGTGATTCTTTATCAAGAATTATGAAAAAAGCAGGATATAGAGTTAATCGTGAACACTATGTAAATGATGCGGGAAATCAAATCACAAATATGGCTTTAAGTGTTTATGAACGTTATAAGGAACTATTTGGACTTCCTATTGAAATGAAAGATGACTATTATCATGGTAAAGAAATAATAACTGTTGCAGAAGAAATTAAGAACGAATATGGAGATAAATACTTAAGTCAAATTGATCTTGATTTCTTTAAAGAATATGGTACTAAAAAACTACTTGGTAATCTTCAACGTGATTTAGCTAGATTCAATGTTACCTTTGATACATGGTTTAGCGAAAAGAGTTTATATCGTGAAGGTGCGGTTGAAAGAGTATTAACTAAACTAAAAGAAGATGGAAACACTTATGAAGAAGATGGCGCTATTTGGCTTAAAACCACTAAATATAATGACGAGAAAGATCGTGTCATTGTTAAAAGTGATGGTAGTTATACTTACTTGCTTCCTGATATTGCTTATCATGCTAATAAACTATCACGCGGTTATACTCATTTAATCGATGTTCTTGGGGCTGATCATCATGGTTATATTGAAAGGTTGAAAGCTGCTGTATCGATGGTGGGAGGAAACTCAAATCTAATAGATATTGAAATATTACAAATGGTTAGAGTAATGGAAAATGGCGTTGAAGTTAAAATGAGTAAGCGTAGTGGTAAAGCCATAACTTTAGCTGACTTAATAGATGAAGTTGGTACCGATGCTTTAAGATATTTCTATGTATCAAAGTCATTAAGTACCCATATGGATTTAGATTTAGATTTTATGAAACAAAAATCAAATGATAATCCGGTATTCTATGCTCAATATGCACACGCTAGAATATGTAGTGTTTTCAAAAACTATGAAAATCTCGGATTTAGATTTGTGCCAGTTACTCATTTTGAACATCTAAATCTTGAAAAAACAAAAGCGATTTGTTTATTACTTTTACAATATCCATCCGTAATTGAAGAAGTTGCCACAAAACGAATTGTACATAAAATAACTCACTTTATAAATGAACTTGCTTACTTATTACATAGTTTCTATAATGATGAAAAAATTATTACAGATAATCAAGAAGAAACTAACGAAAAATTAACTATTTTAAATGCAATTCGTATTGTATTAAAAGATGCATTAGCCTTAATAGGGGTAAGCGCTCCTGATAAAATGTAAAAGGCATTTTATAATGTATTTTTAGAAAAAAACAAAAATGTAGACATAAGATTTTATGTCTACATTTTTTAATAATAATATTTAAGAAAAATTTAACGTTTAATTAATTCTTTTTGTATCCACATTTAGGACAAGCGCCATTTTCATTAAGAGCAACACCGCATAAAGGACAACGATCAATTGATTTAGTTGTTTCATATTCTTGTGTCGCCGCATTTACACCACTGGTAAAAGTAATCTTTGCAATGTTTAATTTGTCTTTTAATAGATCATAAACGATTTTAATCATACCTTCAACAGTCATTGTTTCTTTTGTAACCACTAAGCGGCAATCTGGATATGCTGTTGCAAGTTCAGTTTTAAAAGCAACTCCCTTCATTTTGTTAGATGGCGCTCCATTTTTGATTCCTTGTGCCTCATAGACACTTAAAATAGCGGGTAGAAGTGGATCATCTTCACGTAAAATTAAAGCATGGTCAAAGTTCTTTAGAACATCCCAAGCTACTTTTTTGATTTCGTTACATGGAAAAACCATGTTAACTCCTGGTTCAATAGTATCTTCAACTTCAATTGTTAAGACACCTGTATGTCCATGTAAATATTGAGCTTCTCCTTTAAAACCATAAAAACGATGGGCATATTGTAAATCTAATGTTGTAATACTTCTCATAATTATTCTCCTTTCAATTTATATTTTACGGAAATTCCGTTAAAACCTTATTAAACTTATTTTTTACAATCAGGGCAAATCCCTTGGAAAATTATGTTATAACCATTGAAAGTAAAACCATGGTTATCTCTGATTTTATTTTCTAAATCAGGTACAAAATCCATATCAACATCAAAAACTTTACCACAAATCGCGCATTGAACGTGACAATGACTTTGACAAATATGATCAAAACGATCAGGTCCTCCTGGAATAGCAAGTTTACGGATGTGTCCTAATTCACATAATACATTTAGATTACGGTAAACAGTTGTTCGGCTTATACTAGGATGTAGTTTTACTATTTCGTTATATACTTCATCAGCAGTTGGATGGTTTTTAAGATAATTGACGGTATTTAAAACCAATGTCCTTTGAATTGTATTGCGCATAATTTTATATTCCTTTATATTTCTTAATAGTATTATATACTAATAAGTATTAAATGTCAATAATTAAACATTTAAATTTTTTCTAAAATATATTATTTTAGTATAATTCCTAAGTAATATAGTTATATTTGTATAAAAAAATAATAATGAAATAAAGTTTATTTCATTATTATTAATAGTGGGTTTTTTGTTTCAAGAGTAGCTATAATAATTATTTATATATGTATTATCTATAGTATGAGGTATTAATTGTTTTTAAAATAATGCTTTGATGCATAAATATATGCTTCTTCAAACTTTATAATAGCTTGTTGCGAAATATCTAAGGAAGGATGAAGCATATCAAAAGCATGAATATTAGTGTGATATACATCAATATTTGCTTCAATCCCTGCTTTTTTTAAGTTACTTATATAAGTCATAGTTTCACAATAAAATGGTTCTTCATCGCCTACAAAGGTATAAGCTGGAGGTAAATCCGTGTAGTTAGTTTGTCTTGCGGGGGCAGCGTATGGTTCAACCATTTCTTTAGCTTTTTTCCGTAAATATAATTTCCAACCAAAGTGATTTTTACGTGTATTCCATACTTTACCATGATTGTCGATTGAAGATGGTGTATCAAAGTTATCAATCATAGGATATAGGGGCATTTGATAGGCTATATTTACTTCTTTTTTGTCACATGCCATCATTGCCACCGCAATAGCTAGTCCTCCGCCAGCACTTTCCCCACCAATCATAATTTGATTCTTGTTAATTTTATAAGAAGAAGCATTATTAACTATATAAAGGAGGGCATCGTAACATTCATTTAAAGCCGCAGGATATGGATGAAGTAAAGATAAACTATATCCAGGTGAAATTACGACCGCATTATATTTTTTTACTAAGTCGATTGCTCTAGACATATAGATCATTTCTTTCATTCCTAGATAATAACCACCACCGTGTAACCACAAAATTCCGGGACTTAAGGTTTCTTGATTTTCATTAGATAACACAATAAGGGATAAACGTTTTCCAGTACTTGTCTTAATGGTTATTTTTTGTTTTTTAATGTTTTTTTCTTTTTTGATAGAAAACATATGTTTAATCCTCATTTGTTGATAAGTTTTTCTTTTTATTTAAGAAAAACTTATTTATTTTTTCTTTAATATTTTGGAAATAATTAATGAAATTAGAACGATTACTTAGCATCATGATGTCAAATGTAAGAGGGGTGATGAGGATATAAACTGGGAAAATGAGCCATAAAACTAAAACCCCAAACACAACCCACTTTTTGGTTTTATCGTTACGATTCTTAAGTAGGAAGTACAATCCAAAATACATAAGAATACTTAGAACAATCCAAAAGAAATACCAAAAATTAAACATCTTTATGGTCAAGTTAACCCTTCTTTCCATGTTAATAATACAAATGTCTTCATATTGTTAGGTTTATTATATCATATTAAGTTATAAATTGCAAATAATGGTAATATCATAAAAAAGACACTACTAAGAGTTAACTCACTAAATTTAAAAGGATTAGTTTTTTAGATTTATAGTTTTATTAAATTTTTATATTAAAGCTTTTTTATATAATATATCCTCTCAGCTTTTAGCATGCTAAAAATGTTATATCATAACTAAATTATTAAATATTATTTATCATAAAATTATAAATAATAATACTAAGATTGATATTAAACTAACTATGTTTAATATCAATTTTTTTATAAAAATAGTAAAAATTTGGCAATTTTACAATTTCTTTACAATTATTTACAAAACTATGTAGGATTAACCTTTAAAACAAATGTATAATATTTGTGTAAACGGAGGAAATTACAAATGAAAAAGAATTTTAAATTTATTGCTTTATTTTTAATGGTATTTGCTGTATTAGTAGGATGTGTTTCTTGCACTAAAACAAGTGATCAAATTAAAGTTTATACAAGAGATGATAAATCAGGAACACGTGATGGTTTCTTTACTGGAATTGGATTTGAAGATGCAGCTAAGTCTAATGATCCTTTAGTAAGTGGTTACATTGAAGTTGCTGATAATGGATCTATGATCAATAGTATCACAAACGATGATAAAGGAATTGGTTATATTTCTCTTGCATCTTTAGAAGGAACCTCACTTAAAGGTTTAATGTATGAAGGTGTTGAACCAACTGAAGCTAATGTTTTAAATGGTACATATACACTTACAAGAAACTTCAACTATTGCTTACGTGAAGAATATACAAACGAAACGAATAAACAAATCGTTGAAGCATTTGTAGCATTTATGTCAACTGTTGAAGGACAAGCTACAATTAAAGAACATGGAGGAATAGTTCCTGAAAATAATAATGTTAAATCTTGGAGTGAAATTTCTAAAGATTATCCAATCGCAAGTAAAGATAATTCAGGTGCAGTAATCAGAATCGCTGGTTCAACTTCAGTTAGCAGTATTGTAAAAGCCCTATTAATAGAATTTAGTTCAAAATGCGGTAATTTCCAATTTGAACAAAACGCAACTGGATCTGCCGATGCATATAAGAGAACTAATGGTAGTGAAAAAGATGGTGCTAATGCAAGTGATATCGGTTTTGCATCTCGTGAATTTAAAGAAGAAGAAGCTATGAGTGATTCAATTAAGGGCACTATGTGTATAGACGCAATTGTTATTGTTGTTAATCAAAATAATACGATTAATGCAATAACTAAAGAACAAATTGTTAGTATTTATAATGGCACATATACTACTTGGAGTCAAATTGCAAAATAGCGAAAGCTATTTTGCTTTTTAAATATGAAGCAAACAAAGAATAATCAGAAGATAGGTACCTTAGTTTTCCTTGATAAAGCAGTAAAAATAGCGTTAAAAATAGTAACTTTAATTTGTGCCGGTATTATTGTATTCATTACTATTTTTATCTTAATTAAAGGATTAATGCCATTTATCAAAAAATATGAAATCAATGGTGGTACCTATACGGTCAATTTCTTTAAATTTATAGTTGGATTAAAGTGGAAAACAGGTGTTAGTGAATATGGTATTGGATACATAATTTTAAACACATTTTTTGTAACCATATTAGCCTTAATTATTGCCACACCTATATCAATTTTTTCATCTTTATTTATTGCAAAAATTGCCCCTCATTGGCTAGCATCTATTTTAAACCGTACCATCGAACTTCTATCTAGCATTCCATCCGTTATTTATGGTCTATTTGGGGTCGGTGTCATTACATCATTTGTAAATAATCTTGGCAATTTATTTGGATACCAAAGTGCAGGTGGTATGTCGTTACTTTCTTCTGCCATTGTCCTTGCAATGATGATTATGCCAACCATAACAATGATTTCAATTACTTCTATTAGTGCAATAGATGAAAAATTAATTAATGGTTCGCTTGCCCTTGGTGCTTCGAAGACGCAAACAAATTTTAAGGTAGTATTAGCAAGTGCAAAATCAGGTATTTTTTCAGGTATTATCTTAGGTGTAGGGCGAGCTTTAGGTGAAGCAACAGCGGTTTCACTTGTATGTGGTAACGCGGGAAGTGGTCCAACGTTTAATCCATTTGATATAACTAAAACCTTGACTTCTGCAATGTTACAAGGTATTAATGAAACGATTGGATTAGATTATGATATTAGATTTAGTGTCGGAATTATATTAATAATTATTATATTATTAACTAATTTACTTTTAAATTTTATAAAGAATAAGATAGGTAAAAGTTATGATAGACAATACAAAAAGAATAAGACTGCATGATAGAATCTTAAATACAATAACTTATGTTTTTTCTTCCTTTGAATTAATAATACTAATTCTTATTTTGTTTTTTATTTTCTCAAATGGATTAAAAGGCTTTAGTTTTAAAATGTTAGTAAGTGACTATTATGAAAAACCATATTTTGCAAGTTGTACCAAAACAATAGATTATGAATTTGAACTAGTTAATAATAATGGTGTATATTATTCAACTAAATGGGGAATTGGATTGAAAGAAAGTAAAGATTTTAGTAATAACGATGCCGTTGAAATAGTCTATATTGATAATCTATCACCATTAAGAAATGCTAAAAACATATCTAATAGTACTCATGCTGATATAATGGTGGGTCAAATTATAAAAAGAATTCAAGTAGAAAATGAAGATGGATCACTATCCATTCTTACAACAAAAGACAAAGTCGAAAAAATGGTGCTTGCTTTAGATCAAGGCGTATCGATTAATGAAATATACTATTCTACGATTGGTGGAGGTATTAGAGGATCACTAATAACAACTTTTTATTTAATAGTTTTAACCCTTATTATTGCGCTTCCACTCGGTATTATGGCCGCAATCTATCTCTCACAATACGCACCAAACAATAGATTTACTAATTTAATAAGATCCTTAATTGATATGACAAGTGGAATTCCTTCAATTATTTTTGGATTAATTGGAATGATTGTTTTTATTCCTTTTGTAAATAGCATTAGTAATCGTAGTGGAGGAAGCATTGTATCAGGAGCTTTAACTTTATCAATTATGTTATTACCTATTATAATTAGAACAACAGAAGAATCGATTAATGCGATACCATCAAGTTATAAAATGGCATCACTAGGTCTTGGAGCAAGTTACGTCCAAACGATGTTCAAAATAATTATTCCTAGTGCACTACCTGGTATTATTACATCTATTTTCCTTTCTATTGGTAGAATAATAGGTGAAAGTGCAGCTCTAATTTTTGCCGTTGGAACATCAATTAAAGATAATATTTCTATTTTTGGTTCATCAACTAGTTTGGCAGTTCATATTTGGACGTCCATTTCTGGAGAAAAACCTAATTTAGAGCATGCGTGTGCCATTAGCATAATCATTTTAAGTGTAGTTTTAATCTTAAATATTGCTGTAAAACTTCTCAGTAATAAATTATTATCCAAAGGAGGACGATAAAATGGAAAATATCGTTTTTAAAGTAGAAAATCTAAACCTTTATTATCAAGAAAAACATGCATTAAAAGATATTAACATATCTTTATATAAAAATAAAGTAACAGCATTAATTGGTCCATCTGGATGCGGTAAATCCACCTTTTTACGTTGTTTAAATCGGATGAATGATCTCATTCCTAATTGTAAAATTACTGGTAGTATTGAATATAATGATGAAGAAATAATGCAAATTAATCCTATGATATTAAGAACTAGTGTAGGTATGGTATTTCAAACCCCTAATCCTTTTCCGATGTCCATCTTTGATAATGTTGCATATGGACCTAGATGTCATGGCATAAAGAATAAAACTAAACTAAATGAAATTGTTATAGATGCATTAAAAAAAGCTGCATTGTATGAAGAGGTTAAAGATAACCTAAAGATTTCGGCTCTTTCTCTTTCTGGTGGACAACAACAAAGACTATGCATAGCAAGAGCCATTGCATTACAACCTGATGTAATTTTAATGGATGAACCTACAAGTGCTCTTGATCCTATTGCGACTTTAAAAATTGAAGAATTAATCGAACAACTAAAAAAAGATTATACAATCATTATTGTAACGCACAATATGCAACAAGCAACAAGAATAAGCGATTATACTGCATTTTTTATGCTTGGAGAAATTATAGAATATAGTACAACTTTAGAATTATTTAAGAATCCCAAAAATAAGAAAACAGAAGATTATATCACTGGTAGGTTTGGGTAGGAGATTTATATGTATTTAGAAAAAGAAATTGAAAATTTATATCAATTAAGTCTAAAAATGGCAGATTTAGTGGAAGAAAACTTAAAAAAGGCAATTGAAATTTATTATAACTATAATGAAGAATTAGCCTCAACTATTAACGATGATGTCGTTGATATGTATGAACGTCTAATTGAGGAACTTGCAATTGATATTATGTTAAAAGAAAGACCCTATGCTAAAGATTTAAGAAGTGTAACCGGGATCTTAAAACTTGTATCAGACTTAGAGCGTATGGGGGATCATGCGGAAGATATTATTGAATTTGCGACAAAACTAAAAGATGAAGCAAAGATTAAAATACCTGATTTAGATATAATGGTTAAAAAAACAATGTCTATGGTTCATAATTCCGTTTTAAGCTTTATAAATAAAGATGAACTTTTAGCTATTAAAGTAATTAAAGCCGATGATGAAATTGATGAAATCTATGAAAAAATACTAAATGAAATTATTGAAGAAAGTAACAAAGATTCTTTTAGCTCATCATTTGCAATTTATACGACTTTAGTGGTAAAATATATAGAAAGAATAGCTGACCATGCTGTTAATGTTGCAGAGTGGGTTGTCTATATTTTAAGAGGTTATTATAAAGATAAAAAAATATTTTAAAGGTGGTTATATGGACTATATAATTTACTCAGTTGAAGATGATCAAGATATTGCTAAAATAATAAATAAAACTTTAACAAAACAAGGATATTTTGTTGAAACTTTTTATGATGGTACTTCATTTTTTAAGCGTTTTAATGAAGTAACGCCCCATATGATTTTACTTGATATGATGTTACCTGATTATAGTGGATCTGAGATTATAAAAGTAATTCGTTCGAATCCTAAATATGATGACATTGACATTATTATTATTTCCGCAAACCGGATGATAATGGATAAAGTTGACGGTTTAGATCTAGGAGCTGATGATTACATCGAAAAGCCATTTGATCTACTCGAATTAATGTCAAGAGTAAACGCTAAGTTTAGAAAGCGAAAAAGTAAAAAACTCTTTAATAATGATATTAGTTTAGATCTTGATAAACATATCTGCTATTGCCATAATGAAGAAATCGAACTAACGGTTAAAGAATTTTCAATTCTAAAAATATTACTTGAAAATAAGGGAAAAGTTGTTTCACGTGAAGATATTTTGGAAGAACTATGGGGTGATACTGATGGTCTCCAAAGTAGAACTGTCGATATGCATATAAAATCTTTACGTAAAAAACTAAATGATGAATCTCTTATTCAAACAGTATTTGGTGTAGGGTATAAGGTGTCAGAATGAAAAAAAAGTATTTTATAACAACCTCTCTCTTGATTTTTTTATCACTCCTAATATTTTTTATTGTTTCTTGTTTGGTCGTTATTAACAGCAATAAAAAATCAACAAAAAAGGAGATGCAAACGTATCTTCAAATAATCATTGATAATTTGAATGTTACCGAATTAGATACAACCGCAAATCTTTTGCATAGTGTTAATGAAGAAATAAGAATAACATTTATTGATAAAGATGGTCATGTTTTATATGATACGGATACAGTCCCAGAAGATAATCACTTGAATCGCCCCGAAATTAAAAAACTTGGAACAATAAGTTATCGATACTCAGATACATTACAAAAAAGAATGGTCTATATTGCCGGATTCACTAATGATATTTATGTTAGGGTTTGTATTCCTGAGGCCAATACTTATGAGATTGTAAATAGTTTATTACTTTATGGTTTTCTTTTCTTAGTATTAATAATATTTTTGTCATTTTTTCTAATAAAGAGAATATCAAATAATTTAATTAAACCTATAAAAGAAGAGGTTAATAAGTTATCACAAATTGTTGGCAATGATTATAAGTATATCGGTGATGATTTAATCATTTTATCAAATCAGATTGATCAGGCACATATTTTGATTGATAATAAAATTAATTCATTAAATGAAGAAAAGAATAAACTAAATTATATTATTCAAAATATGCATCAAGGTCTAATTATAATTAATGGATTAGGCGATGTCATTTTAATTAATGCAATGGCATGTTCATTTTTAGAACGTAATTATGATTTAGTTATAGATAAATCATTTTATACTTTATTTTCTAATCATGATATTTCTATGAAAATAGAAGAAGCTATGAATAAAATGATTAATGCTAAACTTGATTATGAGAAAAATAATAGGTTTTATAGTCTCAACATTTCATCAATTAATGATGAATATGCTAAAATTGATGGTAAATTTGGTGTTTCAGTTTTCATTATTGAGGTCACAAATGAAAAATTACTTGAAAAAACGAAAACTGACTTTTTCGCTAATGCCTCACATGAATTAAAGAGTCCTCTTACTTCGATAATTGGTTATCAACAAATGATTAGAGAAGGGATTATCACCGATGAAGAAGAAATTAAAGATGCTACTAATAAAACCATCAAGGAAGCAGAACGAATGAATAAAATAATAATTGAAATGCTTGAACTTTCTAAGTTAGAGGCAAAAAAAGAAGTAGAAATTAAGACGCAATCAATTAGGAAGATTACGAATGAAGTGTTAGTTGATTTGGCTAACTTAATAAATGATAAAAATATTAAGGTTGATATTAATGATGATGATTTTTTAATCAATATGAATTCGGATGATTCCTATCAATTGTTAAAAAATATCATTGAAAATGCGGTAAAATATAATCAAGTCGATGGTTCTATCTTAATCAGCATTGATAGCACAAATAGAGAAATAACAGTAAAAGACACAGGAATAGGAATTCCAAAAGAACATCTAAATCGTGTCTTTGAAAGATTCTATCGAGTTGATAAAGCTAAATCTAAAGCATTAGGTGGTACTGGACTAGGTCTTGCAATTGTTAAGCATATTTGTAATAAATATAACATTTCTGTTTCATTAAATAGTGAAGAAAAGAGAGGAACAGTGGTTAAGTTAATATTTAAAGAGGAATGATATTATTAATCATTCCTTTTTTATATTAATCTAAGTTATATTTTTTTATTGAGAATGTGACATAGTTAATTTCTGTTTGATCATTAACATTTATTCTTAAGGCAATTTTTGTCTCAGATTCAAATAATTGCATAATTGTTTTATTAAGATACATTGTTCCTTCACTTGTATTTTCAAGGGTTGTTAGAGGAGAACTTATACCATTAATAATTAAAACAATTGAGGCTGTGTGAGGATGATTAGAAGAAATTACCCCTGAAAAACTAAATTCGTAAATTCCTTTTGATAATGTAAATATGTTAGTAGAATTATCAAATGATATAGCGTTGTTTGAAGATACTATTGTTGGTATCGTATTGAGATTAGTCGTAATTGTAATGGGAACTGAAGATGACATAAACGCTAAATCTGTTATTGATGATTTACCATCTCTTCCTGCTGGTCCCATTTGTCCGGGTAATCCGCGTGGACCAACCGGTCCAATTGGTCCTTGTATTCCACGTGGGCCACGTAAACCCATCGGTCCAGCTGGACCTTGTGGTCCTCTAGGCCCAGTACAAGATGAATTATAATTATCATTTGATTGGCATTGCTTATTTCTTCCCCCGAATCCCCAATTATTAAATAACATTATATTCACTCCTTTGGCATTTTATTTTTATCATATTATAAAATATGATTGTTTAAAGATGATGATAATTATAAAGGTCTATTATTTTAGGAATAAAAAGACAAGTTTGTGTTCAAAATAAGTATTAAGGAAGTGATATTTTGAATAAAGAAAGTATGAATATTTGTAAAAAAGTAATTGAAAGCAATCCGGTAAAACGCCCTATTATAAAAAATGCCATTAAGGCATTTATTATCGGTGGAATTGTTGGATTAATCTCTGAAGGATTAATTGATTTATTTACTAATATTTTTAATATTGAAACCAAAATTGCCAATAGTTTAATGTCAATGACATTAGTAGCAGTGACTTCACTACTTACAGGAGTTGGAATTTTTGATAAATTAGGACAGTTCTCAGGAGCAGGAACCTTTATCCCTATTACCGGTTTTGCTAATTCTATGACTTCATCGGCCTTAGAAGGAAAGAGTGAAGGAGTTGTTTTAGGAATAATGAGTAATATGTTTAAGTTAGCGGGAGCAGTGATTGTAGCAGGTGTAGTTAGTGCTTTTATAAGCGGAACGATTATTTTTTTGTTAAGAGGAATTTAACATATGAGAGTTGGGAAAAATAGTTTTAAATTTGAACATACCTATTTACATAGTAAAGCTGTTGTTACAGGACCACTTGAACAAAATGGTCCGATTGGGAATTATTTTGATTATTGTTTTAATGATATTCGTTGTAATGAAAAAACATGGGAACAAGCAGAAATGGCTCTTGTAAATAAAGCGTTTGAAATAGCATTAGCAAGAGGAAATTTGCAAGAAAGTGATTTAAGCTATATTATAGGTGGAGATTTAAATAATCAAATTGCGGTTACAAGTTATGCTTTAAAAGACTGTAACATTCCTTATCTTGGAATGTTTGCGGCATGTTCAACATTGACAGAAACGTTTATAGTTGCCTCTATTATTCTAGATAATCTATTGGGAAGTAATATAATGTGTTTGACCTCAAGTCATAATGCAACAAGTGAACGTCAATTTAGATATCCTACAGAATATGGAGGGCAAAAACCGGTTACTTCAACTTTTACCGCAACCGTATCAGGAGCCTCAATTTTGAGTAACATCCAAAGTGATATTAGAATTGCAGGGGGAACAGTTGGAACAATTGAAGATGTAGGGATGAAAGATGCACAAGATATGGGACGTGCGATGGCTCCAGCCGCGGTTAGTACGCTTCTGAATCATTTAAAAGATTACAATCGTAGTATTGATGATTATGATCTAATTGTTACAGGTGATTTATCAACATATGGAAGTGATATCTTTGAAAAAATTTGCTTTGAGCATGGAATAAATATTTCTTCCAAACATATTGATGCCGGACTTATGTTATACGATATCAAAAAGCAAAAGGTTTTTGCTGGAGGAAGTGGATGTGGTTGTGTTACAGCTGTTACTCTTGGATATCTAGTAGAACAAATGAAACAAAAAAAGTATCGTAGAATTCTTATTTTAGCAACCGGAGCTTTATTAAATCCAATCATGACAGCCCAAAAATTGTCGATACCATGTATAAGCCATGGAATAATACTAGAAAGAAGTGATTATAATGAATTATCTTAACGCGTTTTTGACTTGTGGTTTACTTTGTTTATTTGCACAAGTAATTATGGATCTATTTAAACTATTACCAATATATTTGACGATAATATATGTTGCCATGGGTTCATTTTTGGAAATATTTGGCTTATACGATAAGTTAATTAAATTTGGAGGTGGTGGAGCCCTTGTTCCTATATCTTCATTTGGACATTCGCTTACACATGCGGCTGTTGTGGCAACCACTGAATCTGGATTTTTGGGTTTATTCACTGGCATATTTGAACTAACTTCAAGTGGAATAGCAATGGCAATATTTTCTTCCTTTATAATTGCCTTAATTTTTAAACCACGAGGATAAAATGGATAGTATTCATAAAGTTAAAGAGTTAATAGGATTTACACATACATTTGATTTTAATGAAAGAATAATTAAAAACCATAATTATTCTTTTTCCTTATTATATAATACTTTTATAACAAGTTCGATGAAACTAACCCTTCTTGTAAATGATTTTATTAACATAAAAGAACAAATTAATGAATCGAATTTTATTGAAGTATTATCTAATTCATTTTCATGTGAATCACTAAAAATAAATGATGAGAAAACAGAAATTGCTAAAGCTTTATTTAATGGTGATTTAGTTATAATGATGAAAGGATATAATAAGGCAGTTATCATTGATTTAAAAAACTATCCCGCAAGATCATTGAGTGAACCCGATAGTGAAAAGGTTGTTAGAGGTAGTAGAGATGGTTTTACAGAAAACCTTAATGTAAATATAGGTTTAATTAGACGACGTATTAAAGATGAGCATTTGGTAATGAAATGTTTTGAAATCGGTAAAGTAAGTAAGACTAAAGTAGTTTTATTATATCTTGAAAATATAATTAGTGAAAAAGTCAAAGTTACAATTGAAACAAAATTAAAATCGATAAGAGTAAATGAACTTACTTTAACTGATAAAGCATTGGAAGAACTTTTGTTAAATAATTTTTATACCCCATATCCATTAATTAAATATACAGAACGACCTGATACACTTGCAATGCATTTATATCAAGGAATGTTTGGAATCATCGTTGATACCTCACCAAGCGCTATCATAGGTCCTGTATCGGTATTTGATCACTTGCAACATGCGGAAGAATTTAGACAAACGGTTATTGCGGGGACATACTTAAGATTGATAAGATTCATAGGTATTATCTTTTCATTTTTTAGTGTTCCTGTATGGCTTGCATTAAGTAGTATTAATTATACAATACCCTTTTTTAGTTATTTATTTTTAACAGATGTACCATTTAATCAGTTATTCCTGCAAGTTTTAATTGCAGAAATTGCGGTAGAATTAATTAGAATGGCATCAATTCATACACCTAATGCTCTTGCTACTTCAATGGGGTTAATATCTGGTCTTATTTTAGGAGATATGGCTATCAAAGTTGGAATTGTTAAAGAGCAAGTTGTTATTCTTTCCGCAATCTCCGCAATAGGTTCATACATTACCCCTAGTTATGAACTATCATTAGCAGCCAAAATATCAAAAATATTTATTATATTAATGGTATTTATCTTAAAAATAACGGGATTAATCATCAGTATACTAATACTATTAATCTATCTTGCCTGTCTTAAAAGTTTTACAAGACCATATTTATATCCCTTAATTCCTTTTAACTTACATGATTTAATTAAACAAATGGTTAGATTACCATATAAAAAGAAAGAAAAAGTAAAAAACATAAAAAACTATAATTAATAATCCGCAAGTTACTTGCGGATTTTTTAATACCTAATTTCAAGATTTTTGAACAAAAGTAAGTAATTTGGTAGTAAAAACACCAAAAAACGTCAAAAAAAGTCAAAATTCTTGATTTTTCCCACGCAAGTACCTTGCGGATTTAAAATCATCATTTTGCTATAATACAGGTGTAATTTAAATTATCTAAGAAGATTTTATATAAAAGACTTGATCAACCTATTATATAAATCAAAAAAAGCAAAAATAATTTATAAAAAAATGGAAGTTAACTTCCATCCAAAATGACAAAATTTGTTCAATTTTTGGTCAAAATTATAAAAATTTACTAAAAAACACTAAAATTTTGTTGGTATTTTGGGTTTTTGAAGCCAATTAGCGTGGAAGTCGACTTCCATGGTCATAAAATACACATTTGCTATAATACTGGTGTAATTTAAATTACAAATTACAAATAAAAAATTCATATTAGAAGAAGTAGCTAATCTTTAGATATGAAAGAAAGGAAGAACAGCATGGAATTTTCAAGTATTCCCATCATAGTTGTTTGTTCTTATATGATGGGTGAAATCTATGAAATAGGAACACCACTAAATGCGAGTAGTTTAACCGAAATAATCGAAGATTTAATTGAAGAATCAAGGTTAACATTTCTTGATAGTATTTTAACAGATGAAGAAAAAGTAAAACTAGATATAAGAAAATCAGCACTACCAAGTGTCGTATTTACTGATTTTGAACTACCAAGTAAAGGATACTTAGGATCAAATATCATATGGAATGTAAGTAGTGGAAGTGCCATTTATATTGATGATGGTATTGGAAGAGTAATAAGATCAACGGTAGAAAAGACAG
>JBJEEE010000011.1:0-4726 GCA_051872775.1 Bacilli bacterium
ATAATTATGCTTATGTTTCTTAATTTTTTTGTAAAATTGCAAAGTTATTGACAGTTCTATATTAAGAAAAAAGTTAACCCAATTATGAGTTAACTTATTTTACTTTTTTTAATGCTTATTTAATTGGTCTTGGTCCAGCATTAACAATTTCTTTAGGCATATTTGGATATTTCTTAGCAAAATTTTCCACGAACATTTGCGCAAGTTTATTAGCTTGTTCATCATATGCAGCTTTGTCTTCCCACATGCCACGTGCATCAAGCTTTTCAGCTGGTACATTTGGACAAGAAACAGGATAATCTACATTGAATACTGGATGATGTTTAAATTCAACATTATCGAATGAGCCATTTAGAGCAGCTGTAACCATTGCACGTGTATATGCAAGTTTCATACGTTTTGCACCTTGAGCGGCACTTCCACCAGCCCATCCTGTATTTACTAGATATACTTTTGTTCCGTATTTTTCTAGTTTTTCACCTAACATTTGTGCATAAACAGATGGATCCATTGGCATAAATGGTTCGCCAAATAAAGTTGAGAATGTAGGTTGAGGTTCAGTTACACCACGCTCTGTACCTGCTAGTTTAGATGTGAAACCAGTTACGAAATGATACATTGCGGCATTCTTATCTAGACGACTAATTGGAGGAAGAACACCAAAAGCATCAGCTGTTAAGAAGATTACTACTTTTGGAATACCACCACATCCAGGGATTTGAGCATTATTAATATAAGTTATAGGATAACCAACACGTGTATTTTCTGTTAATGAACCATCATTGAAATCAAATTCACGAGTTTCAGGGTCCATAATTACGTTTTCTACAAGTGAACCAAATTTAATTGCATTGTAAATATCAGGTTCATTTTCAGGAGATAGATTAATACATTTAGCATAGCATCCACCTTCAAAATTGAACACACCATCAGGGCTCCATCCGTGTTCATCGTCACCGATTAATTTACGATTAGGGTCGGCAGATAATGTAGTTTTACCAGTTCCAGATAAACCAAAGAATACTGCAGTTTCACCTGTTTCAGGATCCATATTAGCAGAGCAATGCATTGGTAATACATTTTGTTTTGTCATAACATAATTCATTGTAGAGAAAACACTCTTTTTGATTTCGCCTGCATATTGAGAACCACAAATGATAATTTCATGTGCTTCATAATCAATAATAATAGCGGCTTCGCTATGAACACCATCTACTTCAGGATCACACTTAAATCCAGGAACAACTAACATTGTATAGTCAGGTTCTCCATATGTTTCAAGTTCTTCTTGTGTAGGGCGAATTAATAATTGATGAATAAACATATTTTGACTTGCAAGTTCATTAATTATTCTAAATTTCTTTGTATATTTCTTATCAGCTCCTGCGAAACCATCAAAGATAAATACTTCTCTTCCTTGCATATAAGCAGCCATTTTAGCTTTAATTGCATTAAATCTTTCTCTTGTAATAGGGCGATTTACTTTTCCCCATGCAATATCGTTATGTACTCCTTCAGTATCAACGATAAATTTGTCTTGAGGAGAACGACCAGTGTACTTACCTGTAGTTACAACTAAGGCTCCTGTATTACATAATGTACCTTCTCCACGACGAAGTGCAGCTTCAGTTAATTGAGCAGGTGTAAGATTGCGGTAAACGGCTTTAGGGCCAATAATACCAAGTTTTTCGATTCCATAAGTTTCCATAATAAACACTCCTTTTTTATATATTTTTTTATTTTTTCCTATATTAATTTTTAACATGGTTATTTTACAAATAAACCAGGTTCAATTTTTACCCACACTGACATAAGTTCTTGATCTCTTAATACAACAATAACATTTTTACTTACTTCATAAGCGTCGTCTATGACAGTAGTTTTTCTTTCGCCAAATACTAACCATCCTGTTTTATTGTCATAATATGTATCAGCTCTTTTTAAAGCGTGAATAACTAATTTTTGATTTATATTAAAGCCATTAAAGTCTAATTTCATTTTTGCTGCTTTTGCTGTTGGGACTTTTAGTTTTTTTCTGTACCAAATTGATCTTGGCAATACACCAGCAATTCTTTCAATATATCCTGTTGTTTTGTTAACTTCTATTCCTGCAAAGCTTACTCCTAAAGTAAGCAAGACACATGAATTATCAGGAGTACCAAAATTACAACTATCAACGTAAAATTTAGGTTCTACTGTATTAATACTTTGATTTTCTTCTACAGAAAAAGTAATTTTTACATCTTTTGGATATTCATAAGCTCGATATGACTCATATCTACGAACGTATTTAATCAACATTTCTGTTTCTTTTTCGTAGTTGTCGATTTTTCGCAAATTCATTTTCTTTAAAACATAACTGTTTAACCAACTAGAAAGTGGATATAAGATTAAAATAACAATAACAAATATGAATAAACCTACGGGGAATTGTCCATTGGAGGTTGCGAAAAGTACAATAATAACAATTAAGACAATAAAAGCAAAACCCGTTGAAATAATGGGAAATACCATATTAGGTTTATTTTTTCGTTTATCTTCTTCTATTCTTGTTCTAACATAACTCATATATTCACCTATTACTCTTGTACAGTTTCACTTATATCACCATATGTCTTTCGCAATACTACTGGTGATGAATTGGTTAACTCTGTTGAAAATATTACAACTATATATGTAACACTACTACCTTTTTGAGAGATTTGTAATGCTTCTTCATAACTATTTCCTTTACTAACCCATAAGTATGAATCATATGTTAAATCTACATAATGATCAATTGGTTCTCCTAAAATGGAATGGACTTCTTGATAACTCATACCTACTTTTATTTTATCATAGTTAAATTTTGTAACTCTATTGCAACTAAATAACGAGAATGATAAAACCAAGAAAACACTTAAAATAATTATTCTTTTGATTTTATTCATCTTCATTTACCACAAAATATTCTGCCTTTATCGCATACCCGTTATTGAATTGAATACATATAGCTTTTATTTTTTTCCCATTTGAATTATCCTTTATGAATTTTTGTTTATCTGAATCACTATTGCCATATCCTTGATACCAACTAGCTGTACCAGTTATTGTTGAAGGTGTGCCTTCTAAATTACTTCTATCAAAGGTATCTCCTAAATGTAAAATTACATCATTATAAGTATATGGTCTACTATCACGATAAGCGGCGTTAATCTTATCCGCATAGTTTTGTGTTATTTTGCATCCCATAAGAGTAAGACACATAATGAAAGCCATAGTAATCATAGCAAATCTTAAGATATATTTTCTCTGCTTATTCATTGACCAATCGTCCCCCATTTTATTCTATTATACAAAAAAAATAATGATTTGTAAAAGAATTTGATTATAAAAAAATTTATAGTTGTCATTTTATTGCAAAATATATCTTTAATAGTATAATATACTATATATAGGAGGAGAAATATGAGAATTTCGTACATTAAATCAGTTGCAAGAAAAAAAATAAAGGGTAATTGGAGAATAATTATTGGCGCATACATAGTTATGTCCATTCTCGTTGGTTGTACAAGTTTTACATTTATCGGTCCAATTATAATTGGTGGACCATTAATGATTGGTTTTACAACTATCATGTTGAACGTTGTTAGATCTAAACAAACTGAATTTGGCCAATTGTTTTCAAAATTTAACTATTTTGGAAATACTTTCGTATGGTATTTACTTTATAACATCTACATTATGCTTTGGTCAATGCTATTTTTCATACCAGGTATTATCAAATCTTATTCATATGCAATGAGTCCATACATACTTGCGGATAATCCAGAAATGGAAGGCAACCAAGCAATCACAGAAAGTCGTCAAATGATGGATGGCCATAAAGCTGAATTATTCTTATTAGATTTAAGCTTTATTGGATGGATAATACTATCAGTCTTTACCTTCGGTATTTTATTGATTTGGGTTATTCCTTATATGCAAGCTGCAAGAGCTGAATTTTACATTAGATTAAATGGCGAACGCGCGGCTTCTTTATCTAACGATACTGAACCTACACAACCACAAAGTGAAGCAAATGAGTTTTCTTCAAATGAACAGACTGAAAAAGAAATAGAAGCGTTCCAAGAAGGTTTCAACAATACTTCGGACAAATAGTTAAAGTATTTTATAAAAAAAATCCTATTCAAATTGAATAGGATTTTTTATTTCTACTTAGTAAAATCTTTGATAGCTTGTTCACTACCCATTAATAACCATTTACCTGCTTGTTTTACATTTTCACTCTTGTTTTCACCAACATATTTTTCATAAGCAGCTTTTGCTTCATCAGCTGATGAAAAATAAACAGCAGTAAGTGCTTCTACTTTCAATCCAGCACTTTTTGATGCCATCAAAACTGTTTCCGCACCTTCATATTCCTTAGATGGTTCTAAGACTGTAACTCCATATCCAGCTTTTTCAAGTTTCTTTTGAGCTGATTCTGGCTTACTTGGAGTACAAGATACTAATGTGATTACTAAAGCCATAATAATTGCGACTAAACCAAATCTAAATGCTTTTTTCATATTCATTTCCTCCTCTATATTTCATAGATATTATACAACATTATCAAAACTTTGTCAATGAAATAAACAACAGATTGCATATTTTTAATAGTAATAAGCATAAAGAAAAGAGGATTAGTAGTTTGAACTGATGTCTGTCAAGTAGACAGATAATAAAAATAAAAATTTATGCCGAT
>JBJEEE010000012.1:0-4623 GCA_051872775.1 Bacilli bacterium
ATAATTATGCTTATGTTTCTTAATTTTTTTGTAAAATTGCAAAGTTATTGACAGTAAAAAAAACAGCAAGTTTTCACTTGCCTGTTTTACTATCTTAGTTTTTTCTTGCGATAACTAGTAATTAATCTAATTATTATGATTGTCATAATCACAATCATTAAAATACTTGCTATTATTATTACATCTAAATAATTGATTGCATAATAAGATAGGTCTTCACTAAATCCTAAAAAGTTATTCTTAACAATTGTAAAATTAATCGTTTCTTCACTTGTATTACCAGATGCATCTGATGCTATTATTTTAAACTCATATGTTCCTGGTTCATCAATGGTTGTATTTTCATACAATACATTATTAAGTGTAACAACCGAATTAATAATTCCTTCAAAATTATCTATTATCTCATAATTTATTTTATCAATTTTAGTATATTTTGAATCATTTTTTATATTATTAACCCTAATAATTGGAGCAGTTGTATCATTAACTTTAACATTTATATTAAATGTATCACTAGTATTCATACTCGCGTCTTTCACATAATAACTAAAATTCCCCATACCTTTTGTCGCAAGTCCTTTTAACCAATTATCGTATGATACTAGTTTATTATCTAAATAATAATTCAAAATTAAACTAGGATTGGGATCGATATTATCACTATATGTAATATCCTTAGAAAATTTAAATTGGGATAATTCTTTATCATTAATTATAATATCACTTATTTGATTTACAAGTGGACTCGTAGTATCTTTAACTTTTACAATACAAGTATATTCTTTAGTGCAATTACCACTTTTATCAATTCCACTATATTTAAAGATTACATTATGGCCTTTTTTTAATTCATCAAGATAATTTACTTCTTCTTGATTATAATAACTTTTGAAAGTAATCAGTGGATATTCATCATAATCATCAGTGATGCTTATTATTTTTTCAAAGTTGAATTCATTTATATATATATCTAATAGTTCATATGAATCACTAGCTGATATTACAGGGGGAGTATTATCGTTTATTTGAACATTAATAACGAACTCTAAAGATTTATTTAAACTAGAATCTATTGCCTTAATCTTCATTAATCCGTTTTGGTGATGATTCATATATTTTATAAATATATCGCGGTTATCTAACAATTCTCCATTTTCATCATAATATAAAATATCAACAAGCGGATTTTGATCAAAATTATCTTTGACCTCAAATAAAGAAGTTTCATCAAAACTATCAAAATCAGAACTATTGACAATTACACTATTTTCACCAATAATTGATGGTGAAATCGAATCAACTACTTCAATTGTCTTAGATAATAATATATAATCACCATTCGTTTTATCTAACATTACTACATTAATAACGCCAGTAGATAAAATATGATTATCAATATCTGATTGATAAATTATTTCATACTCATTATTATCTCGGTTTAAGACTTTAATATCATCCTCATAGTTAGGGATCTCATCAAATACTTCAATAACATATTTCTCATTATCCCATATTACTTTTATTTTTTCACTATATTGAACCGTATAATCAATATTTTGATTGTAGATGTCATATAAACTAATATTAATTCCACTATTTAATGTTTCGAACGAACCTAATTGAAAAAGTTCATATATGTTGGCTATATATTCTTTTGCTTCAAAGTAAAACTCCCCAATATTATTTTTATATCCTGAATAATATCCAGTGGTCAGACTTTTTTTAATTAAATGAAACCTAATGTAACCGCCACCAACATATTCATTTAATAATGCTTCTTCATAGATTGAGCTTTTCAACAATTGTCCGTATTGGTTATTGACTTTTAGAGGAACTAGTTTTTTTTCATTTATTTTAATAACTATTCTCGTTTCATTTAAATTAGCAAAGTTTTCAAGATTGATATTTAATCTAATTGTCTCTCCTTGAGTATAAGTAACTTTATCAAAAATCAAGTTTACTTTTGTATCTTGACTAGCTATTACATTATAAGTCTTCATCGATATAATGATTAAAAAAATGCTTACTATTATTTTTATTATCCTTTTATTCATCTTTTATTCCTCCCGTGTCAACTATTATATCTAATTCATAAATAAAAAAAACACGAAATAAGGCAATTCAATTAATTAAGTTAAATTATTTTGCTTTTTTACATATAATTTGTTATAATAATAATGGTGATAAAATGAAAATAATAATTTCTCCCGCAAAGCGTATGCGCTATTTTGAAAGTAATCTTATTGATACAACTACCCCTTATTTTATTAAAGAAGCACAATTTTTAGCTTCATTTATGAAAACATTAACTGTAAATGAGTTAGTTGATGCTTTTAAGTGTAGTAGAAAGATTGCAAGCACTACTTTTGATATGTATCAAGATTTTGAAAATAAAAGTAATTCATCCCCTGCCATCCTTGCTTATAATGGCATTCAATATCTTACAATGGCACCTCAAGTTTTTAATAATGACGAAATTCATTATGTAAACTCACATCTATATATTTTATCTGGATTATATGGTGCACTACGTCCCTATGATTCGATTATGCCTTATCGACTAGATTTTGAATCTAATATTAAGATAAATCATAACTTATCTTTACTTAATTACTGGGATTCAAAAATTTATGATTATGTATTCAAGGATGATAGTGTCGTTCTTAATCTAGCATCAAATGAGTATCGGAAATTAATAAGTCCATTTTTGAAACCGACTGATCAATTCATTGATGTTTTTTTCTATGAAATGATTGATCATAAAATTATTGAAAAATCAGTTTATGTCAAAGAAGCCCGTGGTGCGATGGTCCGCTTTTTAGCAAGCATAAATGCAAACACTATTGATGATGTAAAAAGATTTTGTTATCGTGGTTATCATTTTACCGAAGAGTTATCAAATGATAAAAAAATTGTATTTATAAGAAAGGAAAATGAAAATGTTACAGATTAATACTCAAGCTCCTAATTTTACTCTTCCTGATAGTTCAAATGTTCAACATTCTCTTAGTGACTATTTAGGTAAGAAAGTTGTTTTATATTTTTATCCTAAAGATAATACCGGGGGATGCACAAAACAAGCTTTAAATTATAAAGAAATGTTGCCTCAAATTATCGATAATAACGCTATAGTTATTGGAATTTCTAAAGATTCTCCATCTTCACATCAGAAGTTTGAAACAAAATATGACTTACCTCAATTATTGTTATCCGATGAATCACTTGAAGTAATCAAACAATATGATGTATGGCATGAAAAAAAACTATATGGTAAACCATATATGGGAGTTGTTAGAACAACATATGTTATCGATGAAAAGGGAGTCATCATTTTTGCAAATGATACTGTTAAAGCTCCAACAGATGCATGTGATATTTTATCAATTATAAATAAAGAATAAAAGTTTACTTAATTAAAATAACTATATTCATTATATATTAAATCTTTATGAATAAATTATAAGATTAATATGTAAAAAATTATAAACCAAAATATTTAGCAATTTAGATAATCCTTTAAATAGGGTTGTCTTTTTTAAAAAAAAGTGCAACTATCTATTAAGACAGCTACACTTTCGCAAGTATGGTTTAAAATATGATTCATTAGATGAATTAAAAGAAGCAATACATGATTATTTTTATTATTACAATAACAAAAGAATTAAGATTAAACTAAAAGGACTGAGTCCCATTGAATATAGAACTCAATCCTATAGTTTTGTTTAATTCTTTTAAAAGTGTCCAATTTTTGGGGTTCACTTCATTATATCTATTCCTCTATTGATTTTAGAAATAAAGTTTAATCATTAATCTACAATTTGGACATTTAGTATATTGGTTATCTCTTTTTCTCCAGCTGTAATGATAACACGATCATTTTTACTTACAAATCCATTCATTTTAGCACATACAATTGCATGTTCAAATAGTTTGTTAGTATTTACTTGGAATATTGCTTTCACTGGATAAACTCCCCAAGACAAAGCTAATTGATGATAGGTTTTATCGCTAGGTGTAGGCGCAATAATTGGTACTTCTGGTCGATATTTAGATACCATTCTTGCGGTTTTACCTGTTTTCGTAACAGCTATGATAACTTTTGCATTCAAATCTCGTGCAGAAGTACATGCGGCATCACATATTGCATTGGTGGTATCTTCAATATCATTATCATGAGACATATATCGATACATTCCAAGTTCTATAGCATCGTTTTCTGCTTGGGTTGCGATTTGAGCCATAGTTTTTACTACTTTTTCCGGATGATCTCCGATTGCGGTTTCTCCCGATAACATTATGGCGCTTGTTCCATCAAAAACGGCATTTGCAACATCAGTTATCTCTGCTCTTGTTGGAGTCAAACTATGAATCATTGATTCTAACATTTGCGTTGCGGTTATGACTATTTTACCAGATTGATAACATTTTCTAATAAACTTTTTTTGTAATCCTGGTAGTTTTTCATATTTTACTTCGACTCCCATATCACCACGAGCAACCATTATACCATCTGAGTAGGAAAGAATTTCATTAAAATTATCAACACCTTCTGTATTTTCGATTTTTGATATTATCTTGATGCTTTTTCCTCCAATATAGTCTAAATAATTTCTAAGTTGA
>JBJEEE010000013.1:0-4604 GCA_051872775.1 Bacilli bacterium
AATAGTGAATAATTTTATTTTTATTCACTGTCTACTTTAGAGACATCATATCATTCTCTATTATCGCTTTTGTTTTTACTTTTAAGACCCCAACTAAATCTATAGGATTTTTATAAACCCCACGAATTCTATCTAGTCATTTAGTTTATACTATTGTTTTTTGAATATAGTTTCCAGCCATTATCTTTACTTGCGTTGATACAACAAAGGCACCTGGATCAACGGTATTAATTGTTCGCAAATAGTCTTGAACTTCATATGCGGAAACATACATTTCAAGTACTTTTTTACCAATAAGAGTATAACCACCAATTGCGTCAAAGATGGTTACTCCATGATAGAATTTACTTATCAAGGCAGTTCTTAATTCTTCACCTTTCGAAGTAATAACTTCAATACGCGTTATCTTATAACTATTATAAATCATATCAATTACCTTTAAATATACATATAACCGAATTAGAGTGTATAGTACACTTTCTACATCGAAGATTGTTGATGTAAGAATGATTACGCAATCAATAATTGATTGATATTTAGTAAATGAAACTCTTTTTTTCATTTGAAGATAACTAGAAACAACATCTATTCCACCAGTTGATCCCCCTGCTTTTAAACATAGTGCTGCACCAATACCAGTTACACCACCACCAATAATTGCTAGAATTACTCGTGTTGCGGTATCAATAGATGACTTAAAACTTTCTACCGCAAGTAGCATTTCTGGTGAACGATTGAAGATGTTTAATTTACCTTCTCTTATTGCTTCAACTAAACCAACACCACTTCCATCAAGTAAGGTTACAAATGGTGATACCGTAAAGCTTGTTATTAGAGTTGTGAATATAGATTGAACTGCAATGGATATAACTGTTAACACAGCATATGTTTTACTTACACCACGCCAACTCCAAATAATCAAAGGTGTATTGATTATCGCAATAAATAAACCTAAATATTTATCAATACTTTTCCCACCCCAAAGCGTAGGAAGACGAACAATGATTTGTGATGTACCCGTGACACCACTTGAAAAGAATTGACCAAGTTGTAGAATCCATACAACGCCAAATGAATAAATAATTGAACCCAAAACAACCAAAAAATATGATTTAATTGTTCTTGTACGTAATAGATTTTTTACATATTCTTGATTCTCTATTTGTGCTGCCTCTGCAACTTGTGATGATACAGGATTTGGATTATTTTCTGACATACTGCCTCCGAAGTTAATTTTAATTTTCTATAGAATCATCTTTTATTTCATTTGGATTAATAATAATTGAATCATACTTTTCTTTTGAATATCCATATGTTTTATTGATATCAAAAAGAATAGGTGGGATTAAACAAGATATAGCACTAGCAATTATAATAGCACTTGATAGTTCTCCATTGATTACCCCAAAATGGCTACATGCAATACCTACGATGATTGTACTTGTCGTTATAAGCATCGTTGGAATGACTGTTGATAAGTGATACCATTTAGAAAGAACCAAGAAAGGAGTTTTAACTATAATCATTGTTATTAATACTGCCGCAATTAATAATAAACTATTAAGCGTAAATAACTCGCTAAATGGACTCATTAATCCTACTTGAAAACCAACCAATATATAAAAGATAGGAACTAAAAGTCCATGACCAATGGCAGCTATCTTATGTTCGGTTGCTTTTTTTATTCCTGCTGATTTGATTACGGCACCAAAAAGGAAGGTACCTAATATAAACTCAGATCCAGATATTTGAGCAAGTATTCCTAATAATAATACGCCTAGAACAATCAATCGAATATCTAAATGTACAATTCCATTCATCACACGATTAAATATCTTACGTGGAACAAAATGAACAATTAGATAGCAAACAAGTAAAACTAATGCAATCACTAGTAATACCCATGGTTTAGCATTATCTGATATTTCAAGTAAAATCATTAATATACTTAATGCAACAATAGATACAAACTCCATAATAGTTGAATAAGTACAAATTATTTGACCAATTGTTGTTTTTTCTAGTTTTTCGTCGTGAACAATCGGAACAACAAGTGAAGCAAAAGTTGAACTAAATAGTATTGTAAGGGCAATGATTCCCACAACAACCTTCCATTTAGTATCATCAACAAGATAATTTTGAAAGAAAAAACTTGCAACAAAACTAACTAAAATAACCAATATTACTAATATCCAACTCATTTTTAAGGTAGGAAGGGTAAGATTATTACCTTTCTTTTGACGTTTCAAAACGGAATAATCAATTTCCATACCACTTAAAAATAACATAAAAGCTAGCCCTATGGTGTATAGTCCATTCATTAAGGGGTTTAAAGTTCCCTCACTTGTAAACATATTTTTAAAATAAGGAATATTTGCAAGAATCATTCCCATTGCTATTTCAATTACCAAAACAGGAATAAACTTAATTTTTAAAAGGGAAAGAATTATCGGAATAACGGCCGCTACGACGAGCATAACAACAACAGGAGTAAGACTATCCCATTGAAATGATTCAGATAAAACTTGCATATTTTTACTTTATTACCGAACCAGATGGTAATTCCTTAACTTCTATTAATTCAAGATTATCTTTATTAGAAGCACAAAGAAGCATACCAAATGATTCAACTCCACGAATCTTGACCGGAACAAGATTAGTTACAACTATTACTTTTTTACCAATTAATTCTTCAGGTTTATAATATTTTGCAATTCCAGAAACAATTTGACGAACCTCATCACCGATTTCAACTTGTGATACTAGGAGACGATCAGCATTTTCATGAACTTTTGATGCTATGATCTTTCCTACTTTTAGACTAACTTTACTGAAATCATCAATTGTTATCTCGCCAAATTTTTCCTCTTTTTTAGGTTCTTCTTTTGGTTTATTAACAGCTTCTAATTCTTTTGCCATATCAAGGCGTTTAAAGATTGGTTCAATCTTTTCAACATGAACGTTATCATATGTTTTGCCGAAAGCAAGATTAGTTAAATCTATTTTTTCATTTGCTAGACCAATACCAGTTAAAATTTTAGGAGTACTATCTACAAGTACCGGTGAAACTAAATTAGCAACCACACGCAAACATTCGACAAGATGATATAGTACATTTGTTAATCTAACTTTTCCTTCATCACTCTTAAATAAGTTCCAAGGCATCTCTTCATCGATATATTTATTAGCACGTCTAATGATATCCCAAACACAATCGTATGCATTTTGAAGTTCAAAATTATCCATTTTTTCTTTATAAGTATTGATTGATTCTTGGCATACTGATTCAAGTGACAAATCAAATTCATCAGAAGCATCTAAAGGATTAGGTACAACACCATCAAAATACTTTTCGACCATTGCAATAGTTCGACTAACTAAATTGCCTAAATCATTAGCTAAATCGTTATTATATCTTTCAATAAAACGCTCATAACTAAATAAACCATCATTACCGAGTGGAAGTTCTTTAACTAAATAATATCTTAATGAATCTAAACCATAACGATTTACAATCTCCATTGGATACACAACTCCACCTTTAGATTTTGACATCTTACCATCACGGTTTAAGATCCATCCATGAACATATAATTTGTAATTAATTGGAACATCTAAAGCCATTAATAAAATAGGCCAGTATACCGCATGGAATCTTAATATATCTTTGCCAATTACTTGATAAATATTTTGATTATTTACCCAATATTTTTGATAGTTTTCATCATTTGCTTGCATATAACCAAGTGCAGTTAAGTAATTGCTTAAAGCATCGATCCATACATAAACGACATGTTTAGGATTAGATTTTACGTGTACGCCCCAATCAAATGAAGTACGACTAACACATAAATCTTCTAGACCTGATTCAATAAAAGAGATTACCTCATTTCTTCTGGTTGCAGGTTTAATAAAATCAGGATTACTCTTAATAAAATCCAATAATCTTTTTTCATATTTTTTTAAGTTTAAAAAATAACTTTCTTCCGTAACAAGTTTTGTTGGCTTACCACAATCAGGGCAAGTATCATTTTCTCCAAGTTGTGTTTTGGTGAAATATGCTTCACATGAAATACAATAGTTACCACTATAAGATCCTAGATATATATCGCCTTTTTTTAGTAATTTTTCAAATATTTCACTAACTACTTCTTCATGATTATTATCAGTTGTTCTAATAAAATAATCATTAGATATTTTTAAATTACTCCATAATTCTTGTGTTTTCTTTGCAATCTCATCGACAAAAACTTGAGGAGTAACTTTAGATTTTGCGGCTGCCTCCGCAATTTTTAATCCATGTTCATCCATACCAGTTAAGAAGAAAGTATCACGTCCACTACTACGCATGTATCTTGCCAAAGTATCACATGCAACAGTCGTATAGCTATTGCCAATGTGAACGGATCCACTTGCATAATATATTGGTGTTGTAATATAACATTTTGACATATTTTTCTCCTCCTCTTTATATTTTCACATCATAACTAGTTTATTATACCATAATCATATGTTAAAGTAAAGTAAAAAAAACAGCAAGTTTTCACTTGTGTGTTTAACTTATGATAATGTCTTAATAGTTATTTTTAGAAAATGTCCCAATA
>JBJEEE010000014.1:0-4378 GCA_051872775.1 Bacilli bacterium
TATTTTGTAAAATTCATATGTTAATATTTTTGAATATATCATATGTTAATCACAAAATTTAGAACCTAATTATTCGTTTTACTTTACAAAAACAATAGTTTATGGTATAATACATACGTTATTTCTTTGGAGGTGTAGCAATGGCAAACATTAAACAACAAAAGAAACGTGATATTACTAACAACAAAAAAAGATTACTAAATGCTTCTTTTAAATCATCTTTAAAAACAGCTATTAAAGCTTTTGAAGCTGCAGTACAATCTGGCAATAAAGCTCAAGCAGTTGAAGCTTTCAATTTTGCTTGCAAAAAATTAGATAAAGCTGTTGTTAGAGGCGTTTATCACAAGAATAATGTAGCTAGACAAAAATCAAGTTTAGCAAAAGCCTTAAATCAAATGGCATAAAAAAAGAGGCACTGTCTCTTTTTTTTATATATTTGGGTAAATTAAAAAGCGTTTTCTAAGGGCTAAATTAACCCAAAGCCAAAAAATAATAGTATAATATATAAGATAAAATAATAAAATTAAAGATAGAAAGGGAGTGAACATGTGATAAAAAAATTAGCAAAAAGTATTAGAGAATATACAAAACCAGCAATTTTAACGCCAATAATTGTTTTATTTGAAGTTATATTTGAATGTATAATTCCTTTTATTGTTGCTCTTTTAATTGACAGTATTGAAAAAGGCGGCGGTCTTGCTTCTATTGCAAAATATGGAAGTATCCTAATAGTACTAGCTATTTTATCACTTTTATGCGGTGCCTTCGCAGGTAAATTCTGTGCAATTGCCTCTAGTGGTTATGCTAAGAATTTACGTAAAGATATTTTTGAAAAGATTCAATCTTTTGCTTTTGAAAATATAGATAAATTTCAAGCTTCATCTTTAGTTACTAGAATAACCACAGATGTAAACAATGTACAAATGTCTTTCATGATGATAATACGTACAGCCGTTCGTAGTCCATTTATGTTAATCTTCTCATTTGTTATGGGGTTTGTCATGGGTGGTAGTATTGCCTTAATCTATTTATTTGTGATTCCTATCCTTGCTTTTGGTATCATGATGATTGCAAAAAAAGCCTTACCACTTTTTAGAAAAGTATTCAAAAAGTATGATAATTTGAACAACTCAGTTCAAGAAAACGTACAAGGTATGCGTGTAGTCAAATCATTTGTTAGAGAAGATTACGAAATTAGTAAGTTTGGTAAAGCTGCAAAAGATGTATGTAATGACTTTACAAAAGCAGAGCGTATACTAGCATGGAGTAATCCCATTATGCAATTTTGCTTATATTCTATAATGATATTTATTCTTACATTTGGTTCTTATGTAGTTGTAAAAGGTGCTGGTGCCGATGTTAGTGTTAGTCAACTTTCAGCCCTACTTACATATGGTTTTCAAATTTTATCTAGTTTAATGATGATATCAATGATTTATGTTATGTTAACAATGTCAACAGAATCTGCAGAACGTATTTGTGAAGTTTTAGATGAATCATCTAAGATAACTAATCCTGAAAATCCTAAAATGGAAGTTGAAAATGGTTCAATTGATTTTGAAAATGTATCGTTTAGCTATGGAACAAGTAAGACCATCTTACATGATATAAATCTCCATATTAAATCAGGTGAAACCATAGGTATAATTGGTGGTACTGGTAGTGCCAAAACAACCTTAATTCAATTGATTTCTCGTTTATATGATGTTACAGAAGGAAAAGTATTAGTAGGTGGTGTTGATGTTAGAAACTATGATCTAGATGTTCTACGTAATCAAGTAGCAGTAGTACTTCAAAAGAATATCTTATTCAGTGGAACGATAAAAGAAAACCTACGCTGGGGTAAAGCAGATGCAACTGATCAAGAAATGATTGAAGTATGTAAACTTGCGCAAGCCGATGATTTCATTAAGGGATTCCCTAATGGATACGATACATATATTGAACAAGGTGGTGCCAATGTTTCAGGTGGACAAAAACAACGTCTATGTATAGCAAGAGCACTATTAAAACAACCTAAAATCATTATCTTTGATGATTCAACTAGTGCCGTTGATACGAGAACTGATGCTTTAATTAGAAAAGGTTTAAGAGAATATATTCCAAGTACTACCAAGATCATCATTGCGCAAAGAATATCAAGTGTCCAAGATGCTGATCGTATTATTGTTATGAATAATGGTGAAATTGAAGGTATAGGAACTCATGATGAATTAATGCAAACAAACAAAGTATATCGTGAAGTATATGAGTCACAAAATAAGGTAGGTGATGATAATGAATAAAGAATTAATTATGATACTTACCATAATTCCAAGTGTGATTATTTTTATCGCTCTTATTACGAAACAACTACTTACTCTTACAAAAAGTTTTAGAAAAAATACATCAATCCATAAAACAAAAAATAAAGATAAAGAAAGTACGCTAAAGCGAATAATCAAAGAACTATTTAAAGCCTATCCAGTAATGCTTCCTCTAGCAATATTATTTATCGTTATTAATGCAGTTGTAAGTTCTATTCCATCGGTGTTTATGCAAAATGTTATTGCTATTTTGGAAAAGAATTATCAATATGGTGATTGGAATCTAGTATCACATGACATCATTCAACAAGTAATAATTCTAGCAAGTTTTTATGTTTTATCATTAATAGCAGGTATTATATATAATCAAATGCTTGCGGTTATAACACAAGGTTTCTTAAAGAAATTGCGAGTTAAGATGTTTAATCATATGCAAACTTTACCAATAAAGTATTTTGATGTCAATGGACATGGTGATATTATGAGTTATTATACTAATGATATTGATACTTTACGTCAATTAATATCACAAAGTATTCCTCAAATTGTAATATCAGGAATCATTGTATTATCAGTTCTATTTATTATGCTTTACTATAGTTTATTCTTAACATTAGTTGTAGTATTTGGAGTTATATTAATATTATTTATTACCAAAACTATCGGTGGTAAGAGTTCTAAATACTTTGTTGAATTACAAAAAGCTGTTGCTAAAGCTGAAGGTTATATTGAAGAAACCATGAATGGAGAAAAAGTTGTTAAGGTCTTTACTCATGAAGCTAAAACAATTGAGGAGTTTTCACAAATCAATGAACATGTCTTTGAACAATCGCGAAAAGCTAATACATATGCTAATATGTTAATGCCTATTTTAAATAACGTTGGTAATATTATGTATGTTATCATTGCATTTGTGGGAGGTTTATTATTAATACTTAAAGCTCCTAATCCATGTATTTCAGGTATGGCCATAAGTATTAGTATTGTTATTCCTTTCCTGAATATGACTAAACAATTTACCGGAAACATTAGTCAGGTATCTAACCAAGTAAATTCTGTTGTTATGGGTCTTGCGGGGGCAAAAAGAATTTTCAGTTTACTCGATGAAGAAAGTGAATTTGATGAAGGCTATGTTACCCTTGTTAATTATAAATTAGTAAATGGAGAGATAACGGAAACAAAAGAACGTACGGGCATGTGGGCTTGGCGTCATCCTCATCAAGATGGTACTATCACCTATACGAAACTACAAGGTGCAGTCGAAATGTTTAACGTCGATTTTGGATATGAAGAAAATAAAATTGTCCTTCATGATATTACCTTATATGCCAACCCTGGTCAAAAAATTGCCTTTGTTGGTGCAACCGGTGCCGGCAAAACCACAATAACTAACCTAATCAATCGTTTTTACGATATTGCGGATGGGAAGATACGTTATGATGGAATCAACATAAATAAGATTAGAAAATCAGATTTACGTCGATCCCTTGGTATTGTATTACAAGATACAAATTTATTTACAGGAACAGTCCTTGATAATATTCGTTATGGTAGACTTGATGCCACCGATGAAGAATGTATCGCAGCTGCCGTACTAGCAGGTGCAGATGAATTCATCAATAAAATGGCTGATGGTTACAATACAATGTTACAAAACAATGGAGCTAATCTATCACAAGGTCAACGTCAATTGATTGCAATTGCTAGAGCTGCTGTTGCAGATCCTCCTGTAATGATTTTAGATGAAGCAACTTCATCCATTGATACAAGAACAGAAGCAATTGTCCAAAAAGGAATGGATGCCTTAATGAAAGGAAGAACAGTATTTGTTATTGCTCATCGTCTTTCAACAATAAGAAATTCAAATGTTATAATGGTTTTAGATCATGGTAGAATCATCGAAAGAGGAAGTCATGAAAAACTATTGAGCGAAAAAGGCGAATACTATCAATTATATACTGGTGCATTCGAATTAGAATAGTCCTTAGGGACTATTCTTTTATTTATGTAGGTTAAGTCTAAATTGTAATTAGAAATGCAACAAAAAATATTATCAATTCATTAGATAATTT
>JBJEEE010000015.1:0-13578 GCA_051872775.1 Bacilli bacterium
AAAGTACGCTCCTTAATTGTTTGTTAGGCCAAAAAATTGTGATAGTTTCTCCTAAAGCCCAAACAACCAGAAATAAGATTCAAGGAATATACACGGATGATGATGCACAAATTATTTTTATTGATACACCCGGTATTCATAATGCTAAGTCTGAACTAGGAAAAGTAATGAATAATTTTGCGATTTCATCTCTTGATGGTGTTGATTTAGTATGTTTTATGGTTGAAGCTAATAAAAAAGCGAATGAACTTGATAAAAAGATTATTCAAGATGTCTTGAAAAAGAAAATTCCTACATTATTAGTTATCAATAAAGTTGATTTAGTTAGTAGTGAAAATGAATTGATGGAAAATATTAATTCGTACAAAGAATTATATGAATTTAATGGTGGTATCACTATTTCCGCATCTTCAAATAGTAAGATTGATGAATTATTAAAAATGATTAAATCATATTTACCAATTGGTCCTATGTATTACCCTGAAGATCAACTTCTTGATCAACCTATGCGTTTTGTCGCAAGTGAAATTATAAGAGAAAAAATATTGATGAAAACTAATGAAGAGGTTCCTCATTGTGTTGCGGTTGAAATCGAAAGTTTCAAACAAAGTCCAAATAATCCTGATTTAACAATCATTAACGCAACTATCATTGTTGAACGCGAATCACAAAAGAAAATCATTATTGGTTCAAAAGGATCAAAAATAAAAGAAATCGGTTCTCTCGCAAGACGAGAAATCGCAGATATCATCGGAAATAAAGTATATTTAGAGTTATTTGTTAAAGTAGAACCAGATTGGCGAAATCACAAATCGCAACTAAAGTCATTAGGGTATAAATTGGAAGAATAATTTTTTTATATTAGTTCATCCTATTATAAAAGGAGGAATTAATTTGAAGGAAACTCGTTCAGAAGAATTGTGGCGTAAGTTTTTAAAGTCTGGTCATATTAATGATTATTTGAATTACAAATTATATTTGAGAAAGAAAGAAGAACACAATTATGAAACCAGTAGCTTTGAAAGAAGGGATTATTCTCAAGACCACTGATTATAAAGATCAAGCTGTCTTAGTAAATGTTTTAACTCCTAATGGGTTAGAAAACTTTATTATAAAGGGTGCTAAAAAAATAAGTGGTGGTACACGTCTACTCGCCAATGCTTTATCCAAAATAGTTTTTTCATGTACTGAAAGTGAAGGTTTAAATACTATAATTGAAGGAAGTTGCAAGGATAACTATATTACGATTAAAAGTAATATTGAAAAAATGTTAAATGCCTATGCAATTATGGAAAAAATATTAACTTTTTCTTCTCAAGTCACTAATAACGATTTATTTTATCATTTTGTAGAAGAAATATTAGATTTACTTTCTTCAGATTTGTCAGAAGATTTAGTTGTTATCTTATTTGACATTAAGTTAACCTTTTTAATTGGTATTGGACCTGAACTTAAACATTGTGTTAAATGTGGTAAAAGTGTTGATAACGGAGTTTTTAGTATTTACAATGGAGGTTGTTTTTGTCGTAGTTGTAAAATAATGGAATCCTACGATTTAAATGAGGAGGAGACAAAAGCATTAACATTACTTTATTTAATTAAATTAAAAATGGTTGATAAAAAACTCGAAGCGATTGTTAAAGACAATTTGAAAAAATTACTTTGGGTGATTGATCTTTATTATCAAAAACATCTTGATTTTACAAGTAAAGCTAAAATAGTAATGAAAGAAATGCATAATTAACAAATGCAAAAAAATTGAAGTTGTATCTTTATCGGAGTATAATATTTAAGAATTAAAAATAAAGCCCTTATGGGCTTTTTTAACGGAGGTTATAAGGTAATATGAAATTACTTATTACAATTATTAATGAACCAGATTTATTGAGTAAAGTATTAGAAAGTTTAGAATTAAGTGGGATTAAAGGGGGTACAATTCTTGAATCTAAAGGTATGGCAAATGAATTGTTACAAAATGAAGAATTTGCTTTTTTTGGAACCTTACGAAAAGTAATCTCAAAAGAACACGCAAAGAATTTAACTTTATTGTTTGCATTGGATGATAGTAAAGTAGAAGATGCTATTATTTCTATTGAACGAGTTGTTGGTAGTTTTGATAATCCAAATACGGGAATTGCAATTGTTTTACCAATTGAATCAATTAAGGGTTTAATTAAATAACGAAGGTTGAATAAATGTTTAATAGTTTTATTATTAATTTAGCCATTTTACTATTAGTAGGACTTTTGTTTAGTAAGATTGCTAAATTAGTTAAATTTCCTAACGTAACAGGTTATCTTGTAGGAGGATTACTTGTTGGCCCTGCTATTCCCCTTTTATTGGAAAGTTTCGGCCTTTCCTTAGGAGGATTTAAAGGGATTGTTTCTAGTGATGGATTAAAACAAATTGAGACTATTTGTGATGTCGCTCTTGCTTTTATTGCATTTACGATTGGATCAGAATTCAAATTATCATACTTTAAAGTTGTTGGATCTCGCCCGATTGTTATTGCTATATTTGAGGCTTTGTTTGCTAGTATTTTCGTCTTTCTTGGTAGTTTCATTATTGCAAAAAGTGGAATAGTGGGTGAAACAATCAAAGAACAAAGTGTAGCCTTTTCTTTAGTCCTTGCTTCGATTGCGGCTGCTACGGCTCCTGCTGCAACGTTACTTGTTGTTAAGCAGTATAAAGCAAAAGGACCATTGACTAATACTCTTATTAGTGTTGTAGCACTAGATGATGCGGCAGCTTTAATTATTTTTGGTTTTTGTTTCACTATTGCAGCGAATATTTCCTCAACCATTAATCGTCCGCTTGCATTATCATTCGCAATGCCTTTCATTGAAATAATAGTATCACTAGTGATTGGTACAATTATTGGATTTATTGTTGTGGGTTTGTTAAGATGGTTTCATGGTCGCTCAAATCGTATTTGTATTATCTTAGCAGCTTTACTTGCTACAATCGGTATCAATAATCTAATTAATAAACAATTTGATATGAATTTATCTAATCTGCTTTCTTGTATGATGTTAGGCGCATGTACAGTAAATTTAAGTAATGCCTATGATGATGTGGCTCCATTAGTTGATCGGTTTACTCCTCCCTTTTTTATGCTTTTCTTTGTCATTTCAGGGGCGGAACTTAATATGACAACTTTGTTTTCCCCTGTTTTTGTGATTGCATTAGCATATATTATTATTAGAGTAATCGGCAAATGGTTTGGCGCATGGTTTGGTTCAAGTGTATCTAAAGCAGAACCTGTTGTCAAGAAATATTTGGGACCTTGCTTGATTCCTCAAGCTGGGGTTGCTATTGGTTTAAGTTTGATTGCGGTAAATAGTTTCCCAAGTTTTGGTATCGAGATTAGATCAATCATTTTAGCTGCTACTTTGGTTTATGAACTTGTCGGTCCACTCGTAGCGAAAGTTACGCTAAAGAAAGCAGGAGAAATAGAAACTGTATCACGCACTGTTCATCTTGCAAATTAAAAATGAAATATTTAATCTGACTATGATATTTTATAGTCAGATTTTTTATTGCAATATTATTATTTTACCCTTATTTATATGATATAATTTTAAAAAAAAGGAGAAATAATATGAAAGTACAAATAGTTTTAAATAATTTAGAAAAAATAAATCTAGAACTTTATCCTGAAGTTGCACCAAAAACTGTCGCAAACTTCATCTCATTAGTTAAACAAGGATTTTACAATAATACCGTATTCCATCGCATTATTCGTGATTTTATGATCCAAACTGGTGGATATAAAATCGAAAACAATACTTTAATGGAACTAAAGGAAGTACCTACTATTTTTGGGGAGTTTGCAAGTAATGGCTTTGAAAATAATATTAAGCATCAATTAGGCGTCATCTCAATGGCAAGAGCAAGTGATCCTAATAGTGCCTCATCACAGTTTTTCCTTTGTGTTGCGGATGACCCATGGTTAGATGGTGAGTATGCAGCTTTTGGACGAACGATTGATCAAGAAAGTAATGAGGTAATATTAAATATATCTCATCTTCCAACTAGTAATATCGGTGGTGGTTTTAGTGATTTTCCTAATTATGATATTTCCATTTCTGAGATTAAGGTTATTGAAGAATGAATTATGAAGAAGTTTTAAATTATTTTAATAATAATAAAGATAGTGATTTTGCTAAATTTCAAGCAAGATTAATCACAACTAAAAGTACTATTATTGGTGTTAAAGTACCTGTCATAAAAAAATATGCTAAAACAATACCAAATAATGATTTAACGCTAATTAATAGTCTTCCTATGGGAAAATATTTTGAAGTAGATATGCTTAAAGGTTTATTAATTAGTAATCTAAAAACTAATATTGATGAGGTTATTAATCAATTAATTAGTTTTTCTCAATATATTGACAATTGGGCAGTTTGTGATTCAGTTGTTTGTAATACTCGATTTAAAAAAGATAATTTTGATAAAATCTGGCATATGTCAATGATTTTATTAGGTAGTAATAATCAATTTATAAAAAGATTTGGTATTATTTTTTTATTAAAGTATTTTGTTAAAACCTCAGTAAATGAAATTACAAAGGTTTTACTCACAACTAAGTTTGGCGATTATTATTATGACATGGGGGTAAGTTGGTTTTATTCTGTATCGCTGATTCATAATTTTGATTTAACTATTAATAATTTGAAAATGATTAGACCACTATCAGAATTTATTTACCAAAAGAGTCTTCAAAAGGGAATTGAATCAAATCGTCTTAGTTTAGAACAAAAAACATTGTTGCGTTCTTTAAAGAATAATACTTTATAAAGATATTATCGCGAATTTCTTGATATTTTTTACAATTTCTATTATAATGTAGAATATAAATAAAATACTATGGTAGTAGTAAAAGGAGTTATTTTTATGTCAAAAAAAGAAAAAAAAGAGAAAAAAGGATTTTTCAAAGAATTTGGAGAATTTATTAATCGTGGTAATGCCCTTGCTCTTGCAATAGGTGTTATTATTGGTGGTGCTTTCACAAGTATTGTTACCGCAATTAATAAAAATATTATTTCACCAATCATAGCTTGGATTATCGGTGATACTGATTTAAGTAATTCACTTGTTACCGTTTTAAAATCACATGATATTGCAACTCAAGCTGATGTTGCAAACGGTCTTGCAACCGCAATCGGCGATCCTCTTGCAGAACCAGTAAATGATATTGTTATTTCTTGGGGAGCTTTAATTCAAGCAGTTATTGATTTTATTTTAATTGCCTTAATTCTTTTCCTTATTATGAAGGTTGTAACATCTATATTAAATCGTGCAAAAGAAGTAAGTGAAAAGTTTAAAAAGCAAAAAGAAGAAGCTGAGGCAGAAAGCACTGAAGAATCAGAAAAACCAGCTGAACCAGAAAAAAAAGAAGTGCCTGCAGATATCGCTTTATTAACGGAAATTAGAGATTTATTAAAAAGCAATGCTTCTACAACATCTGAAGCAGAAACAGAAAAAAATAATTGATTTACTTTGACTTTTTACATTAAATATGTTAAAATAACATAGATAATAATTGAGGAGATAATTACTATGCAAAATACAAAGAAATGCCCAAAATGTTTAAAAGAAAATGATATTAATGCGGAAAGTTGTAGTTGTGGATTTAAGTTTTATATTAAACCCGTTGTTGATGAAATTGCACCAACCAACACAGTTATTATAGATGATCCGACACCAATCTTTTTATGGCAATTAATTAGTTTTATTCTTCCTCCCCTTGGCTTTTTCTTCTATTTTAAATGGGATAAAAAGTGGGAAAATCGTGCTAAAGCATGTGGAAAAATGTCACTTACAATGTCAATAGTATGGTTTGCCATTGGTATTATATGGTTATGTATTGCCATTGGTGTAAAAAATGGTAGTGTTTTAGTATAACTATATTTACTCCATAATCTCCATAATTCTCTATTTTTCAAAAAATTAGTTTATTACTTGATATTTATTTGAAAATGTAGTATAATACTTGGGAATTTAGGAGGTAACATTATGCGTATTAATGTTTTATTAAAATGTACTGAATGTGGCGAAGAAAATTACCTTACTCAAAAAAATAAACGTAACACTCCAGATCGTTTAGAATATAAGAAGTATTGTCCACGTTGCAAAAAAGCTACTATTCACAAGGAAAAAAATAAAAAGTAGTAAAAGAATACACAGTATTTATAATACTGTGTTTTTTTTTACATTTTTTTCGCCTCAATTGTTGTTTAATATATAGGGTGATATAATGGGGAAAGAAAAAGAAAAAGTATTAGATAATAAAAGTAAGGAATATACGTTTTTTTATGAAATTGCCGGCGTAGTTTGTATTTTAATTGCTTTAATTTCCATTGCTCGTTTAGGTGCAATTGGCAAGTATGGGATGTTAACGTTTAGACTTCTTTTTGGTGATTGGTATTTTGTTTTTTTATTTGCACTTGGATCGCTTGGCGTTTTTTTCCTATTTGTACACCATCGTTTCAGCATCAAAAACATTAGATATCTAGGTATTCTTTTAATTCTAATTGCTTTAATTACTTTATCACATTTTTCAATGCATCATTACGTCGAAAAACTTGATGGGAATAAATTAAAAAATACTGTTTTATTATATTTAGATTATTTTAAAAATGGTAGAGCAGAAATGATGGTAGGTGGAGGACTAATGGGCTGCCTAACATTCTATTTATGCTATTATCTTTTATCGAGTGTAGGTACCATAATTATATGTATTATTATCATTTTTATTGGAATTGTTTTTATTTCTAAACACACTATTGTTGATTTTATTTCCATTATTGGAGGATGGCTAACTAAAATATTTAAAAGGATGTTTAAGTTCCCTATCAAGATGAAAGGATTGTTTGGAAAATTTAGCATTGATTACAAGAAAAAAGAAGTATATAATAAACAGTTTAATCAAAAATACTTAAATGATAATGATTATAATCAGATTAATCAAAAACAAATGCTTGAATGTACATCATATTTGAATATAATCAAAAAAACTTTAGATCATCTAAATATTTTTTATCAAGATGTAACTTTCATTGTGTGTAATCACATTAGTGTTTTTTTCATAGTTACCATGCAAGACATCAACTATGAAGTGTTTAAAATAACCCTTGCAAAAAGTATTAAAAAACCTTTTTTAATACGATATGATTTAGAACATAAAATGACCATATTAGAAATAAACAATAGTGTTAGTATATCACTTAGTTTAAAAGAAGCCTTAAGGAAAGAGTATAAAGGAATTGCTTTGGGAAAAGATGATCGAAATGAGATTGTTTCTACTTGCGATAATATATTAATAATAGGAAATAATTCCATAAATTTGAGATACTATTTATCCTCTCTTATGCTTTACCCTCATTTTTTAAAGTCGACAATTAATGATTTTTATGTCTTAATTGATTTAAATGATTCATTGTTTCTTTTTAAAAATGTAGTTAATTATTATAATAATGATTTAGAATATTTACAAGACTTGAAGGTAGAACTAGATGAAACAATTATGTTAATAAATAATCATAACGTAAGTACCATTAATGATTATAATAAAATAAATAAACAAAAAATAAAAAAGAAATATATTTTTATCAATGGAGTACAAAAGGTTATGGCAAATAAAGAGATGTATAAGATATTAGAATATTTATTAATAACTGGTACAGAAATAGGATATCAATTCATTATTACACTAACAGACGATAAACGATTAGAAAATGAATTACAACGTATCTTTAATTATAAAGTAATCCTTCCTAATAATTTTAATATAACAAGTAAATATTTAAGTTATGGATTATTAGATAATCTTCAAAAGGACAATGAAGGTTTTTTGCGGTATCGTGATTTAACAATAAGATTAAGTCTTTTATTAATCCAAAAAGATGAACTATCAAGGATAAAAAAACATTATTTCCATGAAAAGCAAATTTATAATTAGCATAAGTTTGCTTTTTTTGCTATTTTTGATAAAAAAGTGATATAATTAGTTTATGAGAAAATAAAGTAACATATTTGGAAATTTTGGTGTCTTATCGTTCGAAAGGAAGAGAAGATGCATGAAATTAATAAAAACACAAGTTTGTTTATATTTTTATGAACAGCTATTAAATGTAGGATATCTTGAATTAAAAAGGGTGAATCAAGTGTTTGATCTAAATCGTAAAACTTTTTCTCGGTATATAAATGAAATAAGAGCTTATCTATGTAATTTTTACAAGGGAAAAGAAATCAAATATTCCATTCAAGATCAACGATATTATTTAATTTCATTTAATAATTCTGTTACATAAAGTATACTAGGGACAAAAAATGTCCAATCAATTGTATATAATGTATGGAGATAGTTTTACATTTATAAAAAAATTGGAGGTACTAAATGGCTATTACTACATTAGTTAATCAAATAAAAGAAAAAGATGAAGAAGCATTTGAACAAATTTACAATGATTATAATAAGTTAGTTTTTTATGTAGTATATCAAATTGTAAAAAACAAAGAAGCAACAAATGATTTAGTACAAGACACCTTTTTAACAATTTATCGCAAGATTGATCAATATAATGGTGGCAATTTTAAGTACTGGATTTTACAAATAGCTAAAAATTTAGCTATTAATTATTATAATCGTGTAATGAAAAAAGAAGAACAGATTGTAAAAAGTATGGAGCTTATTGAAAAAGTTGAAGATACTAAGGCTCCAGGTCTCGGTAAATATGATGAATTACTAAATAAACATTTTACCCAAACCGAGAAAGACTTGATTGTGTATCATGTTGTATTTGGTTACTCATATAAAGAGATTTCACAAATGCTAGGTGAAAATGCAAAAGTAATTGGGAAAAAATGCCGGCGTTTGTTAAGTATCTTAAAAAATATAGTAGAGGAGGATTAATCATGAGTAAAAACCTAAAAAAGTTTAAAGATGGTTATCTCGATGAATTATTATCCGACGACAATAGAAAAGAGCAACTAAAGTCTGAACTTGGAATAATTCCTACGGTACATAAAGAAAAGAATCAATTTTTCACAAAATATCGTCGTCCCCTAATTTTTGGTGGCACTGCATTTTTACTTGTTATTGCCATCATAATTACGGTTATTTCAGTTGTTGGTTATATTAATACCCCTGCATACCAAGGAATGCTTGCAAGTAATATGAGAAATTCTCGTCTTACATTGAGTGGAACAATGGATGGTTATGATGATATGACTGAAGAAATTGAAAATCAAATAGGTGTAGTAGTAGATGATCAAATCATATGCTATGCTAATCCTAATGAAGAGATTGTTATTACAGTTAAGATTGATAATCCAAAATATTTTGAAATATTATCATTTACTTTAAATGGAAGATTGTATCAATCTTACGAATTTCTTGATGGTTCTGATTCAATGCAAATAAAAGTAAGATTTACTTGTCAAGATACATCAGGTATGCAAATTATTACCATAGATGCAATTAAGTATGTTGATGGAACTCAAATTAAAAATGCAAGATTTGAAGCAGATCGAACAATTAAAGTAGGTATAACCTATCAAAATATTCCAGAAGTTTCACAAGTTAGTGAGTATAACAATACAACAAGTTTTGGAGTTTCGTTTGTAGTTACTGATCCTGATAGCTTAATTAATGTTGAAACAGGATTAAAGATTTTCTTATTTGATTCAGAAAAATTAATAAATGTTACAAATTTACGTCTTGGTATGAATGTAATACCATATAGTAATTTACGATTAGGTAGTGATTATGCTTATATTATTATTGGTGTATTTGATTTATTTGACGGACAAGGAAAGAGAGCATATGTATTGCACCAAAATAGTTTTACAACTGAAGAAGGCTTTACTTACAAAAACATCGAGACAACATATGATTCTATTAAAATCGACTATGATACAGTTAGTGGATTTAATGGTGAATTAGATAAGATAGAATTATTCTTAGATAATGATGTTATTGATAGTATTGACCCATCAAAAGAAGACACTATTTTTACTAACTTAAAATCCGATATGGAATATACATTAAAAACAACCTATAAGTATACCATTATCGAAAACAATGAGGAAGTATTGGTGTATAAAGATATACAATATGTAGTTAAAACAAAAGCACGACCTATTCCTACAGTTGAGTTTACAGAAGGCTTAACAACACAAACCTCAATTGAATTTAGTTATAATATATTTGATACAACTGATTTAGGCAAAATAATAAAAGTTGATGTTTATCTTCATGGTGAATTAGTCAACTCATATGATGAAGATATACGTAAATTTGAAAATTTACTTTCTGATAATGACTATCAATTTATCGTAACGTATGAATATGATTTATGTGATGACACAGGCAAGAAGACTTTAACGGCGGAAAAAACATATCATACTGAACCATTAGCGGTTCCAACCGCAAGTTTTGATTCATCTGCTCCATTTTATGGTATGATTTATTGTTGGATACGGGTAACTGATGTTGACAATATTATAGATATCATCGGAATTGAATTATATAAAGATGGTGTCTTAGTTCAATCTACAGATACAATTAATAACTATAATCAAGACACTAATAATCCTGGAGTATATACAGGTGATTACGCATTTAGTGGATTAGAAGCAGGTGATTATTTACTTGTAATTGTATATCAATATGATTTACATGATGGAACAGGGGTTCACACTGTTGATAAAGACCATCCAACTGCAGACAATAAGATAGGATGCACATTATCATAGAGTAAAAGTAGGAGGTTTCTCCTACTTTTGTCATTAAAAAAGCTAAAGAGAGGAAATATATAATGAAAAAATATTTTTATATAATAATAGTTATTCTATGTTCATTCTTCTTGCTTACATGTTGTCAAAGTAAAAAAACGGAACTAGAACAACAACAAGAAAAAATATACCAACTTGCCTTAAGTGCAGGTTATACAGGTACATATGAAGAGTGGTTAGAAACAATAAAGGGAGTTGATGGAACTTCCATAAAGAAAGTAGAAATCAACAACTTAGGTGAATTAATAATTACATTATCAAATGGTAAAACTACTAATTTAGGAAATGTAAAAGGAAGTAATGGTATAGGTATTGATGATGTCAAAATAAATAGCGTAGGAGAACTTATTATTACTTATACTGATGGACAAGTAAAGAATCTAGGTATAGTTAAAGGAACAAATGGAACTAATGGTTCAAATGGTAGCGATGGAACGGGCATCTCAAATATCGTAGTAAACGAAAATGGTGAATTAGTAGTTACACTATCAGATGGCACTATCAAAAATTTAGGTGTGATCAAAGGTAAAGATGGTCAAAACGGTCAAAATGGAGAAAACGGTCAAAATGGTGTGGGAATTACTAATATTTATATTGACGAAGAAGGATATTTTATTATTGAGTTATCAGATGGATCAACTAAAAATTTAGGGAAATTTGGTAGTAGCGGAAGTCAAGAAGAAGAAATTGTTCCGGTATACCAAGGTATGACCCTTGAAAGTAATGATGAAGTATCAACATATACTATTGATGAAAAGGCAAAAGCAAGAAAAAATGCGTTTAAAGAATCAATCGACGATTATCTAGATATAGTTACAACCGAAAGAGTTGATTATTACGCAGATAAAGGGGAAACCTTTAATGTTGTGGTACATATTTATAATCCTCAAAACTATGAAATATTATCATTTACATTAAATGGATATAAGTATCAATCATATGAATTTAAAGAAGGCTCTAATTCTACTCGTTTAATTATTGAAGTAAATGCCGGATTTGTATCGGGATTAAAAGAATATACCATTGATGCTATTAAGTATATTAATGGAACCGAAATAAAAGATGTACAAATGGACGGAGAAAAAACAGTTAAAGCAGGAGTAAGATATGAAATCGTACCAACGGCTTCAATCATAAAAGAAGAAATTGGAACTACATCTTATCAATCAATTGTTGAGATCAAAGATGATGCAAAATTAATGGATCAACTTACAGGAATGCATTTCTTTATCTATGATGGTTATAGTATTATAAAACATCAAGCACTATCACTTGGATTAAATAACATAAAAATAGAAGACTTAGCAATGGGATCTAACTATCAATTTATGGTAGTTGGTGTCTATGATGATTATTCTGGAAATGGTAAACGAGCAGTAGGTTTAATTGATAATGAAATTACAACTTTAGATGGATATTTAGTTGATTCAGCAATATCTACACAATCACAGATTAAGGTTAAATTGAAACAATTAGATCCAAGTGCATCATTTAAAGCTATTGATTTATTTAAAGAAAATATATTACTAGAAACTAAAGAATATAGTTCAGAAATCACTTTTGATAACTTACTATCAAATAATGAATATATGATTAAAGTAACATATTCATATTTAAAAGATGGAGTAGAAAGAATTAGTACAATCAATTTTAAAATCAAAACAGAATCAAAACAAGTCCCATCGATATCATTAACTAATTTTTCATCATCTAAAAAAGAAATTAGTTATCAATTATTAGAAAGTGATATAGATAATGTAAAACAATCATTTACAGCCTCATTATATAAAGATGGATATTTAGTTGATGAAACAAATGAATTAGTAAGTATATTTAACGGATTATATTCTAATATGGAATATAAAGTAGTATTTACATATCAATACGATCTAAATGATGGATTAGGTGTACAAACAATTACTAAAGAAGAAGTAATTAAAACTAAAGCTTTAGATACACCAACACTTGATGTAAAATATCAAGTAACAAGTACCAAGATATCATATCATGGAATCTTAACTGATATTGACAATACCTTTAATAGTGTAACTTACAAACTATATAGAGGAGATAATCTAATTGAATCAAGTAGTGAAATGACTGATGAATTTGATGGACTAATACCAAATACATTATATCGATTAGTTGTATCATATTATTATGATTTAAATGATTCTAATCCATTATATAATGCAACCATAAATTATGAAATAGAAACCTTAAAACAAATACCTACAATTAATTTAAGTGTAAGTAATATAACGGATAACTCAGTAAAAGTAGTAACTTCATTAAATGATCCAAATGTTGTAGGAACAATAAATAGTATTAAATTATACTTAAATGATGTCTTAATAAGTGAAAAATTAAATAATGATTCTGATTTTAAAGAATTATTATCAAATACAACATATAAAGTAGTAGTAGAAGCATCATATGATTTAAATGATGGCGTAGGTTCAATTAACATTGAGAAAGAACTAAGCTTTACAACATATAAGAAAACTCCAAGTGTAAAGATAGAAGCAACATCAACGAAAAAGAGCATAAGTTATCAAATAAGTTATAGTGATGTAGATAATATCTTTAACCTTGGAAAGGTAGAAATAATCAAAGATAATCAAGTAGTAAGTGAGTTATCTTCATTAACGGGAACAGTAGAAAGTCTAAATCCATCAACAAATTATATCGTAAGAGTAACATATAGTTATGATGTAAACGATGGATTAGGTGTACAAACAATTACTAAAGAAGAAGTAATTAAAACTAAAGCTT
>JBJEEE010000015.1:13678-17512 GCA_051872775.1 Bacilli bacterium
GTTATGATGTAAACGATGGATTAGGTGTACAAACAATTACTAAAGAAGAAGTAATAAGAACATTTGAGTTGACTGTACCAACGGTAGGTATCAATTTTGTTAGTATATCTGATTCACAAATTATTGCTAAGATTGTATCATCCGATGTAGATAATATCCTAAATATTGATGAAATTCAGTTATTTAAAGGAAGTAGTTTAATTAATACGTATGATGTATCAGATTTAAATGAAAATAATGAATTGATTATTACAACAATTTCTAATACTGAATATACTTTTGTCGTTAAATATAGTTATAGTCTTGATGGTGGAACAAATATACAAAATTCTGTATATCAAAGTACTGTTATTTCATCAAAAGAAGTACCTATCATTAGTTTAGCACCATATTTTACTTCTCAAAACTCATTAAGTTATAATTTATTAATATCTGACCCTAATGCTTCCGGTCATGTTCAAATGATTTCACTTTATTCTGGTAGTACATTCATTAAACGTTTAAGTGAAAGTACCACTACTATTGATTCATTAGATTCAAATACGCAATATTCAATTAAAGTTAATTATGTATATGACTTTGATGATGGATTAGGTAGCCGTGAGATAAACTATTCATATAATTTTACTACTTTAAAACAAGAACCTGTTATATCACTTTCTAGTACAAATGTGACTAAAAATTCAATTGAATTTAGTTATGATCTAGTTGATGTTGATAATGCTTTGAGATTAGAAAAACTTGAATTATTCAATAACAATATTCTTATTCAAACATATACAGAGTGGAATCAAAATGTATTTAATGATTTATTATCTAATAATGAATATAAAATAATTGGAACATTTATAAAGAACATTAATACAGGCGATGAAATAGTAACAAGAAGTCTTTCTGTTAAAACTAATTCATTAGAAATACCAAGTGTAGATATTCATTTAACTTCAACAAGAGATGAAGTAAGCTATGAATATGCCTTAAATGATCCAGATAAAGTATCAGAACTTTCCTCAATTGATATTTATTATCAAGGTAATAAATTAGATAATCAATCAACTGATAATGTATTCTCTGATCTTTTTACTGATTCATTTTATGAAGTAGTTATTACTCTATTATGTGATTATCGCGATGGAAAACTTCCAAAAGAAGAACGTTATACTAAAATGATTAAAACAGAAAGTTACAATGTTCCAAATGTTAATTTAGATTTAACTTCAACGGAAGAAACAATAAACTATCAAATTGTATATTCTGATCCGTTTAATCTTATTAATCCAACCAAGATTAATATCTATAAAGATGATGAAATTGTTCAAGAGATAGCTAATTTCGAAATTAAAACTATTGATAATTTATTATCAAATACTTTATATACGATAGAATTAGTTTATGAATACAATCTAAATGATAACAGGGGAACGATTACAGAATATTATCGAAGATCTTATTCCACTCTTGCATATAATGTTAAAGTTAAAAACTTTACTGTTTTAAATGAATTAACACCAAAAACAAATGAGGATATCAATATTTTAATTAATATTGAGAATAAGAGTAATGTTAAAGTAGAATATGTAATTGTTAATGGTGTTAAAAAACAAATTTCTGGTGGCGATTTTTATAATAGTATAATAATAATTGAACGAAGTCCTAAAATTAGTGGAAATTATCAGCTTGTTGTAAGTAAAATGGGATATATCTTGAATGGTATTGAAGTTGAGCAAGAAGTAGAATCTGATATCGAGATTAGCATTGAAATTATGTCGCGATTAGATATAATAAGTTGTTCAATTGTAAATGACTCATCAGTATATAAAAATATATTTGGCACAGGACTAGTAGTTACAATCGATAATCCATATAATTATGAAATTTGTGAGTATTTAGTATATTCAAATAATACTAGTAGTACAAACGGATGCACAAAATATATTCCTGTAAAAATGATTGATAATAATCATGTATATATAAATCTAAATTTATTTTATAAATATGTTCGCGAATTAGATTTTAAAATTAAAGGGGTTAAATATATTGATGAAAACGGTAATCTTACGGAAAGAAAATATGATCAAGACTTAGTATCAGATATTAAGGTAATTGAAGTAGATTATCAAACTAATGCTTTAGTTGTTCATCAAATAAATACTATTGATGACTTTATAAATATGTTTAATGATCCATATGGTATTTACGAATTAACGACAGATTTAGATTTTACAGGTTATACTTGGGTTAGTCGTGATTTTTATGGTTATTTTGATGGAAGAGGGCATAAACTTAGTAATATTTCAATCATTGAGGAAAACGAATATAATTCAACGCAATATGTAGGTATATTCAAAGATTGTAATAATAGTGTAATAAAAAATGTATATTTTGAAAACTTATATATGAATGTTGATACATCAAATTCTGTAAATAGTTATATTATAAACGCAAGTGGAACTCCTATTCTTTCAAATATATTGATTAGTGGTAATATTAATTTTAAACCTACATCAAGTAGTGTATTGTATTATCCAACTGGCACAAATATTTACTATGTAGATCATCTTAATTATAATTCTCAAAAATATACAGGAAATAACTTGATATCATTAGAACAATATAATAGTAAAGAATTCATCGAAAATGTACTAAAATGGGATTTTAAAGAAAAAGAAAAAGAAAATTATAATGGTTTATTATATACTATCTATCAAAATTCATATATTATCATAGATGGATATAATGGAACCAATGCAGATCTTGTTATTCCTGAATCAATTAATGGATTACCAGTAATAGGAATTGCTGATTTAGCATTTGAGAATAATACATTGCTTAAATCTATTGTATTTCCGGATACATTATTGTTCATAGGTGCTTCTACTTTAAAAGGATGCTATAATCTAGAGGAACTTACTATTAAAGAAGTATATAGTTTTCTCGGAGATCATTTAATGAAATCTTTATTTGGTTCAGCTGCATATGATAATTCATATTGGGTTAATACGGAACAAAGTACAGCATATGTACCTAATAAATTAAAAACTTTAAATATTTCAACAAATTATAATATAGATGAGATTAAAACCTGGTACTGGAGTGAGTTTAATTTTGGTACGTTTGATTATAATATTGTATTTTATAATTTATATTCATTAGAAAATGTAACATTTGATTACCCTATGTTTAATCAAAATATGTTCGGTAATTGCACAAATTTAAGAAATTTCACTATTTTAAGTGAAATAACAAGTATAGGAGATTCTGCATTCTATGGCTGTAGTAGTCTAACAAGCATAACCATTCCAGAAGGAGTCACAAGTATAGGAGATCATGCATTTCGGTTCTGTAGTAGTTTAATAAGTATAACAATACCTAAAGGAGTCACAAGTATAGGAGATCATACATTCTGTGGCTGTAGTAGTCTAACAAGTATAACCATTCCAGAAGGAGTCACAAGTATAGGAATTCAAACATTCAGAGAATGTAGTAGTCTAACAAGTATAACCATTCCCGAAGGAGTCACAAGTATAGGAAATCAAGCATTCTATAACTGTAGTAGTCTAACAAGTATAACCATTCCCGAAGGAGTCACAAGTATAGGAGATTCTGCATTCTCAGGCTGTAGTAGTCTAACAAGTATAACGATACCCGAAGGAGTTACAAGTATAGGAGATTATGCATTCTCTAACTGTAGTAGTCTAACAAGTATAACCATACCAGAAGGAGTCACAAGTATAGGATCTGGTGTATTCGGGGACTGTAGTAGTCTAACAAGTATAATCATACCCGAAGGAGTTACAAGTATAGGAGATTATGCATTCTCTAACTGTAGTAGTC
>JBJEEE010000015.1:17612-17760 GCA_051872775.1 Bacilli bacterium
GTATAGGATCTGGTGTATTCGGGGACTGTAGTAGTCTAACAAGTATAATCATACCAGAAGGAGTCACAAGTATAGGATATTGGGCATTTGGGTGCTGTAGTAGTCTAACAAGTATAACGATACCCGAAGGAGTTACAAGTATAGGAGA
>JBJEEE010000016.1:0-4313 GCA_051872775.1 Bacilli bacterium
CAACTTTCATTATATAAAAATGATGAAGGTATCAGTGCTTCAAAGTACTGGCAGAAGATAGGTATTACAAAAGTAGATGATAACTATTATGTAAGTGGAATCGCAAGAAGTGGCGAATCACTGGCTTCCCTTGGTCCTTATGATTATGTGGTTCTAGCTTATAATGCATATACAAGATATAGTGAATTTGTAAGTATGGATATTTCAATCGGTGATTTAGTGGTCTTTTCAGATGATTTATCACTTTTAACTAAAGGTAGTGTCGATATAGTAATTAGTTTTTATCACGAAACCAAAGTTTTACCACCCCTTGAAATTATATATAATAGTTTTAATGAACGTTATCATGATATAAGTGTAGTCGAAGGGGACTTAGATTTGATTGATTATTATGACGGATTTATGGTAAACTGGGTTACATCTAATAAAGATGTCATTACCAAAACTGGTGAATACAATAAGCCGTTTACGACAAGAGAGGTAACCTTAAAAGCTATGATTGAAGATCAAGAAGTGTATAGTTTTACTTTTAAAGTACCTGGTAAAAATGAAACAAGCAATGCGATTGCGGCAGGATACTTTTATACAAATGCAGGACAAATAACCGAAAATACGATTGAACGCTTAGACATTATGTATTGTTCATTTGCATATGTTAATGCTAATGCGGAATTTACTAATGTTAGTGAAACATCAACCTTTGTAAAAAATATAAGAACTTATGTTTTACCATATGCTAAAAAATATGGAACTAAAGTATTAGTATCGATTAATGAATCAAATGATGCGTTTGGAACGATTGCTATGAATAGTGAACTTTCGAAAAAGTTTGCAAATAATATCGTTTCATTAATCAAGATGCTTGATTTAGATGGTATCGATATCGATTGGGAATACCCAACCGTAGAAGAAACCACATATTTTACAACGATGATGAAAGATATCTATGATGCGGTTAAAGCCAATAACCCTGATCATCTAGTTACAGCGGCGATTGGGGGAGGAAAATGGCAACCCCCAAGATACGATTTAACTAATTCTCATAAGTATCTAGATTATATCAATTTAATGACATATAGTATGACAAGTGGTAATGGTCAATTCCAAAATGCTTTGTATAAATCAAGTAAAGGTTATACTTTAACTAGTTGTTCCATTGAAGAATCAATCGCAATTTATGATGGTTATGAAGTGCCACGTCACAAGATTTTAGTGGGACTTGCCTTTTATGGAATTAGACAATATGGATCAAATGGATTAGGAACATCATCTACCAATAGTGCTTCCATATCTTATCGAGGTATTTATGAAACTTATCTAACAAATGTCAATCCACAAGTAATAATTGGTTATGATGAAGAATCAGAATCACCATATATTTATGATGTGGAAAACAAGATTTTGATATCTTATGAAAATGAACGTTCGATTGCTAGAAAATGTGAGTATGTCAATAGCATTGGCTTAGGTGGCGTAATGTACTGGCAAGATGGTCATGATTATGAAGATATTCTATTAAACGCAGTATGTGATAATATAAGAAAGTAGAGTTATTTATGTACAATTTTAAAAATGATTATAATACAATAGGACATCCCAAATTACTACAAGTTTTAGTTGACTTTTCCAATGAAGAAAACGAAGGATATGGTTTAGATGATATATCATTAGCGCTTGAAAAAAAAGTCCAAAAGATGGTAAAAGAAAATGTTAGTGTCTACCTTCTAAGTGGAGGTACCTTAACCAATCTTGTTGCCTTATCGAAAATGCTAAAACCATATGAAGCTGTTATTGCGGCTGAATCGGGACATATTAACGTTCATGAAACAGGTAGTATTGAGGCAACTGGACATAAAATAATACCAGTTAAATCTATTGATGGGAAAATTGAATCATCGATGATTGAAAAAGTAATGAAGGAACACCATGATTTTCATATGGTTAAACCTAAAGTTGTCTATATTTCTAATTCAACGGAAGTAGGAACAATCTATACAAAAGATGAATTACTAAGATTATCAAAAGTATGTAAAAAGTATAATTTGTATTTATATCTTGATGGAGCACGTCTTGCGCAAGCCCTAACCGCAAGTGATAATGATTTATCGCTCAAAGATATAACGGAACTTACAGATGCGTATTATCTAGGAGGAACTAAAAACGGACTTCCATATGGAGAAATGCTCATCATCAAAAATAGAGAAATAAACGAATCCTTCAGATATCATCTAAAAAGTAAAGGTGGGGTTTTCTCTAAAACATTTGTCCTTGCTTACTTATTCAATAAATATTTAGAAGATGATTTCTACTTAAGTTTAGCCAAACATGCTAACAATCAAGCTGAATACTTAAGATTTGAATTACAAAAGAAAAATATTACCGAAGTATTCCCAAATCATACTAATCAGATATTTATTAAAGTAAAAAAAGAAATAGTTCAAAAGTTAGCTAAAAATTTCATATTTGAAATTTGGCAAGAAGATGAAGATTATCAAATTATTCGTTTAGTTACTTCATATCATACACAAAATTTTGAATGTGATGCTTTAATTAAAGCATTAGCATAATATAAAAAGAATACTCACTTTTAAATAGATAAAAGGTGAGTATTTTTATATGATTTAGTATTTTTTTGCGAAAACTTCTTTTGATTAGGTTTTATCTAGTTGTATTGTTCCTTTAAGCTATGATGTCAACTAATCAATCAATTATTAGTACTAAAGATGATGGAGTATTTTTGATAATATGCCACTTATATGAGGATATTGTCATTATAATTATAAAATTAAGATAAATAAATTTAATAAATATTTTTAATACAATAATTTATAGTTTTTTATTAAAAAAAGAGATTTACTTTATAAAATATGGTATAATAAATATGAATTTACATTACTATCTGTTTGAGGAGGTATTATTATGTGGAACGTAGTAAAGGCAGATATCAGTAAGATTAAAGAAATGAATGAGTTATGGAATAGTACAGTTACAGTTGATGGATTTTATAAACCAATTGAACAAGAAGAATATCTACAAAAATTAGAGGGGATACCTGGATTTAGTTTTGACGGGGTTGGTTTAGTTTATAATGACAATCAACTTATTGGAATGGGAATAGGTATCTTAAAAAATGAAACTACAGGTGCTATCAATGCAATTATCGTTAGACCTGAATATCGTAAACATGGGGTAGGAAATGCTATACTTGAATTTTTAGAAAACTATTTTAGAAAAAACGGTCGTATGACAGTTTTTGCGTATGGATATTTACCATCTTGTTATGCTTGGTATATTCCAAATACAGATAAACATGATCATCCTTGTGCTCCTGGTATTCCTGTAAATAGTGATCAATATTTCTTCTTATTACATCATCGTTATGAAGCTACTGGTTTTCAAGATGCTTTTCATTTAAACTTAAGTGATTATGAAATATCTGAAAAAATTGATGAAATCTTAAAAGAAAATGCAAAACAAGGAATCACGATTGAATTATATGATCCTAACAAACATTCAGGAGTTGAAGAATTTTGTAGAGAATTAAATATTTATGATTTTGAAAAAGTAATCAAAGAAAATCTCGCTCTTGAAAAACCTTATCCTTTTTTAGTTGTAGTCCAAGATGGTAAAGTTAAAGGTTGGACGGGCGCAATGTGGAATGAAGCAAGTGGAAGAGGTCATTTTGATGGAATTGCTATTTTAGAATCAGTTAGAGGAAATGGTCTTGGCAAAGCTTTATTCTCACTTCTTGCTTATCATTCTAAACTTAATGGCGCAAAATTTATGACGTTTTATACGGGCTTAACTAATCATGCTCGTTATATTTACATGGGAGCTGGCTTTAAAATTATTCAATCATTTGCTATCATGAAGAAAACATTAAAATAAAAGGAGATAAGATATGCTAGTTCTTGTAGGTCCTAGTGCATGTGGTAAAACACAAATCGTTCAACAATTGATTAAACAATATGGCATGGAAAAACTGGTAACATACACATCAAGATCGAAAAGAGTGAATGAAGTAGAAGGTAAAGACTATCATTTTATTACTAAAGACGAATTTATAAAGAAAATAGATGAAAACTTCTTTATTGAGTATGTCAACTACAATGGAAACTATTATGGAACTCCTAGAAGTGAGCTATCGGAAAATAAAGTTGTTATCTTAGAACCAAATGGACTTAAACATTATTTAGAAAAAGCACGTGATTTAATTACGATAGTTTATTTAAAGTGTTCAAAAGAAGTCTTAAGAATAAGAATGTTAAATCGTCATGATGCGAAAGAAGATGTGGAAAGAAGACTAAAAAGAT
>JBJEEE010000017.1:0-17531 GCA_051872775.1 Bacilli bacterium
AATTTAAAATAAAAAAAAGGATTTTTCAATCCTTTTTTTGCTTATTGGTTCAATTATTCTTCAACAATTGCTCCAGTAGGGCATGCATCTTGGCAAGCACCACAATCGATGCATTGACTAGCATCAATTACATAGATATCGCCTTCAGAAATGCAACCAACAGGGCATTCACCAGCACAAGTGCCACATGCAACACAAACATCTGTAATTTTTCTTGGCATAATTTGTTCCTCCATATAATATTTTATGTATCAATATTATAGTACAAATAAAAAAATAATGCAAGAATAAAACAATATAAAACATTCATTTGACTTGCACAAAAACATTAATTTTGATATACTTATAGTGTAGAAAAATAAAAAGGAGATTATGTATGGTTGCTTGGTACTGGTTATTAATACTTGGAATTGTATGTTTAATTGTTGGATTTATTATTGGCTTCTTTGTTATTAGAAGTGTGTTTACTAAACAAATGGAAAAAAATCCACCAATTAATAAAGATATGATTCGTGCAATGTTTTTGGAAATGGGACGTAAACCATCAGAAAGAGACATTAATCGAGTTATTAATCGTATGAATCAATACAAATAGTAGACTAAGTATTTACTATAGTTATTAAAGAGGTAGTTATGATGATAACTACAAAGAGGTAGTTATGAAGATAACTACCTCTTTTTACATTTATGTATTTTCTTTGTTCTGTTTATTTTTAAATATAATTGTCTTAGGTTCGGTGTGATTCATTAAACGTTTTATGTTAGGAATATGGCGAATAATTAAGAATATAAAGGCAATTGCCATTACAATAACAAAAACATAATCAATTGTTCCTTTAATTGGAATAAATGACATCGCAAATCCGACTAAACCTGCTGTCAATGAACTTAATGAGATGTAACGTTTGATGGCAAAAACGATACAAAAAGCCGTAAATGCTCCTAAAAAAACAATTGGATTATATGCAAGGACGATTCCGGCACAACATGATACGCCTTTTCCACCTTTAAAGTTTGCAAAAACTGGAAATAAGTGTCCAATAAGGGCCATAACGCCATAAATTAACGGATGTATTTTTAAAATCATCCAATCTAATTCATAGTCTAATAGACCAAAAGTAAATAAGAAAATAACAATGCTTGCTTTTAGGGCGTCTAAGATAAAAACAGCAATGCCATATTTAAATCCAAGTACGCGTAGGACGTTGGTTGCACCCATATTTTTGCTACCATAGTCCCTAATATCGATCCCCGCAAACAATTTACTGATAATTAAAGCCCATGGGATTGAACCTAAAAGATATGAAAAAATTAGCAATAAGATTGGCACGATTATTCCCATATTTATCCTCCTAATGTTTGTATTAATTATACATTTTTTTTATTTAATTAATCAAGTTTTTTACTCATTTAAAAAAATACTCGCTTTTTGTCGAATTAATATATTATTAAAAAGTATAAGTAAATAATACATTTTTTAGATTATTTTACTTGCAAAATAAAATGAAATATGGTATACTAAGATTAATAATAGTGAAAGGGTGAGAATTATGGCCAATACAAATAAAACAAATGTCTATGATGAGAGTTCTATTCAGGTTTTACAAGGATTAGAAGCTGTACGTAAAAGACCTGGTATGTACATTGGGTCTACCGATTCCCGTGGACTTCACCATCTTGTTTGGGAAATTGTCGATAACGCAATTGATGAAGCATTATCAGGATATGGTACTAAAATAATTGTTAATATTCACCCTGATAATAGTGTAGAAGTAATTGATAATGGTCGTGGTATTCCTACTGGTATGCATAAAACCGAAAAATTGCCAACTCCCCAAGTAATTTTTAATACACTTCATTCTGGTGGTAAGTTTGATGCTAATGGTGGATATAAAGTATCAGGTGGATTACATGGTGTTGGTTCTAGTGTTGTTAATGCATTAAGTGAATGGTTGACCGTTACTATTTATCGTGATGGTAAAATTTATAATCAGACATATCGTAATGGTGGCAAGATTATTGAAAAACCTAAAAATTTAGGAGAAACTCGTCGTACAGGTTCAACTATACATTTTAAACCTGATCCAAAGATTTTCTCTTCAACCATTTTTGATTATAAGACTATTGCTAATCGTTTGAAGGAATCTGCTTTTCTTATTAAAGGTTTAAAAATTGAACTTAATGATTTACGTACAGGAAAAAGTGATGTTTTCCATTATGAAAACGGAATTGTTGAATTTATTAAATCTTTAATTGAAGGAAAAAAGGCTATTCATCAACCTGCCTTTTTCACTGGTACGGCCTTTGGTATCTTGGTTGAAGTTTCGATTGTTTATTGTAGTGAGTTTTATGGTGAAAACATTCTATCATTCGTTAACAATATTCGTACTAGAGATGGTGGTACTCATGAAGTAGGATTTAAAACGGCCTTAACTAGAGCATTTAATGAACATGCAAGAATGATAGGTGCTTTAAAAGACCGTGATGTAAATATCGAAGGTTCTTTAATTAGACAAGGTTTAACGGCGATAATTTCTATTCGTATTCCTGAAGATTTATTACAATTTGAAGGACAAACAAAGAATAAACTAGGAACTCCAGAAGGAAAACCTGCGGTTGAGCAAATTGTCTATGAACAATTTAAATCATTCCTTGCGGAAAACGGTCAAATATCTAATACTCTAGTTAATAATGCAATTAGAGCGGTTAAAGCTCAAGAAGCAGCACGAAAAGCTTTAGATGATTATCGTCAAGTATCAAAGAAAATATCTAAACCAGCCAATCTAATCGGTAAACTTACTCCTCCACAAGAAAAAGACCCTCGCATTAATGAGTTATTTTTAGTCGAAGGTGACTCTGCAGGTGGTTCAGCTAAGAGTGGGCGTGATCGTACTTTCCAAGCGATTTTACCATTACGTGGTAAAGTCTTAAATACTGCTAAAGCTCGTATCGAAGAAGTACTTAAAAATGAAGAAATTGTTTCAATTATTAACGCGATAGGAGCTGGATTCGGTAAGGATTTCGACATCACTAAATCAAATTATCGTCGTGTTATTATTATGACAGATGCGGATACCGATGGTGCCCATATTCAAACATTATTACTAACTTTCTTCTTTAGATATATGCGTCCCCTAATTGAAAACGGATATGTCTATATCGCTACGCCACCACTATATAAAATTACTATCAAGAATAATGTGCAATATGCATGGACTGATGAAGAATTAAGGGATAAGATTGGAAATCAAAAAAATGTATCCATTCAACGTTATAAAGGACTTGGTGAAATGAATGCTGAACAATTATGGGATACGACTATGGATCCTGCTCATCGTACATTAATTCAAGTCAATATTGGTGAACTTGATGAAGCTGAATCACGAATGAATGTCTTAATGGGCGATGATGTTGAACCACGTCGTGAATGGATTGAACAAAATGTTGTCTTTGATTATGATGATAGTAATTTCACCTTAGAAGAAGAGGAGACTGATTTAGATGAGTAAACAAAATATAACAAGTAAAATTAATCGTTTTGCGACTGAAACAGTCTTAAAAGAAAATTTTGAAAATATAATGGGTGATCGCTTTGGTCGTTATTCTAAATATATTATACAAGATCGAGCCTTACCTGATGTTCGTGATGGTTTAAAACCGGTTCAACGTCGTATTTTATTCGCTATGTATAAACTTGGCTTGTTTAATAATAAACCTCATAAAAAAAGTGCACGTATTGTAGGTGATGTTATTGGTAAGTATCATCCTCATGGTGATACGGCTGTATATGATGCCCTCGTTCGTATGAGCCAAGACTTTAAAATATATTTACCTTTAATTGATATGCACGGAAATAATGGTAGTATCGACGGTGACCCCGCTGCTGCCATGCGTTATACCGAAGCACGCTTAAGTAAATATGCAGAATTACTTTTGCAAGATTTAAATAAAAAAACCGTAGGATTTATGCCTAACTTTGATGATGAAGAATTAGAACCAATAGTCTTACCTGCGAAATTTCCTAACGTTTTAATTAACGGTGCCAATGGTATTTCGGCTGGTTATGCTACTGAGATACCTCCTCACAATCCTGGTGAAATCTTAGATGCGTGTATTCTTCGTCTAACTAATCCAAATTGTACCCTTGATGATATTTTACAAATTGTTAAAGGCCCTGATTTTCCTACCGGGGGAATTGTACATGGTTATGAAGGCTTAAAAAGTGCCTATGCGACGGGACGAGGTAAAGTAATCATCAAAGCTAAAACCGAGATTACAACATATAAAGGTGATAATCGTATTATTATAACGGAAATACCTTATGATGTAAATAAATCAGTTTTATTGAAAAAAATGAGCGATGTTGTTGAACAAAAGAATGTGGATGGGGTAAAAGTAATCCGTGATGAAACGGACCGCCAAGGTTTACGTATTGTTATCGATGTACGAAAAGATGTTAATCCTGAAACAATTCTTCAAGTGTTATTTAAATATAGTGATTTACAAATTTCATACAATTATAACATGGTTGTAATCAGTTATGGTAGACCTATGCAAATGGGTATAATTGATATCCTAGATTCATATATTGCTCATCAAAAGGAAGTAATGACTAATCGTTGTAATTTTGACTTGCTAAGAGCTAATCGTCGCTTAGAAGTTGTTGATGGCTTAATTGCGATGGTATCAATCTTAGATTCTGTAATTGCTACCATTAGAAGTTCTAAGAATAAAACTGATGCAAAAGAAAACATTATTTCTAAATATGGTTTTTCTGAATTACAAGCTGAAGCTATTGTGATGTTGCAATTGTATCGTTTAACGAATACTGATATTTTTGCATTGAAACAAGAACGTAATGATTTAGAAAACTTAGTTGTTAAACTAAATAAAATTCTAAATAGTGATAAAGCCTTAGTTAAAGAAATCATTAAGGAAATGAATGAAACTAAGAATATTATCGATATTCCTCGTAAGACAAGTATTGAAGATGAAGTAGAAGAACTTGTTGTTAAAACGGAAGAAATTATAGCAAGTGAAGATGTGATTTTAATTATCACGCATGATGGTTATTTGAAACGCTTAAGTAAAAAAGCCTTTGCATCTACTACTGAACCAACTAAACTTAAAGATGGTGATATCATCTCCGATATTTATAATGTAACTACAACTGATATTTTAATCCAATTTACAAACTTAGGTAACTATGTATATTTACCAATTCATAAGATTCCTGATTGTAAACACAAAGATTTAGGTTATCATGTTAGTACTTTAATTAGTATGGATCCTAATGAACGCATCTTATTCTCATATCCGGTTAGAAATTTTGATGAAAACAAGTTTGCTTTAATTGTTACTAAACTTGGTTTGATTAAACGTATTCCGCTTGCTAGTCTTAAAGTTAATCGATATTCTAAAGTATTACAAGCTACTAAATTGCGTGATGGAGATGAAGTAGTTAGTGCTGATATTGGTGGTGGCGATAATCTTGAGATTGTAATAGCGACTAAAGATGGATTTATGAACCGTTATGATGCTAGCGAAGTTAGTGTTATGGAAGTTGCATCATATGGGGTTAAAGCCATTGAACTAAAGAGTCGTCCTAATGACTATGTCGTAGGCGCAAAGTATGTTAATGAAAAAGATATTGTCTTACTTCTTACTAATCGTGGTAATATTAAACGTTTTAAAGTTGATGAGATAAATAAGGGAAAGAAAAATCATGTTGGTAAAATGTATCTCAAAGTGGTACGTTCAAATATGCATGAAGGACTAGCCCTTGATGTTATTCATAATGTCAATGCAAATTCTAATTTAGCAAGTTATATTCGTTGTGAGAAAGAATTTGTATCGATTGACTACACAATTTTACGAAAAGCGATTGCGGATAATGGTATGAAGATGGTTACCCCATCATCAGGTAAACCACTTGATCTTGTAATTTGTCGTAATGATGATGATATAAATAATTAAAAATTAAACTTCAAATAGTTAGGTTTACAAGAAGCTATTTGAAGTTTTTTTTAAAAATATATTTTAATTTATTATGTTTTATATACTTTCTCACATTTGCTAGATATCTTTTCTATTGCACTTAAAATTTATATTACATTGATACTATATTCAATTTTTTAATAAAGTGTATGCTTCTTAAAGCACAAAATCTTCTTTTATGCAATACTTATTTACATTTTGATATGTATTAAAGTTGTTTCTATTCTTTTCACCTTTTTTTACTAAATTTTAAGATTTTGGTCTAAAACACTAAATTTTGTCAAAATTTAAGGTTCTTCCCCATAATACTTGTGAATAACAAATAGTCATTTTGTGATAATGAAAGTTTAATTTAAATTACTAATTAAAAATTCATATAAAAGACTTAATCAACCTTTCATATAAAGATTAAAAACGTAAAATAATTTATAAAAAATGGAAATCGTATCAAAAGTGCAAGTAATTTAGAGAAAGTATTGCTACCAACTAGTATCGTACAGTATGAATATGATAATTATAACCAAATCAAAAAAGAGATAAGACCAAATGGTGATATTTTAGAATACATTTATGACGAAAACATCAAAATGTTAAAACAAGTAAGGAATAATAATAATATTATAAAAGAATATGAATATACATCTAATAAATGTCAATAACTTTGCAAAATGTCCCAAAGAAAATTAAGCACATTTTTTAAAAAAGATATTTGATTTTTTTAGTTGAAAATAAAAATTTATTATGATATAATACTTGAGTTGAGGTATATAGATATGTTTAAAATTGCAATTGATGGTCCAGCTGGGGCCGGTAAATCTACTATTTCCAAAATTGTTGCGGAAAAATTACATTTTGAATACATTGACACAGGCGCAATGTATCGAGCAGTAACACTTAAAGCACTTCGTCTTGGCATTGATATGGAAGATGAAAATGCTTATGGTTTTTTAGATTCTACATCTTTAGATATCATGAATGGTCATGTTATTCTTGATGGAGAAGATGTAACGGAAGCTATTCGTTCGGTTGAAGTTACTAATCAAGTTTCAACTCCATCAAAAATTGGTGTCGTAAGATCTTTTTTAGTTGACTATCAACGTAAGATTAGTGATGCTAAAAATGTGATAATGGATGGTAGAGATATTGGTACCGTTGTTCTTCCAAATGCTGATTTAAAAATATATTTAGATGCTACCGTTGAATGTCGAGCTAAACGTAGAATGTTAGAACGACTTGAAAAAGGCTTATCACTTTCTTTAGAGGAAACAATCAAAGAAATTGAGGTACGTGATTTTAAAGATTCAACCCGTAAGATTAGTCCATTAAAGAAAGCTGATGATGCAATTGTGATTGACTCATCAAATATGACAATTGATGAAGTTGTAAATGAAATTATTTTATTAGTTAATGAAAGGGGCTTTAAAACTATGAGCAAAGAAAGAATTACAGAATTTCAAACAGTTAAAGGACGCATTATTAATGTTACTAAAGATGCGATTTATCTAGAATTAGAGGAAGGCGAAAAGGCGGTTATCTACTCTAATGACTTACTTAATTATTCAGAAGGTCAAAAATTAAGAGATAGTTATAACGAAGGTCAAGAATTTGAAGCCCAAGTTAAACAAATTGCAAAAGATCGTAAAACAGGGGAACCACTATATATTTTATCCACAAAATTAGAGGCAGAAAAAGAAAAACTTTCGATTTTTGAAGAACTAAAAGAAAAAGATGAAATCATTTCTGCAAAAATAGTTAAAGTAACAAATGCTGGTGCCGATCTTGTTTATCATGACTTAAAAGTATTTATGCCTATTCGCAATGTTGATTTATCTGTTGAAGCATTACATAAGATGGTTGGTCAACATTTAGATGTTATTGTTACTTTTGTTAACAAAGATCGTATGCAAGTACAAGTATCTAATCATTTAGCTTTAAAGAAACAAGCACGTTTACAAAAAGAAGAAGCCTTAAGTAAAATTCATGAAGGTGATATTCTTGAAGGTGTTGTTGTCGATGTATTACCTTATGGTGCAATCGTAAGTCTTGGCCAAGTTTCTGGATTACTTCATGTATCAGAAATTAGTCATAAATTAGTAAGAAACGCTAATGATGTTTATAAAGTAAATGATAAAGTAACAGTAAAAGTAATCAAGATGGAAAAAGATCGTATTGGTCTTTCTGTTCGTCAACTTACTCCTCATCCTTGGGAAATTTTAAAAGAAAAATATCATGAAGGTGATGTTTTTGAAGGTGTGGTTGCAAAAGTTATTGATGCAGGTTTATTAATTAAATTAACGGATGAATATTCTGGATTAATGCCAAAAAGTGAATATTCTTGGTTAGTTAATGAAAAACTTGATGGTAAATATAATGAAGGCGATAAGATTACGGTTAAAGTTTTAAGCATTGACGATGCTAAAAAACGTGTAAGCTTATCTCATCGTGCTACTGTTGAAAATACTTGGGGTTCAATCAAAGTTAGAAAAGGCGATACGATAAAAGTTAGTATTGCGGAAATTGTTGAACGCGGTGCGAAAGTAAATTATTTAAATGTTACAGGATTTATGCCAATCAATGAAGTTACTGCAACTCGTCGTATTCAAAAAGTTGATGAAGTATTCCCAGTTGGTACTGAAGTTGAAGTATGTGTTATTGATGTAGATCCATCTCGTGCTAAATTAGTCGTAAGTGCTAAAGCATTAGAACTTGCAAAAGAACGTGCTGAATATGACAAATACTACAAAGAACAAGAAAAAGAAACTCCTGCCGCAACATTAGGTGAATTAATCGGCAAGATGAATTTATTTGACGAAGAGGAAGATAAGTAATGAGACGTGGTACCGTAGCAATTGTTGGTCGTCCTAATGTTGGAAAGTCAAGTATATTTAATCGTTTGGCTGGCCAAAAATTAGCTATAACTGATGATGCTAGCGGTATTACCCGTGATCGTCTATATGCTAGATGTGAATGGCTTGATCAACAATTTGATTTAATTGATACTGGTGGAATTGAACTTTCCAATGTTCCATTTATGGAAGAGATTAGAGCTCAAGCTGAGCTTGCAATTGATGAATCTGATATGATTGTACTTGTTGTCGATGGCCGAGTTGGGGTTACAAAGGAAGATGAAGATGTAATTAATATTTTACATCGTTCTAAAAAACCTATCATCGTTGCCGCAAACAAGATTGATGATTTGAAATTTATGGATAATGTTTATGAATTTTATAATCTCGGCGTTGATATGGTCTTTCCTATTAGTGCTCTTCATGGTATTGGTATTGGTGATTTACTTGATTTTATTGTCAACAATTTGCCAGAGAAAAAGCTAAAACATTATGATAATACTATTGAGTTTTGTTTTATTGGCCAACCTAATGTTGGTAAAAGCTCTCTAACTAATGCTATCTTAGGAACAGAAAGGGTAATAGTTAGCGATATTCCTGGTACAACTCGCGATGCTATCGATACTCCATTTGTTCGTGATGGTCAAAACTATGTTGTTATTGATACTGCGGGTATTCGTAAACAAGGTAAAATTTATGAGAATGCAGAAAAATATAGTGTCTTAAGAGCTATGAAAGCAATCGAAAGATCGGAAATTGTTATTGTCGTTCTTGATGGTACAAAAGAAGTCGAAGAACAAGATAAACGCATTGCAGGTCTTCCGATTGATCAAAAGAAAGCAGTAATTATTGTAGTAAATAAATGGGATGCAGTCAAAAAAGATGAAAAATCCATGAATGAATATACTGAAAAAATAAGAAAAAACTTTGTCTTCTTAAGTTATGCGCCAATTGCTTTTGTGTCCGCATTAAAAAATGAAAGAATACATACTTTATTTGATCTTATTAAAGAAGTATACGAAAACTATCATCGACGTATTCAAACTAGCATTTTAAATGATGTTATTTTAGATGCAACGATTGCTAATCTTGCACCTATATTTAATGGTGATCGTTTACGAGTTAGTTATGCAACTCAAAGTGGTACCACTCCACCTACCTTCGTTTTATTTGTTAATGATCCTAATTATATGCATTTTTCTTATCAACGTTATTTAGAGAATAAAATTAGAGAGGCTTTCATTTTAGATGGCACGCCTATTCAATTTATTCTTAGAAAGCGTGAAGAATAATGAATGTGACAATTATTGGAGCTGGAAGTTGGGGTTGTGCTTTAGCAAATGTACTTTCTAACAATCATCATTCCGTCATTCTTTATGATATAAATCAACATACCGTTGATGAAATTAATACTTTACACTGTAATTCCCTTGTTCCTAATGCAACTTTAAATGAAGATATTATGGCTACCACTGATTTACAACTTGCTACAAGTCATAGTTCTATTATTGTCTTATCGGTACCTACTAAAGTAATTAGAGGGGTACTTGAAAGAATAAGTGAACAAATAACTGAGCCCAAATTATTTGTAAATACTAGTAAAGGATTAGAACCTAATACTTTCAAAAGAGTATCGGAAATTGTATCTGAAATTATTCCTTCTTCATTTTTAAAAGGATTTGTGGCCTTAACTGGTCCATCCCATGCGGAGGAAGTAATCATTAATTTACCTACTACCATCTGTTCGGTTAGTGAAAATTCCTCAGATGCATCTTTCATTCAACACCTTTTTAGTAATCATCAAAACTTTAGAGTTTATACAGGTAATGATTTGATTGGATCTGAACTTTGTGGTTCAATTAAAAATGTTTATGCCATTGCCTCAGGATTGCTTGAAGGAATGGGGTATGGTGATAATGCAAGAGCTGGATTAATTTCAAGAGCTTTAGTAGAAATGCGACGAATTGTCACATTACTTGGAGGAAAAGAAGAAACCTTATATGGGTTAACGGGAATTGGTGATTTAGTTGTTACAACTACATCCCATCATTCACGTAATTTTCAAGCTGGGGTTAAGCTAGCAAGTGGTAAAAGTCTTGATGAAACAATCGCTTCGATGCCAATGACGGTCGAAGGTGCTCGTACTGCACTAGCGGTACATGAACTTGCGATAAAATATAATCTCGATACTCCTATTATTAATGAAGTTTACAATGTAATATATCATAAAAAACCAGTAAAAGATGCTGTTCATGATTTATTTAAAAGAGCTTTAAAAGAAGAAAACTAAAAATGCACTTTTGTGCATTTTTTTGCTATATTGATAATCTAGGTTATTAATAATTATGTAAGAATAAATAAAAAATCATTATTTAAAGATTACTTCATATAATTAAAATGAGGTGATTTTATGAATATCAATAAAGTAATGAGTTTTATATCAGAAAACAATATTTCACCAGATGAACTATTTTCCTTAGTCGAAAGGGTAAGAACTATGGATTTATCAGATGAAACAAGTATTCGAAAAGTAATAAAAGATGTATCAAAGATGGCTAATAAACCGATTGATAAAGCTCAAGAAAATAAACTTGTTAGGGATATTATGCAAAATGGCATTAATGAAGATTTATTAGATGTTTTAAAATAACCTAAATTTAATGAAAGAAAAGGCTTTGTAAGTCTTTTCTTTTTGATTTTTTGTACAATTGTGGTATAATTGTCCCATATAATTTCAAAAGAGGTGAATAGAGATGAAAAATGATTTTAATATTTCGGTTGATTTAGCAAAAGAAATCTTAGAACTTGCCTTATCATCAGGTGGTGATTTTGCTGAAGTGTTTATGGAAAGAACAACAAATGAAAATTATGAAATGGTATCAGGAAAATTATCGAATGCTAGTGTTTCACAAGTATGTGGAGCTGCACTACGTATAATTAAAGATGATATTGAGGTTAATGCAAGTATTACAGATTGTTCACCTCAAAATTTAAAAAAGGCGGCTATTATGCTTTCAAAAAGTTTTTCCGGTGAAGCACATCAAGTAGTACTTCCTTTTGTTGAAAAAGAAGTAACAAAGGTTGTAAATCCTCTTAAGTATTCGGGAACATCGAATGAACAAGAAATTGCTCTACTTTCGAAAGCAACCGCTGGAGCTAAGGAATATAGCGATGAAATATGTCAAGTTGTTGCTAGAATTACGAAGAAACTTCAAGATATTTTTGTTTTTGCCAGTGACTCAACTTGGCAAAGCGATACAAGAGCTCAAACCCGTTTAGTGGTTATTGCGGTGGCAAGTGATGGCACGTCAATGCAAAATGGTAGTGTTCAATTTGGACGTAATCAAGGAATGGAAATGTTTGATGAATGCGATCCATACGCTATGGGACAAGAAGCTGCCCATGATGCGGTCGAAATGTTACATGCCGAAGAAATGTGTGGTGGCGATATCCCTGTTGTTATTCATAATGGCTTTGGCGGCGTTATCTTACATGAAGCTTGTGTTCATGGATTAGAAGCAACATCAGTTGCGAAAGGTTTATCCGTTTTTTGTAATAAACTAGGACAACAAATCGCAAGTCCTATCGTTAATGCCGTAGATGATGGTACAAATCTTAATGCTTGGGGATCTATCAATGTCGATGATGAAGGTACTCCATCTAGATGTAATGTTTTAATTGAAAATGGTATTTTGAAATCATATTTAGTTGATAAGAAAAATAGTAAAACGATGAATCATCCAATTACGGGATCATCTCGTCGTGAATCATATCGTCATACAACAACATCTAGAATGACAAATACTTATTTCTTGAATGGAAATTCAACTTTTGATGAAATTATCAAAAGTGTTAAATATGGTTTCTTTGCGAAAAAAATGGGTGGTGGATCGGTTCAACCTGCTACTGGCGAGTTTAATTTTGCGGTTAACGTTGGTTATTTAATTGAAGATGGTAAGATTACTAAACCGGTTCGTGGTGCTACCCTTGTTGGTTCAGGACCAGAAGTCTTAATGAATATTGAAATGATTGCTGACAACTTAAGTTGTGCTCATGGTATGTGCGGATCGGTTAGTGGATCAATCCCTACTAATGTTGGTCAGCCTACTATTAAGGTTTCTCACATGACAGTTGGTGGAAAAGGAGGAAGTACAAAATGATGAATTATGAAGAAATAATTAAATTAGGTTTAGAACTTGGACTAAGTGAAATTGAATTATATATTCAAACAAATGAAGAAAACTCAATTGAATTATTTGATCAAAAGTTATCAAAGTATAACGTAAGTGATACTTTTGGTATTTCGATTCGTGGTAAGTACAATGATAAAATGGCTTATGCGTATACGGAAAGTCTAGAAGAAGAAAGTATCAAAACATTATTAAATCAATTAATTGCTAATGCTTCATCTATTACCGCAACCGAATCAGAGTACATTACAAGTTCAGGTCTCGTTTATCCACAAGTAGAAGAAAATGTATCTGACTATAAAGATGTTACCTTAAATGAAAAAATAGAAAAATTAGTTAAAATTTGTAATGATGCTTTGGCCGTAGATCAACGCATCGTCAAAATTGGAGAATGTTCTTATAATGAAATTTCGATTAAGACACAAATTATCAACTCTAAAGGATTAAATCTAGAAAGAAGTTCTTCATATATTGTTACTTTCCTTGGGGCAGTTGCAAGTGATGGAAATGAAACCAAAGTAAATTATGGTATTGACTTTTCGATTAATTTTAAAGATATTAATTGCGAACATTTAGTTAAAGAAGCAACGGAAGAAGCTTTAGCTAGTTTAGGTGCTGGTAGTCTTGAGACAGGTTCATATGAAGTTATCTTTAATCATAATGCTGCTTCAAGTCTTTTACAAGCATTTACTCCAATTTTTGCGGGGGAAAGTGCGATTAGAAAACTTACACCTTTAGTTGATAAAATTGACACAAAGATTATGGGTAATAACATAACGATTATTGACGATCCTTTTAATGCTAAAGGATTGATTAAATATCCATTCGATGATGAGGGAACACCTTGTTATACTAAGAATATTGTTGAAAATGGTGTTTTTAAAGGCTTTTTACATAATTTAAAAACAGCCCATGCCTTCAATACTTCATCAACTGGTAATGGATTTAAAAGTTCAATCTCTTCATCTGTATCAACAAACCCATCTAATTTATATTTAGTTCCTGGCGACAAATCATTAGATGATATGATAGCCTCGGTTCAAGATGGTGTTTTAATAACAGATGTATCTGGTTTACATGCAGGCGTTAATGCTATTTCTGGTGACTTTAATTTGCTTGCATCTGGTTTTGTTATTAAAGATGGGAAAAAGAATCGACCAGTTACTCTATTAGTAGTTTCAGGTAATTTTTATGACATGATGAACGATGTTAGCGAAATTGGCAATGATTTAGATAAAATTGATTCGGTAGCATCCCCATCGATTAAAGTAAATAAAATAACGATTTCATGTAAATAAAAAATAATTTATCTTAATATTTATAAATAAATTCAAAAGGAAGTGGTACAAATGGTTTTTGGAAAACATGTTAATAAGTTTTACAAAAAATATTTCTGGTATTTCTTTTTTGGAATCTTAACCCTTATTTTTGTTGATTATATTCAAGTTTTTGTTCCACAGATTATTGGTAATATTGTTGATGGCGTCAATAATGGCGTCATTAAAGATGGATCATGGAACTACTTAATTGAAAATATCTTATATATTGCCTTAATTGGCCTTGGAATGTTGTTTGGTCGTTTCCTTTGGCGTATCTGTATTTTTGGTGAATCAATTAGAATTCAAGCCGATTTACGTAGAGATATGTTTATTAAATGTGAAATGTTATCACAACGTTATTTAAAAGTAAATAAAACTGGTGCTATTCTTTCTTATTTCAGCAATGACCTTGAAACATTAGAAGAAGCCTTTGGTTTTGGGATCGTTCAATTAGTTGATGGTATTTTCTTGTTAGCTATATCATTGATTAAAATGTTGCAATTAGAACCGGTTTTAACCTTAATTTTATTGATTCCATTATTCGGACTTGGTTTTTGTGCCTTTTTTGTTGATCGTTTAATGGAAGCAAAATATGAAAAAAGACAAAAAGCCTTTGAAGATTTAAGTGATTTTGCACAGGAAAATTTTACTGGTATTAGAGTCATTAAAGCTTTTGTGAAAGAGAAAAAAGAATTGCGTCAATTTGCTGTTCAAGCTAAAAAGAATAAAGATGCAAATATTTCTTTTGCTCGTACTAGTTGTATTTTAGATGTAGTGTTTGATGCATTAATCTATTTAGTTTTTGGCATCATTTTACTAGGTGGTAGTTATCTCGTATATTTAAATATTCAATCAGTTGGTTTATCTGGCATTTCATTAGGTCAACTTGTAACCTTTATTGGACTCGCTGATACGCTAATATGGCCTATCTTTGCTTTAGCAGGAACTATTAATACTATTGCTAGAGCTAGAACTTCAATGCGTCGTATTTCAAGTTTACTTGATGAAGAAGTTGAAATTGTGGATAATGAAGTTGTTATACCTCAAGAAATTAAAGGAGAAATCACGTTTAAGAATTTTAATTTTGCCTATCCTGATGATCCTGATAACCTAATTTTAAAAAATATTAATCTTTCAATTAAACAAGGTGAGACGATTGGAATTGTTGGTAAAATTGGTTGTGGTAAATCTACATTAGTAAATATGTTATTTAGATTATATAATGTTCATGAAAATACTTTATTTATTGATGGACATGACATAATGCATTTGCCAATTAAAATGGTACGAGATTGTATTGGATATTGTCCACAAGATAATTTTCTATATTCTGATACTGTAAAAGCTAACATTGCTTTTTCAAATCCTAATATGCCGACTGACCAAGTGGAAGCTGCAGCTAAGTTTGCGGATGTTGCCAGCAATATCAATGAGTTTACTAATAAATACGATACTTTGATTGGTGAAAAAGGTGTATCTTTATCGGGTGGTCAAAAGCAAAGAATCTCTATTGCTAGAGCTATAGTTAAAGATCCTAAGATTTTAGTTTTAGATGATTCAGTTAGTGCAGTTGATGTAAAGACAGAGGAAACTATTCTTGCTAATATTCGAAAGTATCGTAAAGGAAAAACCACGATTTTAATCGCATCACGTGTTTCAACGGTTATGGCACTTGACAAAATTATTGTTTTAAATGATGGTGAAGTTGAAGCCTTTGGGACGCATAATGAATGTCTTGAAAAATCTAAGACATATGCAAGAATGGTTGAACTCCAAACTTTAGAAGAAGAATTGGAGGGAATGTAAAATGAGAATAATATATTATATGCCCCTCATTCTTATGTTTATAGTTGTTCTTTCTTTTGTTCTTTATAAGATTATAATAATTTCAAAATCTCTAAAAAAACAAACGGTTAAAACTACTGTTAGTCCTAAGCATGATGATCATAAAACAGAACATGTATATGAAAAGAATGATCGTCATATTTCTGATAAAGAAATTATCAAAAGAACATGGAAATATATAAAGCCTTACTTTAAAAAATTAATTTTTGTTTTAGTTTTAATGTTAGTTATGGTTTTTGTTGATCTTTCCGCATCAGTTTTACCAGGTTATGTAACAAGTTCTCTTGGTACATTAGTATTAAAGTTTAAAGATGGAAATATTACAACTGCGGATATGACGCCAGTCTATATCATTTGTATTGTTACTTTAGTTGTAAACTTAGCTAATTCATTATTCTTATATGTTACAACAATGTCCTTACAAAAAATTGGGCAAAATATTATTTATGATTTACGATTAATGGTTTTTGAACATATCGATAATATGTCAATTAGTCAGATTAATAATATTCCAGTTGGTTCACTAGTAACAAGAGTTGTTTCCGATACTAATGCATTAAGTGATTTATTTACAAATACGATTGTCCAATTAATTAAGAATGTCCTTACTCTTGTTGGAGTTATTTGTGTTATGTTTTTAATTGATTATCGTATTGCTTCTATTTTGATGGCTTTCTTGCCTATTATTGCCATTAGTTCCATTATTTTTAGAAAGTTTTCTCGTGAAAATTATCGTAAAGTAAGGCATAGTTTTTCGGTTATGAATGCATTTCTTAATGAAAACATATCAGGAATGAAAATAACTCAAATCTTTAATCAAGAAAAACAGAAAGCAGGCGAATTTGATCGGTTAAATGCTAATATTTTGAAATCAAGACAAAAGGATATTAAGATTTTTGCTACATATCGTCCTTTTATTACTTTCATATATTACGTTGCCCTTGCTTGTGTGTTTGGTTTTGGAACATATTTTTGTGTATGTAAAGGCATTGTAAGTAGTCCACTAATGGGTTCCTTTATGACTTTATCAGTGATTGGAGTTATACAAATTTTCTACTCTTTAGTAGGTAAATTTTTCAATCCTATTCAAAATCTTGCGGACCAATTAAACTCACTTCAAAAAGCATTTACTTCATGTGAACGATTATATAATCTACTTGATATAAAACCTGATTTTGTTGATGATCCAGATGCAATTGAAATTGATAACTTTAAAGGAGAAATTGAATTTAAAAACGTTTGGTTTGCATATAATGACGATGAATGGATTTTAAAAGATGTTTCTTTCCATATTCTACCAAAACAAGTCGTGGCTTTTGTTGGAGCTACGGGTG
>JBJEEE010000018.1:0-17499 GCA_051872775.1 Bacilli bacterium
TCGGCATAAATTTTTATTTTTATTATCTGTCTACTTGACAGACATCAGTTCAAAATCAAAACTCTTTTTTGATATTTGTCTTATGATTCATTGATATTTAGTGATAACGTTTGCCAAAATGTAAAAAATGTGGTATAATAAAAATACATTGGGGTGAATAAAATGAGAGCTATAGATATTATTATAAAAAAAAGAGATGGATATGCTTTATCTAAAGAAGAAATTGATTTCATAATAAATGGATATGTAAATAAACAAATTCCCGATTATCAAATTAGTGCCTTATTAATGGCCATCTTTTTTAGGGGAATGAGCGAAGAAGAACAATATAATTTGACAATGACTATGTTAAATAGTGGTGAGCAAATTGATTTATCGAAAATAAAAGGAGTAAAGGTAGATAAACATTCAACTGGTGGTGTTGGCGATAAAACTAGTTTAGTAGTTGCGCCTCTTGCTTCCGCATTCGCTGTTAAAATGGCTAAAATGAGTGGACGTGGGTTAGGACATACAGGAGGTACGCTTGATAAGCTTGAATCAATTCCTGGTTTTCGCATTGAACTAACAAGTGATGAGTTTTTCAAACAAGTAAATGAAATTGGCCTTGCAATTATTGGACAATCTGCCAATATTACACCTGCGGATAAATTATTATACGCATTACGTGATGTGACGGGTACAGTTGAATCAGTTCCACTGATAGCTTCATCAATTATGTCTAAAAAACTTGCTAGTGGGGCTGACCACATAGTCTTAGATGTAAAGGTTGGCAAAGGAGCCTTCATGAAAAATGTCGAAGATGCTAGTATACTTGCGGAAGCAATGGTTAAAATCGGTAAGAATAGTCAACGTGATACGGTGGCAACTCTAACTGATATGTCACAACCTCTTGGTGAATGTGTAGGTAATAGTCTAGAAGTAATAGAGGCAATTGAAACCCTAAAAGGTAACGGACCTAAAGATTTTACGGATTTGTGTGTTGCCTTAACCGCTGAGATTTTAATGATTGCGAAGGTTGCAAACGATGAAACCAGCGCCAAACAAATGGTAATAGAAGCTATTAAGGATGGACGCGGGCTTGAACAACTAAGAAAAATGATAATCTATCAAGGTGGCAATCCTAACGTCATTGATGACTATAGCTTGTTTGATGTTTCTGATCAAATTATAGAACTTAAGTATTTAGAAGAACAACAAGGCTATGTTGAGGAAATTGATGCTTTAAAAATCGGTGAAGCCGCAATGCTTTTAGGAGCAGGACGATTAACCAAAGAAGACAAAATCGATTATAGTGTAGGGGTAGTTGTCAAGAAAAAAGTTGGAGATAAACTTGAAAAAGGTGATGTGATTGCAAAAATATATACAAATGGTACTAACACCGAACAAGCAATCGCCAAAGTACTTGATGCGTATGTTATTTCTAAGCAACCAATTAAGCAAAGAGATATAATTCTGAAAATAATTAGATAGAAAGGAAAATAATATGTTTACATTATTTAATGATCCAATTGGAAATTTGCTTGGCTCATGGTCTACAGAAATAAATATTTGGAGCAGTTTGTTAAAAATATTTATTTCCATTATATTAGGAGCTGTGATAGGATGTGAACGTTCTAATAAACGTCATGCGGCCGGTCTTAGAACCTTTATTATGGTTTCACTTGCTTCTACGATAATAATGTTGATTGAAAGTGTAATTGCGGAAAACTCTCAAATAGCTGGTATTATTTCTGCTGCCGCAATAATTGGTATTTCTATTATTAGTGCTAATACCATTCTTTATAGTTCAAGAAGTCAAATTAAAGGATTAACAACATCGATTGGACTTTGGGCTGCCGGTGTTCTAGGATTATTAATTGGGACTGGATACTATACAATTGTAATAATTTGCTTTGTGGCTTATTTACTTACCTTATCTATTTTCCCATTGCTTGAAATATATCTTAAAAATAGATCTAACCATTTTGAGATTCACCTTGAATTAAAAAATGCCAATTATTTACAAAACTTTGTTGCCACAATTAGAGAGTTAGGACTAAAGATTGATGATATTGAAACTAATCCTGCCTATATTAACTCAGGATTAAGCGTATATTCAATTTCAATTTCCATTACAAGTAAAGAACTTAAAAAATATAAAACGCATGCGGAAATAATCGCTGCTCTAAAAACACTTGATTACGTATATTATATTGAAGAAATGTAAAAAGAAAATCAAGCAAGATTTTCTTTTTTCATTTAATGTGTGTATTTTAACAAAAACATTATAAAATATTATATAATATGTAAATGTATAGTAGACAAGGAGGATGACAATGAAATATCTTAATAAAGTCGAAAACTATCATTCAAAGTTATCATTAATTGAAACAGAAATGGCCATTAAATATGTAAAAGATACATTTGAACGTATTTTATCTAGAAACTTAAATCTAACAAGAGTTTCAGCTCCTCTTTTTGTTTCATCATCTTCAGGAATAAATGATTATCTTAATGGAACCGAGCGTGTAATCAAGTTTCAAGGTCTTTACTTAAAAGATGAAATGGAGATTGTTCAATCTCTTGCTAAATGGAAACGTATGTCCCTAAAAAAATATCAGTTTATTCCTGAAACGGGATTATATACTGATATGAATGCTATAAGACGTGACGAAGAACCAGATGCTATTCATTCTTTATATGTGGACCAATGGGACTGGGAAAGAATCCTCAAAGATACGGAAAGAAATATTACGTATTTAAAAAAAATAGTAAGAAAAGTCTATAAATCAATCTATGATACGTTACAATTGGTTAATAAGAAGTTCCCTATTCTTTCGGTGGAATTACCTGAAAAAATCTTTTTTATCAGTAGTCAAGATTTAGAAAATCTTTATCCTACATTAGCCCCAAAAGAAAGAGAAAACCAAATATGCAAGCAATATCAAGCTGTATTCATTTATCAAATAGGTAAGGTTTTAAACAGTGGTCAGCCTCATGATTTACGTGCTGCTGACTATGATGATTGGGAACTAAATGGAGATATTTTAGTATGGAATAACGTGATTAAGTCAGCTTTTGAGCTTTCCTCTATGGGCATAAGAGTAGATAAAGTATCACTTGTAAAACAATTGCGACAAAAAAATGAATTAGACAAGATTAATAATGAATACTGTCAGGCAATCTTAAATGATGAGTATCCACTAACTATTGGTGGCGGTATTGGTCAATCACGTCTATGTATGTTTATGTTAGAAAAAGCTCATATTGGTGAAGTTCAAGTATCAATGTGGGATAAAGAATATCTAAATAATTTAACCAAAAAGAATATAAAATTATTATAGGAGAATTTTTATGCGCTCATGTGGAATCCTCTTGCCAATTAGTAGTTTACCAGGTAAGTATGGTATTGGAAGTTTTGGTAAGGAAGCATATCAGTTTATTGATTATTTAACGGAAATGAAACAATCATATTGGCAAATCCTTCCTCTTGGTCCAACAACGTTTGGTGATTCCCCGTATCAAACTTATAGCACGTTTGCGGGGGGAGAGTATTATTTAGACTTAGAAGATTTGTATAATGATGGATTAATTACTAAAGAAGAACTAGATAGCCAAATTCGCCCATTAAATAACGTAAACTACGATGAATTAAAAATTACAAGATTAAACCTATATTATCTTGCTAGTTCACGTTTTTATGAGAAATTACCATTTGAATTTGATGCATTTTTGAAAGCAGAAAAAGAATGGCTTCAGCCGTACGCTACATTTAGATCTTTAAAAACATATTATAATGAAACTAGTTTTAATGAGTGGCCTGTAAAAGTAAAAAAAGGCACAGTTAGTAAAACTATTCTTAAAAATATTGATAAAGATGTAAAAATGCACATCTTTATTCAATATTACTTTTTTAGACAATGGTTTAAACTAAAATCATATGCTAATCAAAAGGGAATAAAAATTATTGGTGATTTGCCCATTTATGTTTCTTATGATAGCAGTGATGTATGGCAAAATCCTCAAAATTTTGTCTTAGATGAAGACTATAAACCATCAATGGTCGCTGGATGTCCTCCTGATGCTTTTTCCAGTGATGGCCAAGTATGGGGAAATCCACTTTATGATTATGATAAGATGAAAGAAAACCACTATGAATGGTGGGTAAAACGTATCAGACATTCTTTAAGAATGTTTGATGTACTTCGCATTGATCATTTTCGTGGGTTTGAAACTTATTTTGCTATTTCAACTTCAAATAATGATGCCAAACTAGGAAAATGGATTAAAGGTCCTGGTTATGATATTTTTGAAGAATTATTGAAATATGAACCTAATCCTCAAATGATTATGGAAGACTTAGGTTTTTTGACTGATGATGTATATCGTCTTCTTAAGAAAACCGGTTTTCCGGGAATGCGAATATTAGAGTTTGCCTTTGATGGTAATAAAGATAACCCTTATTTACCTCATAATTATATTGAAAATACGATTGTATATACAGGTACACATGACAATTGCCCTTTAAATGGTTGGATTAAAACAATCACTAAAGCTCAATTAGATCAAATTTTTACATATTTTAATATTACACGTATGAGTGAAATTCCTCACATTTTAGTAGAAGCAGCTTTAGCATCGCTTGCTAAACTTGCCATTATTCCAATCCAAGACTATTTAGGTTTAGATGAAAATTCTAGAATAAATACTCCTTCAACGGTTGGATGTAATTGGAAATGGCGATTTGATTTTAGTTTATTAGATAAAGAAAATATAGAAAGAATCAAGATGTTAGCATTAAAATATTATCGAAGCAACAATAAGTAGAAATAAATTTTATAGGTAGGAATGATGAATATGATACACTATTTTTTAATAAATCCGATTGCGGGAAGAAACGATTCAACTGAAACAATAGAAGAAAAAGTTAAAAAAATATTTGATGAAGGAAATAATCCTAACGATTCATATATGGTTCATATAACGGAAGGACCAAATGATGCTACCATTGCTATAAAAAAGTATTGCATCGAAAATGAAGCACGCGATAATCCGATAGAAACGACATTTTACATATGTGGAGGCGATGGTACTTGCTTTGAAGCTGTTAATGGTATTATTGGTTTTCCTCATGCAAGAATGACAATTGTTCCTGTTGGATCTTGTAATGATTTTCTTAAAACCCTAAAAGGCTATGATTTCATGGATATAAAAAGTCTGATTAATGGGGAAGAAAGAAAAATAGACGTTTTAAAATCAAATGACTTTTATGCATTAAATGTGGCCAATATTGGATATGATGCTAAAGTAAATTATGATTGTGTAAGATTTCGCTATAAATATAAGACAGTAAAACAATCATATAATCATGCTATTGTTCGTAATCTATTTAAACCACTAGGAGATATGGTAACCATTACATCTAATGAAGAAGAATTGTATCATCAAAAAGCATTGCTAATGGCTTTTGCTAATGGTGGTTATTATGGTGGTGGATACAATTGTGCTCCTAAAGCTGTAATCGATGATGGTTTATTAGAAATGGTAGTAGTAAAAAAGGTTGGTATATTAACTTTTGCTAAATTAATCAAATATTATAAAAATGGACAACATATCGATAATCCTCGTTTTTCCAAAATAATAACTTATCGTCGTCTTAATAGTGTTACCATTGAAAGCGATAAAGAATTATGTTTATGCCTTGATGGTGAAACATTCCATACCAAAAAAGTAAATATTGAGATTGTTCCCCAAGCATTGCGATTCGTTTTTCCTAAAAAAGATAATTAAAATAATTGTTGATAGATAATAATAATTAGAGATAAATGCCTTTTAACTAAGGCATTTTTTCATATTATTTATGCATTAATCATATATTTTAATAGGTGAATTTTAAAATGAAAAAGAAAATTATTAAGTGCTTTCTCGCAATTACAATGTTTACTTTGATTGTATTATCAAACAGTATCTCAAGTAAAGCCACAGTAAGTACTAGTTTAGTCAATTATGCTAAAAGTGCAATCCTAATTGAAGCAGAGACGGGTGAAGTATTATATGAATATAATGCTCATAATCGCTTAGAACCTGCAAGTATGACCAAAGTAATGACCATGAAACTAGTACTTGATGCTCTTAAAATGAAAAGAATTACCATAGATCAAGAATTAACCACAAGCGAGCATGCGTCACAAATGGGAGGTACACAGATTTTTTTATCTCCAGGTGAATCAATGAAAGTTGGAGATTTACTGAAATCAATGGTCATTGCTTCCGCAAACGATGCGGCTGTTAGTCTTGCGGAAGGAATTAGTGGGAGCGAAACTTTTTTTGTAAATGCTATGAACGATGAAATCAGAAAATTAGGCTTGAAAAATACGCATTATAGTAATGCTACAGGACTACCTACTGATAATCATTATACATCATGCTATGATATGGCAATGGTTGCAAGAAATCTTCTAATCAATTATGAGGATGAAATAATTCCCTATACTAGTACATATGAAGACTATGTAAGAAAAGATAGTGATAAACCATTTTGGTTAGTAAATACCAATAAACTTATAAAACACGTAGAAGGAATTGACGGATTAAAAACAGGCTGGACTGAAAGTGCAGGATACTGTCTTACTTGTACAAAGAAAGTAGATGGAATGCGTTTAATAACAGTAGTGATGAATGCTGATACTGTCTCTCATCGAACTATTGATACACTTGCTTTATTAAATTATGGCTTTGCAAATTATCAAAAAGTTGAAGTAATAGGTAAAGGGGAAGTTATACAAGAAAGTAAAAATATACTCTTGAAACCAACTGATTATCATATAATAACAAGTAATAGTATCTCTAAAGTGATTAAGAAAAATGAAAAGTTATCGAATATTAGTCAAAAGGTAGTAATAGATGAAAAGGCAATAACGGAATTAAATCAGTATAATGTAGGTATATTAGAAATATACAGTAATGGTTTACTCATTGGATCTACGGAATTAGAACTATCTCACAAACCAATCAAAAATTCATTTATTTCGCTCTTATTAGAAGTAATTAAACAAATATTTTAATTGTAGAATAAAATAAGCATAAACTTGTCCAATATCTATCAAGTTTTGCTTTTTTTTATAAAATATACTAAATTTCTTTATCGCATAATTTAGCAAATATTAAAGAAGAATTAATTACTAATTGAATCAATCACATCTTTTTGATAAAATGAAAAGCGGGGGTGAAAAAATGGCATTAAATATGCAAATGGCAATTAGAAAAAATCGTTTGTTTATTAGATTATCAGGAGAGTTAGATCAAGCTGTAACGGAAAATCTAAAAATAAAAGTAAGTGAAGTTGTTGATAAATATATGATAAAACATATAATAATAAATTTTTCAAGACTTGATTTTATGGATAGTAGTGGAATTGGTTTTATTATTGGTAGATATGCCCAAGTAAAAAAACGAAATGGGAAAATCGTAATATGTTCAATGAATGATATGATTGAACGAATTGTCAGATTATCAGGTTTACGTCGTATATGCTTAATTGCTTCATCGGAAGAAGAAGCAGAAAGGGAATTGGAGGTTGCATAATGTATAATGAATTAAAAACAAGTTTTCTTGCATCTACTGATAATGTATTACTTGCAAGAACAATATCAGTTGGATTTTTAATTGAATTAAATCTTCCTGTGAATTTACTAAATGAGATTAAAACAATTGTATCAGAAGCGGTCACAAATGCTATTGTTCATGGATATAGTAACGATAGTACAAAATATGTAGATATGAATCTAAGATATGACGAAGAGTCCATCTATATCGAAGTAATTGATTATGGTATTGGAATTGAAGATATCGAAAAAGCCAAAGAACCATTATTTAGTACGAAAATAGATGAGGAACGAGCGGGGCTTGGATTTACCATCATGGAAGTGTTTACGGATAGTCTTCAAGTAATCTCAAAACTAAATGAAGGAACGAAAGTAATAATGGTAAAAAAATATCATGAACAAGGTGAATACTAGTCAGTCTGAATATTTAGTTGAAAAATATCAATTGTTAGTCTACAAAATTGCACGACGCTTTTGTACTAATCATACTGATTATGAAGATTTAGTTCAAGCTGGATTAATGGGTTTGTTCAAAGCAACAAAACGTTTTGATATAACTAAGGGGGTAAAATTTACCACTTTTGCAACTTATTATATAATCGGTGCGATAAAAGATGAATTAAGAAAACAATGTATTCATAATCAAAATCTATATACTCTATCAGACGATCTAAATAATAATGAAGGAAAGTATTTAAACATTGAAATCTATGATTTTACAAATACGGAAAGACTTTTAATTGAATTACGATTAACAAAACATTTGTCACAAAAAGAGATAGCTCAAAAACTAAAACTCAGTCAAAGTACAGTATCAAGAATTCTAAAGAGAATTAAAACCAAAATCAAAATATAGTTAAAACAGTATTATTCTATGCATATTACTTTACAATGTACACTTAAATATATATAATATATGTGCAATTACGCATATATTATAAATGTGAAAGGAAAGTAAAATGAATAAAGAAGCATTAACCGAAAATGATATATATGAAGTATCCGAATTTTTTAAGAATCTTGCTGATTTTTCAAGAGTAAAAATTATAACATCTTTACTGAATGAAGAAAAATGCGTACAAGACATTGCAAAAGAAGTAGAAATGAGCCAAACTGCGGTATCATATCAGTTACGAATTTTACGTCACGCTAGATTAGTTAAATCACGTCGTGATGGAAAGATGGTTTATTATCAAATTATGGATCAACATGTTGCTAAAATCTTAGAAGTAACAATTGAACATCTAGAACATATGTAGGTGACTTATGCAAACTACGATTAAATTAAAAGAATTAAAATGTCCAGCTTGCACGAAAAGTCTTGCCCATAATTTACAAAAGATTGAATATATAAAGGAAGTAAATATTAACTATGACCGAAAAGAAATAACGATTGAAGGTAATCGTGATTTGACAGAAGCTGAGATCAAAATGATTCTCGATACGGTAGTTAGTATTAGTCATTGTCCTTTTCATAATAAGATTAGAAAACTTACAAGAAAAAAATTTCAAGTTGTTAAAAATAAATCTGGTCAAATCATTACTCATGATTTAGATGAACAAAGTATTATTGAGGAGTATTGTTTTGAAAATATTGATTGTCCTAATTGCGCCTTAAAAGTTGAACATGCTCTTAATAAAATTGATGGCGTAATTGATGCTAAGGTAAATTTTATTAATAAAAAAATAATTATAACACATCTTGCTAATGTTTCTGTATATGAATCAGTATGTGCAGAAACGAAACGTATTGAAAGTGATGCCATTGTATATAAAGATGAACCTATAAAAAAGAAGTCTATTAAAGTATCAAGAGTTTTATTTTATATAGGACTTGCTCTATTTGTTCCTCTAATTATTTATTATGCTATTACTCAAGATAGTAATTGGTATATGTATGTTTTATTTGGTTTAGTATATTTATTACTAGGCTATCAAATTATTTTTAATTCATTTAAAAACATTATTCACGGACAGATTTTTGATGAGAACTTTTTAATGTTAATTGCAAGTATTGGGGCATTTTTTATCAATGAACCAGTAGAAGCTATTTTAGTTATTTTATTATATCGTATTGGTGAAAAACTCCAAGCTCAAGCTATTGATCGTTCAACCAAGTCAATTGAAGATTTGATGACTTTAAAAGTAGAAGAAGTAATGCTTGAAAATGGAAATGTGGTCCCAATAAAAGAAGTCAAAGTAGATGACATAATTATTATCAAAGCAGGTGATTTAATTCCCCTTGATGGCATCATAATCGAAGGTGAATCATCACTTGATACGAAGAGCTTAACAGGAGAATCTCTTCCTCAAGAAGTAAAGGTAGACGATGAAGTTTTATCTGGTACTGTTAATTTGACCAAAAACATTAAAATTAGAGTAACGAAAGAAGATAATGAATCGACAATCTCAAAAGTAGTTAAATTAATCGATGATGCTTCCAACCAAAAATCCAAAACAGAAAAATTTATAACAAAATTTGCTAGGATTTATACTCCGATTGTTTTAGCTCTTGCGGTCATTACTGGTTTTGTTTTGTACTTTGGTTTTAGAATTCCTGTAATTGATGCAGTTCGTCGTGTCCTTGTATTCTTAGTAGTATCTTGTCCTTGTGCTTTAGTTATATCTGTACCTTTGGGGTTTTTTGCGGGGATTGGTAAGGCATCTAGTTATGGTATTTTAGTTAAAGGTGGTAATTATTTAGAAGCCTTAAGTAAAACTAAAACAATTTTCTTTGATAAGACTGGTACTTTATCAGAAGGAAATTTTGTAGTAGATGAAATTAATACTTATAATAAATACTCCTATCGCTCTTTATTAAAGATTGTAGCACATATCGAGGCTGGCTCTAATCATCCTATTGCAAAATCGATATGTAGTGCATATCATGATAAAATAGATATGTCCAAAATATCTAATATTGAAGAACTTAGTGGTTATGGTTTAAAAGGTAACTATGAAGATTTATTTGTAATAGTAGGTAATGCTGAACTATTAAAAAATGAAGGAATTAAATTTAAAGAAGTTGAAAAACCCGGAAGTGTTGTTTATTGTGCTATTAATGGAGTATATGCTGGATATATTGTGGTAGTTGATGAATTAAAACCTCGTGCAGGTGAGACAATCAACTTCCTAAAACGTCAAAACATAAAGTCAATTATGTTAAGTGGTGACAGTGAAAGAGTAGTACAAAATGTACAAAAGAAACTTGGTATTGATGAAGCCTATGGTAAACTTTTACCAAAAGATAAACTAGATAAACTTAGAGAAAAAGTAGATGAAAAGAAAAAAATTGTATATGTTGGAGATGGAATAAACGATACTCCATGTTTGAAAATCGCAACAGTGGGGATAGCGATGGGTGCAAAAGGAAGCGATATTGCGAAAAATGCGGCGGATATTGTCATAATGAATGATGATATCGGTAAGATCATTGATGCAATTAATATCTCTAGTAAAACAATGAGAATAATATATCAAAACATTGTGATGGCATTAGTTATCAAGGTGTTGGTATTAGTCTTAAGTACGCTTAATGTATTTGGTAAATATAGTATGTTAATAGGTGCTTTATCTGATGTTGGTTTATGTCTAATTGCTATTCTTAATACCTTACGTATCATTTATCCTAGAAATAAATAATTTATATGCAAATTAATGAGAAAATAATAATTAATTTGGTAAAATATTATAAAGTATTATTATTGAAAGAGGAAACATATGAGTATTGTATATTTTAGTAGTAAGATTAGTAAAGATGAAGTGGTAAAACTATATAAGAAACTTAATCCACATCTTGAAGGACCGATTGCGGTAAAATTACATTCGGGTGAACCAGGAAACCAAAATTTCATTAAACCTGAGTTTTGGGAACCTATTATTAGTTTGACTAAGGGAACGGTTGTAGAGTGTAATACCGCCTATGATGGCAGACGCAATACAACAAAAGCTCATCTTCAAACTTTAGAAGAACATGGATGGAGTAAATATTTTAAGGTTGATTTACTAGATAGGGAAGGACCTGACCTAGTTTTAGACATTCCAAATGGTAAGGTAATTACAAAAAATTATGTTGGTAAAAATCTTACCAATTATCATTCAATGATTGTTTTATCGCATTTTAAAGGTCATCCTATGGGGGGATATGGAGGAGCCTTAAAGCAATTATCAATTGGTGTTGCTTCATCATTTGGCAAAGCATTTATCCATGGTGCAGGTGAACCCGAAAAGATATGGACAGCTGAACATGACAAGTTTTTAGAGGCAATGGCAGATGCCGCAGGTTGTATCCATAATTATTTTAATAAAGATGGAAAATCTAACCAAATTGTTTACATAAATGTAATGAAAAATATGTCAGTTGATTGTGATTGTTGTAGCGTTGCTGAAGACCCATGCATGTCAGATATTGGTATTTTAGCTTCTTTTGATCCGATTGCTATCGACCAAGCTTGTATCGATTTAGTTTATAATTCAAATGATCCAGGTAGAGATCATCTAATCGAAAGAATTGAGAGTAGAAATGGAATTCATACTATCGAGGCGGCAACTAAACTTGGCTTTGGTCAAAGAAACTATACAATGATTGATATAACGAATGAAAAATAGTCTCTTGAGAGACTATTTTTATTTTATATATGTATTTTGTATTCTCTTAATGCATAATTTGTATAGAACTTAATATAAAATGCTACTTATAGGCTGTTGATAAAAATGCCTTTTGTAATAAACTTTTAATGTTTAGATAGGAGAATAGAAAATGAAGCAGGACACCAAAGATCTAAAAACAACTAAATCACTTAACATTTTATTTGGTCAACGCATACGTGAATTAAGAATGGAAAAAGGAATGTCACAAGAAGAGTTTGCGTGGTTTGTAGGTGTACATCGTACATACATTGGTCAAATAGAAAGAGCTGAGAAAAATATTACTTTGAAGAATATTGAGAAGATATGCATAGCTTTAAAAATAGATCCTGCAGAATTATTTGATTTTAAGAACCTTAAATAGTAATTATTTTTATGATAGTAACAAGAGTAATAGTTTTTACTCTTTTTTTTATTCATAGATAATAAAAGTAGATAGCAAATTAAAAGTGGAAACAATCAAGAGAAAGAATAGTCAAAATATTAAGTTCTTTATGATATAAAATATCTACATATGTATTACCTTTTGTTAGAAGGATGATAGAAAATGTAGTTTTTTGATGTTGATATTATTATAAAAAAATTAATTTTAGATTATTTTGTATATAATAGGCAAAATTAATCTAAATATGTTATAATAATAGAAAGAAGAGAGGATACGCTTATGAATATTTTACATCTAAAATATGCAATTACGGTTGCTGAAGTTGGTTCCATTTCTAAAGCAGCTGAAAAACTATATGTGGCACAGCCCAATATTAGTAGAGCCATTCGTGAACTTGAGGATGAACTAAAAATTACTATTTTTGAACGATCATCTAAAGGGATTGTGATAACCCCTGATGGAGAGCGCCTGATCACATATGGTAAGAAGATTCTTCAACAATTAGATGAACTGGAAAACACGTTTAAAAATCAAAATCAAAAGACCATATTTTCTATTTCGGTTCCACGAGTTAGTTATATTTCCAAAGCGTTTGTTGAATTTTCAAAAGAAATCAATAAGATGAAAAATATTGATGTGTTTTATAAAGAAACTAATGCGTACCGAGTTATCTATAATGTATTGAACGAAGACTATAAACTTGGAATTATTAGATATTCAACAAACTATGATCATTATTTTAAAGAGATGTTAGAAAAGAAAGAATTAAAATTTGAACTAATCAGTCAATTTAAATTGGTAATCTTATGTAGTGAAAATAGCAAGCTAGCTCAAAAAGAACATATTTATTTATCTGATTTGAAAGATTTTATCGAGATAGCACATGCTGATCCTTATGTTCCTTCTCTTCCCGTTTCAGAAATTAGCAAATCAGAATTAACCGATGAAATAACAAAACGTATTTATGTATTTGAGCGAGCTAGTCAGTTCGAAATATTATCAGAAAACATCGATGCATTTATGTGGGTATCTCCTGTTCCAGAAAAACTACTTAGACGTTATAATCTTGTCCAAAAAGAATGTGTAGACTTTACTAAAGAATATAAAGACTTGTTAATTTATCGTTCAAATTATAAATTAAATTCCTTAGATTCTTTGTTTATTACGAAATTATGTGAAGAAAAACGTAAACTAAGATAATATCAATAATTGCATATCGATAATGATATATCGATATGCGTTTTTTATATTTGAAAAAAAATATAAAATATAGTATAATATTAGGGAAGAAAGGAATTTATTAAGATGGTGTATAAAACAATTCCCAAAACTGTTATTGAAAGAGTACCTTTGTACATTAATTATCTTAAAAACATTGATTGTAATAAAGTAAAAACTATTTCCGCAACCATTATTTCTCAAGAATTAGGTCTTGGTGAAGTTTTAGTTAGAAAAGATCTTAATATGATTGCAGGAATTGGAAAGCCTAAGATAGGTTATTATGTCAGTGATTTAAGGGAAAAACTAAGGTCACTAATAAGTACAGAAAAAAAGAAAACAGTGATTATAGTTGGTATTGGTAAAATTGGTGAAGCTCTTGCTCGATATAAGGGATTTGGATTAAATGGATTTGATATTATTCAACTGTTTGATTCTGATGTTGGAAAAATTGGAAGAGTAATTAATCAACAAAAAATAAATGACATTTCTAATCTGGAATCATATTGTCAAAATCATCAAGTTGATATGGCAGTATTATCTGTTGATTCAGAACATGCACAAGATGTATGCAATCGTCTTTCAAATTGTGGAATTAAAGGTATTCTCAATTTTACTAATGTTTTATTAATTACACCAAATCAAATAATTGTAAGAAATGTTGATATTGTATCACAACTTATGATTTTAGCACTTGAAATAAATAATAATAAATAAAGGAGAAAAATATGGAGAAAAAATACAAAATTGTTGATAGTTTAGAAAAACTAAATCAAAGAATGGAAGAGTTACGTCAAGCCCAAAGAATTTATGCAACTTATACGCAAGAACAAGTTGATAAAATCTTTCTAGCAGCATCACTTGCGGCAAACCAAGCTAGAATAGAACTAGCTAAGCTTGCGGTAGAAGAAACTAAAATGGGTGTTGTCGAAGATAAAGTAATTAAAAACCATTATGCATCTGAATATATTTATAATAAATATCGTAATACAGTTACATGTGGCGTAATAGAAGAAGATAAAGCCTATGGAATTAAAAAGATTGCAGAACCTATTGGTATTATTGCAGCAGTTATTCCAACAACTAATCCAACATCAACCGCAATATTTAAAACTCTACTTGCATTAAAAACTCGAAATGGTATCATTATTAGTCCTCATCCTCGTGCTAAAAACTCTACAATTAAAGCTGCTCAAATTATCTTAGAAGCAGCCGTTAAAGCCGGTGCACCTGAGGGTATTATTGGTTGGATTGATGTACCAAGTCTTGAATTAACTAATACTGTTATGAAAGAAGCAGATATAATTCTTGCTACAGGTGGACCTGGTATGGTTAAAGCAGCCTATTCATCAGGTAAACCAGCCGTAGGTGTTGGTGCCGGAAATACTCCTGCTATCATAGATGATTCTGCAAATGTAGTGTTAGCTGTAAACTCTATTATTCATTCTAAAACATTTGATAATGGTATGATTTGCGCATCAGAACAATCGGTAATTGTTCTTGATAAAGTTTATGAAGCTGTTAAAGTTGAATTTGCTAGAAGAGGATGCTATTTCTTATCGGAAGAAGAACTTAATAAAGTACGTAAAACAATTATCATCAACGGTTCATTAAATGCTAAAATTGTAGGTCAAAAAGCTGCTAAAATCGCTGATCTTTCCGGTATTAGTGTTCCAAGTGGTACTAAGATTTTGATTGGTGAAGTAAGTTCTGTTGAATTGTCTGAAGAATTTGCTCATGAAAAATTATCGCCAGTTCTTGCAATGTATCATGCAAAAGATATAAATGATGCCTTTATGAAAGCTGAACACTTAATTGCAGATGGAGGATATGGCCATACATCTTCAATCTACTTAAACGAAATAACTGAACAAGCTAAACTAGAAGAGTTTGCTCATCGTATGAAAACATGTCGTATTCTTGTCAATACTCCTGCATCACAAGGCGGTATTGGAGATATTTATAACTTTAAACTTGCTCCATCTCTAACACTAGGTTGTGGCTCATGGGGTGGAAATAGTGTATCTGAAAACGTCGGTGTTAAACACTTAATTAATATAAAAACTGTTGCAGAAAGAAGGGAAAATATGCTTTGGTTTAGAGCTCCAGAAAAAGTATACATTAAAAAAGGTTGCTTACCTGTTGCCTTAGATGAATTAAAAACAGTAATGAACAAGAAACGTGTCTTCCTTGTTACAGACCAATTCTTGTATAACAATGGTAATGCAAATCCTATTATTGAAAAAATCAAAGAAATGAATATGGAATATTCTGTATTCTTTGATGTTGAACCTGATCCAACTCTTGCATGTGCTAAAAAAGGTGCTGAACAAATGAATTCATTTAAACCTGATTGCATTATTGCCTTTGGTGGTGGTTCTGCTATGGATGCTGCTAAAATTATGTGGGTATTATATGAACATCCTGAAGTAGACTTTATGGATATGGCTATGCGTTTTATGGATATCCGTAAGAGAATTTATACTTTCCCTAAGATGGGTGAAAAAGCATACTTTATCGCTATTCCTACTTCAGCTGGTACGGGATCGGAAGTTACTCCATTTGCGGTAATTACCGATGAGAAAACACATATTAAATATCCACTTGCTGATTATGAATTATTACCAAAGATGGCTATTATCGACGCTGACTTCCATATGACTGCTCCTCGTGGACTTACTGCCGCATCTGGTATTGATGCTGTAACACATGCGCTTGAAGCGTATGCTTCCGTAATGGCTACTGATTACACTGATAGTTTAGCCCTAAAAGCATTAAAAATAATATTCGAATATTTACCTCGTGCATACAATGATGGTCCACATGATCCAGAAGCAAGAGAAAAGATGGCTAATGCTGCTACAATGGCTGGTATGGCTTTTGCTAATGCCTTTTTAGGTGTATGTCATTCAATGGCTCATAAACTTGGTGCATTCCATCACATTGCCCATGGTGTTGCTAACGCTTTAATGATTGATGAAGTAATTAGATTTAATTCACAAGAAGTACCTCAAAAGATGGGAACTTTCCCTCAATATGATCATCCTCATACTTTAGAAAGATATGCTGAAGTTGCTGAGTATTTAGGTATCGATGGCAATGATGACCAAGAAAAAGTAAATAACTTAATTAAAGCAATTGATAATCTAAAAGCACAAGTTGGAATTAAACCAACAATTAAGGATTATGTACCAAATGAAGAAGACTTCCTTAACCGTCTTGATGAAATGGTTGAACAAGCCTTCGATGATCAATGCACAGGTGCTAACCCACGTTATCCATTAATGAGTGAAATCAAACAAATGTACTTAAATGCTTATTATGGAAAAACATTCCAAGAAGAAGCAGTACCTTCTCAAGAAATTGTAAGTCCAGTTGATGAAAAAGATTTCAAGAACATTTATCGTAAAACTAATTTAAAATAATAGTAGGAGGAATAATATGAAACTTGAAAAAATAATAGCTGTTAGAAATACAAAAGTTGTTTATAAAGAAGATAACGACTGTATAAAAGTATTTAACGAGAATTTCTCAAAAGCTGATATTCTTAATGAAGCCTTAAATCATGCACGTGTTGAGGAACTACCAATCAATGTACCTAGTATTAAAGCAGTAACGATGATTGATGGAAAGTGGGCTATAGTTACAGAATATATCAAAGGTAAT
>JBJEEE010000019.1:0-51455 GCA_051872775.1 Bacilli bacterium
AGAGATTTCAAGCCAAATTAAAATGCTTGGCTCCGATGGAATATCGAAACCAAGCTTTACTGGCATAAATTTTTATTTTTATTATCTGTCTACTTGACAGACATCAGTTCAAATCCTTTAAACTTTTTTTATTTTTTCCTTATAAATTAACAAAACATCTGTTTTAAATAGGTTGCTAATTTTGTCGAATTATGGTATAATATGATATATATAAAGGAGAAAAGGAATGTTAAAAAAATTATTTTTTTGCTTAGGTATTATCACAACAATTATTTTATCATTTGTAATTGGACTTAATTCATGGTATGATTTTTATATTCCAATTCTAATCTTTGTAGGCAGTTATTTTGGTTATGCTGCTTTGTATATAATATTCATAGGGATTATATCACTCACCATTAATACAAAGAAAGAATACGATAAACCCAATCGCTTTTATAAGTATTTAACAACAATTACTATGGAAATGTTGATTAATTTTGCTCATGTAAAACTAACAGTTAAAGGTAAAGATTTAATGCCTAAAGATCAAAAGTATATGTTTGTATTTAATCATTGTTCTAATTTTGATCCCATTATTCAGTCATTTGTTTTTAGAAAGCATAATTTAATTCATATATCAAAACCTGAAAACTTTAAAGTTCCCATCGCTGGTCCATTTATAAAAAGATGTGGTTACTTATCAATTGATCGAGAAAATGATAGGAACAGTATAAAGACTATTCTTAAAGCAATTCATTTAATTGAAAATCAAACGGCTTCAATCGGAGTAAGCCCAGAAGGCAAGAGAAATTTCAACGGGGGATTATTACCATTTAGGCCAGGTTGTTTCAAAATAGCTTTAAAAGCAAAATGTCCAATTGTAATAGCAACAATGAGAAATACTACCCAAATACGCAAGAATTTTCCATTCAAATCTACACCTGTCGAAATGAGAATTGTCAAAGTATTAGAATATGAACAAATCAAAGATTTATCTACAAATGAGATTTCACAAATTGTAAGAAAATATATATGCGATGATTTAGAAATAGTAGAAGAACCACTAGTAGATATGGCATCAAATTCCATACCAAACGGAGAAGAACAAAGTGCATAATAGATAATAATTAAGGAGTAAATATGGTATATTATATATATAATCCAAAATCACATAATGGAAAAGTAGAAGAAATTGTAAACGAAAGAATTAAAGAATGTGATCAAGAGTATGCTAAAATAAATGTGTTTGAACCAATTGATTATCATGCTTTTTTATCGCAACTATCTAGTAGAGATGAAATAAATCTCTTTGGGGGCGACGGAACCTTAAACCATTTTATTAATAATATTAAAAATGAGGATTTACCTTGTAGTGTATATTATCATGCATTTGGAACAGGCAATGATTTCTTTAGAGATCTTGAAAAAACACCAAATATTGATCGTGTCTTAATCAATGACTACATAAAGAATCTACCTATAGTTACCGTTAATGGTAAAGAATATCGTTTTATTAATGGGGTGGGTTTTGGTATTGATGGTTATTGTTGTGAAGAAGGAGATTGTCAAAAAAACAAAGGAAAGACTTCAGTCAACTATACCTCAATTGCAATAAAAGGCTTATTATTTAAATTTAAAACTCCATCTGCGAAGGTCACAGTTGATGGAGTGACAAAAGAATATAAGAAAGTATGGTTAGTTCCTACTATGAAAGGACGTTTCTATGGAGGAGGAATGATGGTGGCTCCTACCCAAGATCGTCATAGTGCAAATAATGAAGTATCAGTCGTTGTCCTACATAGTAGTTGCAAACTTAAAACACTAATGATTTTCCCTTCCATATTTAAAGGAGAATTGGTTAATAAACCAAAGTATTGTGAAATAATTAAAGGAAATAATATAGAAGTAGAGTTCAGCCATCCAACTGCTTTACAAATAGATGGTGAAACGATTAAAAATGTTATAAAGTATTCGGTGCGTACAAATTAAGGAGTTTTTATGATTAGGTTTTATCTACTTATAGTTTTTAATCTTCATCTATGTGTCAATTTTTTAGTTGAATTAAAAAAAATAATTAAAAATATTGATCAATATGATGATGTATTCCGCTATAATTTTTGTCGAAATCTTATTAAATTAATAAATAAAAAAGGAAGAATAACGGTACTATCATATGGGCAAGAAAACTTACCTAAAGATGATGGATACGTGATGTATTCTAATCACCAAGGAAAGTATGACGCATTAGGTATAATCTCAACTCACGAAAGACCATGTAGGGTTGTGATTAAAAAGAACCGTGGTAAAGCTATTTTAATGAGACAATTCTTAGAAGTTTTAGGCGCCAAAAAATTAGAAGTAGGTAATTTGAAAGGATCAATCCAATTATTTAGAGAAGTTCAACAAGAACTATTAGAAGGTAAAAATTACTTAATTTTTCCGGAAGGGATTTTCTATGACAACAAAAACACTTTGTTGGAATTCCATACTGGTTGTATGCGTTTCCTGAAGGATGTAAAATGTCCTATTGTACCTATAGCAATATATGATACCTATAAAGTTTTTAATGTCAATTCATTAAAGAAAGTAACCTGCGAGGTACATTATCTTGATCCTATTTATTATGATGAATACAAGGAGTTATCAAAACCTGAAATTGCAGCTTTAATTAAAAGTAAAATTCAGGCAAAACTTGAAGAACGGACATTATTTTATAGTGTAAAATAAAATGGGGGGATACTTAAATGTATATTGATACACATGTGCATTTAAATAGTAATAATTTATATATACGTTTAAACGATGTCATTAATGCAGCCTTTAATAACAACGTAAAAAAGTTTATTGTAGTCGGTTATAATCTTGAAACATCAAAGAAAGCTATTGAACTTTCGGAGAAATATGAGTGTTGTTATGCTGCTATAGGATTTCATCCTACTGAGATTAAAGGTTATGGTGAAGACGAGTATGCTTGGTTAGAAAAAGCTTCAAGCCATCCCAAAGTAGTTGCTATCGGTGAGGTTGGATACGATTTTCACTGGGATACAACAACCAAAGAAGAACAAACAGAAGCATTTAAACGTCAAATTAAAATTGCGATAAAGCACAACTTACCACTGATTATTCATAGTCGTGATGCTATGCAATTAACATATGATACTTTGAAACAAGAAAATGCGCAAAAAGTAGGTGGCGTAATACATTCATATAGTGGCAGTAGTGAAATGGCTAAAGAGTTTATTAAGATTGATTTTAGACTTGGTATTTCTGGTCCTGTAACTTTTAAAAATGGAAAAACAATGAAAGATGTGGTTTCGAAAATTGATTTAAAATATTTGTTAACAGAGACTGATTCACCATATCTTGCACCACATCCTTTTAGGGGACAAGAAAACGAACCCAAGAATATTGCTATAATTGTAGAAGAAATAGCAAAAATAAAAAATATTTCAGTTGAAACTATAGAAAAAACTATGGAAGAAAACGTTAAAAATTTATTTGGGGTGTGATTTAATGAAAAAAATAAAGTTTCTAATTATTGCTTTATTTTCCGTTTGTTGCATTTTACTTACGGGATGTACAAGCGATTCTTATATAAACGAAATTGTAACAAAAAAAGTGGAATATGAAGAAAATATTACCATATATGATTTAGAAGATGCCTTGGTTGAGGCTGTTTCAAAAGCATCTCCATCTGTAATCGGGGTAGAAGCATCACTAGGATTTAATTCTGGTTTTGGTAGTGGCGTAATTATCAAACATGTTGCATCGAGTAATACATATTATGTTGTAACTAATTATCATGTTGTTACTTATAATGATAGAATGTGCTCAAAGATATTGGTATATTTAGGTGATTATGATGAAACAATTGTTGCTAATTGTGTTGAATATAGTAAAACCATTGATATTGCAATTTTAAGTTTTAGAAGTTATCGTGAATTGACATGTGCTTCAATTGGTGATAGTACAACATATAGTAAAGGACGTTTTGCCATAGCTATTGGTAGTCCCTATGATTTAAAAACATTTTATGATTCGGTAACAATTGGAAATGTCTCAGATCCTTGTCGTCAATGCTTAGATGATAATAATAATTTAAACTATTATATCCAACATACCGCAGCCATCAATGGTGGTAATAGCGGTGGAGGACTATTTGACCTTCACGGTAATTTAATGGGAATAAATACTTGGAAATATGCGGAAGTGGATATCGAGGGAATGGGCTTTTCAGTACCTATTCATATTGTAAAAGAACATTTCGCAAAATATTTTGCGTAAATCAAAATGCAAAAATAAAGAAATTAATTTAAAAAAATAATATAATATATATAATATGGGGGCTTGGAGAACCAGGCTGAGATAATCTTTGATACTAAGATTGACCAATAACTTGATCTAGGTAATTCTAGCGTAAGGAAATAAACAGCTTCTTTATCCTTTTTGATGTTGCCTAGTCAAGAAGGATTTTTTTAGGAGGTAAAAATGAAAAAAAGTTTTAATTTAACAGTGCTTGCGGAAATAGCTATCTTTAGCGCACTTGCTTTTGCGTTAGATATTTTCCAAAGTGGCTTATTTAGAGGTGTTTTCACAAACGGTGGTTCGATAGGTATTGCAATGTTACCAGTATTAATCATTAGTTATCGTCGTGGATTTGTGCCAGGATTGATTTGTGGTATTATTACTAGTTTTTTACAAATGTTAGGTGGAGTATATGCCATTGCATCAGTATGGTATAATATGCTATTACAAATATTACTTGATTATGTTCTAACATATCCACTAGTTGCTTTTGCTGGTCTTTTCGCAAAAAGTTTTCAAAAAGCAACAACCAATAAAGCACGTTTAACATACTTATGTATTGGTAGTGTTCTTGGTGGTTTATTAAAGTTTTTATCACACTTTTTAGCAGGTGTATTATTCTGGCAAAACTTTGACTTTGTCGGTGGTCCTGCAGTTTATAGTTTAGTCTATAATGGTGGATATATGTTACCGAATATTATTATTTGTACAGTGATTCTTGTTATTTTGTGTATAAAACAACCATCAATTTTAATCCCTGATTATAAACAACCAAAAGTTGAAGAAGGAGGAACAGCCCATGAATAATTCACTTAAAACAACCAAAAATATTATTAATATTGTCCTTGGTGCATTCGTCTTAATTGTTAGTTTTGTTTATTTCATTAAGAGTAAAGAAGTTTGGGCAGATGAATATGGAACAGATATTTCCTTTAATAGTGATTATGTTGTTGCTATGATAATTGGAGTAATCATCTCAGTTCATGGTGTTGCACAACTATTAAATAGTAATCCATTTACATCTGTTATATGTAATATAACTGCATCAGGAGTAATATGTTTTTATTCCTTAGGTTGTTTCTTCAAACCTTTAATGAAAGCTTTATCAAAAAATGTTGCTTTTGAGTTCGTTAATTATCAAGCCTATTTATACATTGGTATATTAACTTTAATTTTATTTGCATATTATATTGTTAGTTATTTTGATATAAAAAAACAAAATAATAAATAAATTAAAATGTTCTATAATAGATTTACTATTATAGAACATTTTTTTCGCCATAAAGAAGTAATATATACCAAGGAATATTGTTCTTATTAAAATACATTGGTTTACTATATTCAGAGAATGAGGGATAAAATCCTGTCATTGGATTTAAATCAATACTAATAATATCAGGTGGTGTTTCATACCATGTACCTTGATTTTGATTATATCCTTCAACAATATCAGCCCAGATATATTTGCCAAAACGTAAGTCACTTGTCTTTTCAATAATACGATTATCATCATATCCTGTCCATACACACGCAACAATATCTTGATTATAACCAACCATCCAGTTGTCTGTATCAGTTGAACCGCTTTTACCAGCATATTTATGTGATAATAAACTTGCAATCGTCGCACCAGTTGGTCTAATATTATAGGTCAATCGATTATCAAAAATCGAAGTCATTGTTTCATTCAGCAAATAAACATCGTTTTTTGAGGCTATTTCTTTAGTCTTTGTCTTTACTTCATATAAAACATCGCCATCAAATGTTTCAATTTTAGTTATGAGAGTCGGTGTCTTTTTTATACCTTCGTTAGCAAGAATAGCATAAGCTTCAGTAAGTTCTTTAACGCTCACCTCTTTAGTTCCTAATGCAAGGGAAGGAAGATCGTTTGGAATATTTCCACTAAAGCCAAACCTTCTAAGGGTGTTTGCTAGAACATCGGGTCCAAGAAATAAATGAGTCTTCATTGCATAGATATTATCGCTTGTCGCAATAGCATAAAGCATCGAAACATCCATATTAGCGTAAATACTTGCAAAATTTGTAGGTGAGTAGGCGGTGCCATGATAGTAAAAGGTGGTCGCTTCACTCTTAAAAGTTGTAGCTGGCGTAAATCCGTTTTCTAAAGCACTTAAGTATAAGAAAGGTTTAATAGTAGAACCAGGTTGTCTAATACTACTTACAGCTCGATTATAAGAACTTTGTTCATAATCTTTTCCACCAATCATTGCTAAAACATACCCATTTTGAGGATTCATTGCATAACATGCTACTTCAATGTCGGTGTTAGGAATGCGATTATTAATACTTTTAACCATGGTTTGATAAAGATCACTATTTAAGGTTGTATAAATTTTTAATCCTTTATAAGCAACACTTAAAATATCAGGATGATTCTTTAATTCATCAATGACAGCATCTTGGAAATAAGGAGCATTAGTTGCTTGAATGTTTTGATTTATACCTACTAATTTAGGGTGTTCTGTTAGTGCTTCTTCATACTCATCTTTTGTTATCACTTTATCATTATACATTTCATCAAGAATTAGCAAAACTCGCTCTTCGTTTTTTACGGGATTCTTAAGAGGAGAATATATGGTTGGACCTTTAGGAATAGCCGCAAGTATTGCACTTTCTTTTAAAGTTAAGTCTGAAGCATGTTTGTTAAAATAGAAAATACTTGCATCTTCAATTCCATACATACCATGGTCAAAATATATCGCGTTTAAATATCCTTCTAAGATTTCATCTTTAGAGTAAATACTTTCAAATTTTACAGCTATCATTGCTTCATTTATCTTTCGTTTAAAAGTTTGTTCACTATTTAGAAATAGTGTCTTAACGTATTGTTGTGTAATGGTTGATCCACCTTCTGTTATACCATTAGACTTAAGATTTGCCACAATAGCGCCACCAATTCTAATAATGTCAATACCATGATGGTTATAAAATCGTTTATCTTCAATTGAAATAAAAGCTTTCTGAATATAAGAAGATATATTGCTAAGCTTAACGTATGATTGTTTTTTATTATTACTATAACTTAAATACTTAATTCCCCTATCATCATATAGTTCAATATTAGTAATCTGGGGCATTGTATAATTTAAATTATAAGTAATAATGCAAAACGTAATCACAATACCAATAAAAACGATGGTGCTGATTCCTACAACCCATCGCAAAATTCGATTTATTATAAATTTTTTTTGCTTTTTCATGTAATCCTCGCAATTAATAATATTCTATTAATTAGGATTACTCAAAAATTATAAATTATTCATTTTCATAAATATTTTGCAAAACTTCTTTTATTTTATTATAACTTGTATAATAAATATTTTCATATGTTGTTTGATAAAAACAATTTGTTACGGGAACGCCGTGTTCATGAAGGATATTTGTCTGTTTAAAATTACTAACAAGAGTTATGTCAGTAATGATTAGATAATCGAAAATATAAATCATTTGTTTTGTTTTCAAATGGTTATCATCAATTAGTTCAATTGGTTCATTTATTGTAAATGTATCATCTGAAAAACTATCTATTATATTTGATAAAATAATAATTTGTTTTACTTCTTCCATTTCATTCACCCATTATGATTATAGCATAATTTGTCATATTTTTTTGCATTTTTGCAAGAAATAAACTAGAAATGAAAACGCTTGTATAAAGTAAAGTCTTTTGATTGCGTAAATTAAAAAAATTTAATATAATGTAGTATGAAGAAAAGAGGAGAGAATAATGAGAAAAAAAGGATTTACATTTATTCTATTTTGTTTATTTACGATTTGTTTATTTGGATGTTCTAATCGTGAGGCTTCTTTGCGAATCAGCCTTAATGATGACGAAACAATGATTGGTGAATATCAGATTGAAAATAAAATAGGAGATAATATCTTAGATATTATTAAAAATGTTAAGGTAGAAAAACGTGGATTTACCTTTGTTGGATGGGCAATCGATGGAGAAAAAATCACCAGCGAGTCATCGCTTCAAGATAAAGAAGTAGTTATTACTCCTATATTTGAAGCTAATGAATACAAGATTGTTTTTTTAGTTGATGGTAAAATATATATAGATGAAACTCTTCATTATGGAGATAGTATTGCTAAGCCCAATGACCCTAGTGTACTTGGTAAAACTTTTGTATCTTGGGATCAAGAAGTACCAAGTACAATGCCAGATTGTGATTTAGAATTTAAGGCAGTATTTACAGAAGATACATATAATATTATTTTCAAAGTTGGTGATGAAGAAATCGTAAATCAGTTTCTTCATTATGGCGATGAAATCACAAAACCAGAAGACCCTATTGTTAAAGGATATAGATTTGTATCTTGGGATCAAGAAGTCCCAAGTACAATGCCAGATCATGATTTAGAGTTTAAAGCAGTATTAGTTCAAAATGAATATAAAGTAAGTTTTAAAGTTAATGATGAAACCATTTCTGAGGATCTTCTTCATTATGGCGATGAAATCACAAAACCAGAAGATCCTGTCATTAAAGGGTATAGATTTGTATCATGGGATCAAGAAGTCCCAAGTACAATGCCAGATCATGATTTAGAATTTAAAGCAGTATTAGTTCAAAATGAATATAAAGTAAGCTTTAAAGTTAATGATGAAACCATTTCTGAGGATCTTCTTCATTATGGAGATGAAATCACAACACCAGAAGATCCTGTCATTAAAGGGTATAGATTTGTATCTTGGGATCAAGAAGTACCAAGTACAATGCCAGATCATGATTTAGAATTTAAAGCAGTATTTGAAATTGCTACATATAATATTACTTTTGTTTATGAAGATGGAACATGGCCTACGGAAAGTCCTGAAACTGTAAACATTCTTTTAGATGATTTATTTACAGATTTTCATACTTGGTTAAATAGTACGGAAGACTTAAGCACATTTATTAAAGATGCAAACGGTGTTTATAAAAATGGTAAGTGGCAAGATGTAAAGGGAAAATTATACGCAGCTAATTTAAAAGATATTCGTGAAAACTCTGAGTATTTCATTAATGATGCTTTTTATCATGATAAATGGATTGGATTCTTTAATGAACTTGATAAATGCATATCTGAAATAAATCCATCTCAAGACTTGTGGAGTTCCACATATGTTGGTTGCATCCGTTTATATGAGATTGCTGACCATGCCACAAGATTTAGTGATGCGCAAAAGGAAAGACTAATGAATTCTCTTCAAATAGAGATTACACCAGTAACTACTTATCAAATGGGAGACTCATTTACATTTATGGATTTAGTCCTAAAAAATGGGCGTGAGTTTTTAGGATGGTATTTAGATGATAACCTTATTACAGGAATCACTCCTGATATGGCATCTGACATTACGGTAGTTGCAAAATTATCAACGCCGATTTTCCCTGAGACAATTACAATTAACAATCCTGTAAGTAAACTTGAAAAAGGCGTAGCATATACCCTTGATTTACAACTAACTCCTGATAATATAACTCATGATGAGTTAGTATATGAATCAAGTGAACCAAAAGTTGCAACCATAAAAGATGGTGTTATTACGACTTTAGGTTATGGTAGTACAATGATTAAAATATATTCTAAATATAATGTAGATGCAGTTGCAACAATGAATCTTGAAGTATTTCCAAATATGCAAGAAAATATCCCAGTAATATATATGTCATATGAAATAAGGGAACGTGCTGTTATTAATGTTTCAGAAGAATATGATTTATTATTTGGCATAAAAGCATACGATAGTACTGATGGTGATATTACATCTAAAATTAAATTAAATGATGATACGCTTGATCCATATACAGCTGGTAGTTATAAAGTAACTTATACAGTAACAAACACGGCAGGTAATACATATACGCTTGTTCGTGATGTTGTAGTGGTAGATCATAGTGAATTAATTTTCATTGGTCATGCTGGATGTTATCTTGGTATTATGAATACAGAAGAAGCATTTATTAATGCGGTAACTGTTAAAGGATATAAAGCTTTAGAATGTGATGTTAAACAAACCTCAGATGGTGTATTTGTAGTTTGTCATGATAACGATTTTGGTGGCTATGATTTAGCATCTACAACTTATGACAACTTAAAAGATGTTGAAGTTACACAAACAAGAGGTGGCATTTCTTATACATCAAAAATATGCACATTTAAACGTTATCTTGAAATATGCAAACAATATGATGTTTATGCTGTTGTTGAATTAAAATCATCGGCTGGCATCACAAACTCTGACCAATCAAGAATGGACGAGTTAATGCAAGAAATAATTGATATGGGAATGCTTGATAAAGTCATTTTCCTTGGATCACAATATAAATGTTTAGAATGGGTAAGAAATAACGGATATACAAATCCATGTCAATACTTAGTAAATTCATGCAAAAGCGAAACAATCTATAATCGTTGCGTTGAATGGAATTTTGATGTTAGTTTTAATATTTCATACGCAAACTCAACTGAATGGATTGACCGCTACCATGAAGCAGGCTTAAAAGTATCAAGCTATACATTTAGTCAATATTCTGATGCGGCAACGCTTCAAAGTTGGATAGATAAAGGAGTTGATTTTGTTACTTGTGATGTTCTAACGGAAAATGATGTTACTATTCCTAAAAAAGAAGAAGAGGATTTACCAGAATATCAAGTAATCTTTAAAGACATTGATGGTACAATTTTAAAGGATACTTATGTATTAGAGGGAAAGAAAGCTGTTTCTCCATTTGATCCAAAACGAGATGGTTATATTTTCACTGGTTGGGATAAAGAGTTTAGTAGTGTTACTGAGAACATGATTATTACCGCAACTTATGATCTTATCCAATATAATATAAAATATGATGCTAACTTTAAAGTGATAACCGAAAGTTCATGGAGTACTAAACAAGAGTTTGTTAATGAATTCTATAATGATTTGTTTACTTGGATATCACAAAGTGTAGGCCAAGTTACAGGTCTTACCTTAAATGGTAGTACGTACACAGTAACGAAGAATACTTCATCATATGGTACAGTATCATTTAGTAATGTGACAGAATTAATGAATCTTGGTATCTATTACTTTGAACAAACCATTGGTACTATTATTTATAAACCAATTGAAGGAACTAACAGTGATGACTATGTGATGGAAGAAGATAGTAGTTATTTCTTAAATACAGAGCCATATCGTAGTAAATATAAAGCATTAAATGCTTACTTCTTATATGCAATAACCAATCATTATACATCATATAATAAAAACTATAAACCTACATCAGCTGGTAAAGTACAAATTTTCTTTAGATTCCATCAATGGCAACTAGGAACAAATATTGTGGAATTTAATTCACTACCAAAGAAATATGATATTATCACAAACACGCCAGATAACCTTGTGCTTCCAACAACGCATGTAACCTATAATGTAACAGATTCATTTACACTAGATGATGCTGTGTGTGAAGGATATGTCTTTGATGGTTGGTTCCTTGATCAAGCTTGTACTAAACCTATAACCACAATTGTGGCAGGAACTACTGGAAATATAACATTATATGCAAAATGGCATATAAAAACAGAATAATAAAAATACACCTCATTAATAGTGAGGTGTATTTTTTTGAATTGAACACATTTTTAATAACTGTTATATACATGATTTTTAAATATATAAAATAAAATAATTATCTATAGTTGATATATTCAGTATGGTAAGGAAATATTAAAAGTATAAAATATTGTTTATTAAGTTAAAGACCAAATAAAAAGAATGGTTAAAATATTTATTAATTATGATTATTCTATTTTAATAAAAGGATAAATAAAATTTGGATTAATGTTAAATTTATTAATAAACTATAGATAATAATTAAAATTAAAAGATAATAAACAGATGATTCAAAAGCAAGAATAATTATAGAAGTATTTTACGTTAATAAATATGTGTATAGATTATTAAGGAAAATGTAAAAAAACTTGTTTAATTGAATTGCAAAAAATATATAGATATGTTATAATAAAAAATACTAAGTAGAAGAATGCGAAGTGATTTAAATGAAGATTAGATGTAGAAATTGTTATCGAGTTCTAAACCCAAACGAAGAATATTGTACCCATTGTGGCGAACACAGTGATGAGATGGCACAGTATATGGCAGAAGGTAAACACGAACTTGATGCAATGGCTAAGTTTAAGTTATCGTTAGTTATATATATATGCATTGCCTTTTTAGGAACTGGTATCTTGATGATATCATTTGCACTTATCCAAAATAGGCTTGCGGAAACATATGACACTAACACATGCAAAGCATTAAGTTTTGTTATTACGAGTGTTGTATTGCTTTTAACTTTAATTATAATAAATTTTAAAGAATTAAAATCAATGTTTTTTAATGGTACTAAGAAACAATTGTTGCTTGCAATCATAATCGGCATTATTTCAATTGCTATATTGGTTCTTGTTCATAATCTAAGTGGATATACACGTGTTATTCCTAATTATATTTCCGACTATGTAGATGGTAAAATAGTCATAAAGACCGATATTTTAGGAGTGTCTAGTCCCTTTGTAGTTATTTCTTTAATATTATCAATTATCTCACAAGAGATAGTATTTAGAAGAAGATTTATTGATGCTTTGGATGAGGACACATTACTTGGTGATCGTTCTATCATCTTATTAGGGGCTCTTGTTGGTACGGCACTTGATTTTATATGGATAATGTCCCCTGAAACATTACTAATGACTTTGGTTTTAAATGGTCTAATGAGTGCTATATATATATATACAAATAGAAGTATTGGCATTAATATAATTCTAAGAATTATATTAGTATGCTTAATATTAATTATTTAGGAGGAATCAAAATGGGTTTAACAGCAGGTATTGTTGGACTTCCTAATGTTGGGAAGTCGACATTATTTAACGCAATAACAAAAGCAAACGCCTATGCCGCAAATTTTCCTTTTGCGACAATTGAACCAAATGTAGGTGTTGTAGAAGTTCATGATGAAAGATTAGACAAGATTGTTGATATTGTCAATCCTCGTAGTATTGTTCCTACTTCCTTTTCATTTACAGATATTGCTGGTCTTGTTAAAGGAGCAAGCCATGGCGAAGGACTAGGAAATCAATTTTTATCACATATAAGGGATGTCGATGCAATATGTCAAGTGGTAAGATGTTTCGACAATGATAATATTGTACATGTATCAGGACGTGTTGATCCAATTGATGATATTGAAACAGTCAATCTTGAATTGATTTTAGCAGATCTTGATGTAGTGGAAAAGAGAATCCCTAAAATTGAAAGACGAGCAATGATGAAGGTTGATAAGGAATCAATTATTGAATATGATATCTTAAAAAAACTCCAATCATCTTTCTTAAATAATATTCCAGCACGGCTTGTCGAATTAACAGATGAAGAAAAACTGTTTATAAAAAACTATCAATTTCTAACAATGAAACCAATGCTATATGTAGCTAACGTATCAGAAGAAGACATTGTTAAAGGAAATAGATATGTAGAACAAGTAAAAGAATACGCTAAAAAAACTAATTCAACCGTAGTTATGATTAGTGCTCAAATTGAAGAAGAGTTAAGTGCACTAGATGATGAAGAAAAACAACTGTTTTTAGAAGACTTAGGTCTAAAAAAGAGCGGACTTGATGAACTAATCAATGAGGCCTATCATTTATTAGGTTTATGTACATTCTTTACAGCTGGAGAAAAAGAATGTCGTGCTTGGACATTTAAAAAAGGAATGAAAGCTCCAGAATGTGCAGGTATAATTCATAGTGATTTTGAAAAAGGGTTCATTAAAGCAGAGACATATAGCTTTGATGATTTAATGACTTATGGAACTCCTCAAAAAGTAAAAGAAGCAGGTAAAGTAAGATTAGAAGGAAAAGATTACGTCGTTCAAGATGGCGACATTATGTTGTTTAGATTTAATAATTAAGAAAGGAGAAATGTATGGCATCAGAAAAGCAATATCTACAAAAACTAAAAAAGCATAATATTGAACTATATAATTATTTTTTACGCGGTATGGAAATAGTAGAAACATTAAATTCGAAAATGCACGAAGCTTATATTGTTGGTGGTGCTGTACGTGACTACTTGTTAGGTGCTCCGTTTAAAGATATCGACATTGCTACTACCGCAACCCCAAAAGAAGTACTTGAGCTATTCCCAGATGGTAATGGTAGATTTTCAGAACTAGGATGTGTTGAACTCCGCGAGGATAATAGAGTTTTCCAGATTACAACCTTCCGTGATGAACATTTAGTTACAACAAGAAAAACAAAAAATATTCACTATTCAAAAAAATTAACCGATGACGTTCTTCGTCGTGATTTTACGATAAATGCATTAGCTCTTTCCTCTAATTATAATATTATAGATTTAGTTAAAGGATGTCGTGATTTAAAGAAAGGAATAATTAGAGTTATTGGTAAAGGAACTAAAAGATTCCGTGAAGACCCAATAAGAATACTTCGTGGTTTTGAATTAATGTCACGTTATGGTTTTAACTTATCAGGTAGAACATCACGTGCAATGTATAAATCTCGCAAATATATCAAAGATATTTCCAATTATAAACTAACGGAAATGCTTGATAAGATTATGCAAGGCAAATATGCAAGATATGCTCTTGCACAAATGTCTAATTTAAATATTTTTGGTTACGATGAAGTTTATCGAAAATGGTTAGTATGTATATGTAGTAAATACAAAAAAACGGATAATACTGAGAAACTTGCACTTTTATATCATATGTATGGTTCTATTCCTAAAAACTCTGCTTATGATAAAAAAACAATATCAGATATTGAAAAGTTAATACATATGGTTGCAATCGTAGAAGAACAACCAATCGATGAGATGATGATATATAAATATGGCGGTAGTCTTGTTTATTCAGCAAATCAAATTTTAGTTACTAAAGGTCATAAATACAAAAACAAAGCTAAACTTATAAAAAAGATAATTAAAAATATGCCAATAAGTGATCGTCGTGATATGAATTTTACGACCGAAGAATTAATTCAAATGATGAATGGACAAAAAGGGCCAAAAATTACAGAAATAATGGATTTACTTATAAGTAAAGTTGTAAAAGGAGAAGTCCTAAATACTAATGCATGTATTCGACAAGAAGCATTACGTTTGATTAATTTTGATCGCAATATTCAAGCTGAATCATTACCTAAAGAAACCCAAGAAAGTAGTCAGATATATCAAGATAATGTACAAGTTACAGAGGAACCACAACCAGTAATTAATATAGACAATATTAAAAATGAGTATGCGGAAGAGTTTAAAAACTTATATGCTACATATATGCGAAATATTCCAAATTATTCAAGAATGACTGATGAGGAAAAAGCATCAATAAGTTATCAAACAAAAGTAAGAGTAAAAAATGAATTACTAAGTCGTAATCCTAAATATCGTATTTTAGTGGAAAGGGGAATAATATGATAAAAAAATTTAGTACAATGAAAGTTGGCGATGATGTTTCATTTTATGCATTAATTGAAGGATTACTCCTAAGATTTACCCCAAATAAAAGTTCATATTATAGTGCTAATCTATCAGATGGGGAACAGATAGTAGATGCTAGAATATGGGACACTATGATTGTTGAAAATAATAACTTAGAAAAGGGAAAGGTATATTATTTTGACGCTCATATCAATGAATATGGTGGCAAGCCTCAGTTTGTTATTAAAAATGCAAGACAAGTGTCAGAAGATGAAATCGACAAAAAAGAATTCTTTAGAAGTGCACCTATTAATGAAGAAACATTGCGAAAAGAAATAAAAAGATATATTAACCAAATTGAAAATCCAATTTTAAAAAAGATTGTTGTCGAAGTAATAAGTAAAGTATCAACGGAATACTTCTCATATCCAGCCGCAATGTCCATGCATCATAACTATGCATCTGGCCTTGCTTACCATACATATTCGATGTTAAGACTTGCGGATACATATCTTGATATTTATCCTGGTATGAGTAAAGATTTACTATATGCTGGCACAATCATTCATGATATCGGCAAAACCAAAGAATTAAGTGGAATATATGGTACGACATACACTTGTGAAGGTAATTTGCTTGGCCATATCGTGATAGGATTACAAATGATTGCTAAAGCATCAGTTGCTCTTGGCATAGAAGATACTGAAGAAGTAAGAGTTTTATCACATATGATAGCTTCACATCATGGTGAACTAGAGTATGGAAGTCCTAAAGAACCTTGTACTTTAGAGGCATATGCTCTTCATTTTATGGATTTAGCTGATGCTAAAATGGCTGCTATCTCTGCAGAAGTAGTAAAAACAGAAAAAGGGAAGAGTACTAATCCAGTTGGAAGCATTGGTAGAAAAGCAATTTATCGCCCTGAAATATAAAAATAAAGCAATATTCTGTATTAATAGAATATTGCTTTTTATATAAAAACCGAAAGGATAATCCCTTCGGCTTTTTTTATTATTCTGCATCTTCTTCTACAATTTTAGAATCTTCAATTAAAAGTTTAACTTTATCAGCAACACCTGTATTACTGAATGTAGTAGTATCTAATTGTTCTAAAGTCATAGTTAATACTTTATTTAAAGTCTTAGCATTAGCAACACCATTTACTTTAAGGATGTTAGCAATTGCGCCTTTATAGAAAGCATTGATTGCACTTGATTTAGTTGATGTACCAGTAGAAATATATTTATCGTATTCTTCAAGGGTAATATCTACTAATTTCTTAGTACTATTTGTATAAGAAGGAGCGCTTCCTTTAATAACACTAATGCGATATGCAGTAGAAATCTTATCAGCATCACCAGATTGACTAATAAAGAATACATCAGAAGTGAAATCTTTTAATGTTAAATAATAAGCTTTATCATTCTTTTCATAACGATAACCTGGATCTAAAACACTACCAGTAATTTTGGCACCAATAACATTTCCTTCTTCATCTGTAACTTCATCATAATTACTGATCTTATCCCAAATAGTTTTAATTTGAGCTTTTAGATCTTCATTGATTGATGATGAATTTGTATAAGAAGTAGAAGAGATAGCACTAACTTTTAAACCAGCTAATTTGTATACACCCCAAACACTATGGTTAGGTGCAGCAAGTTTGTATGATACAACAATTTCTGAAATTGCTTTTTCAAATGTTTTGTTTACATTGCTTGCTTTTTGAACTTCAATTTCGGCTAGTTCATAAATCTTGTTAACTAATTGTTCAGATAAGGAGTCAGTATCATTACCTGATTCATATGCATCAGCAACACCATCTAAGTCTTTATCATAATAAGCATATACACCAATAATATTGGCACTAAAGTATGCAGCTAGCATATTTTTGATTTCAGCTTGAACTAATTCATCAGATTCAACGGTTGTTTCAACACCTTCTTCATCAGTTTCAGTTTTGTTTACAGTCCAAATACTTCTTGCAATCGCATCAGTTGCGGCAGCATAAAGGCTACTATCTAAATTAGTCATTAAATCAACTTCGCTTGATGCACCAAGATAATCACGTATGAAGTTTTCCCAACCATATGCAGCAGGATATCCTTTTTCTTCATAATTACCGTTTTCAAAAGAAGTTTTGTATTCTTTAACATCTGATTTATAATATTCATCATATTTTTCTTGATCTAATACTTTATTATTTACAATGTCATAAACTTGGTTATAACTTGTTAAAACAACATATTGTTGGATTAATAATAAAGAAATGATTGATCCATATTTTTCAGAAAGTTTAGTGAATAGTTGATCAGCTGTTAAAGTATGTTTAGTACCATTATAAGTAAATTCAGCAACTACAGAATTACTTTCTTCATCAGTTGTTTTATATGCATCAAATTCTTCAATACCTAAATCTGTATATGCTTGATTATAAGCATTAACATATTTTGTTTCTAATCCTTGATCATAAATCTTTAAAGAAATTTTATTTCTTTCTTCATTTAATACTTTATCAATGTAGCTTGTTGATAATGAATTTTCAACAAGAGTATGTACAACCTCATCAATTTCTTCTGAACTTAAATCTTCAAAAGCTTTAGCATCATCTTTAGTTTCATTAACTTTAAGAACTAAATAATATCTAGAACCAAATGAAGCAGGTCCATGTGTATAAGATTTGGAAAGTTCTTCCGTTTCCGTTCCTGCTACAGTTAAATTAGAAACTTTAGTAGCAATTGTTGATGAAACAGTTTGTAATTCAGAATATGTATATGTCTTTACACCTGATGCACCAGTACCAGGATTATAAATAGCATACATATCTTCAAATGCTTGTTTTAAAGATGCAGCCGTTGCTTCTACACCATCGATTTTCCAATTAGCATTTAAGTTAGATAAATCAATGCCAACTTGTTGCATAGTAGCTTTAGCTTCTTTTTCAGAATCAAAAGTAACAAGAATTACATCATAAGTAGGGCGATGAAGGCTTTCGTATTGAGATTTGATTGCTTCTGTAGTGAAGTAATCTTCTTCATTATCTTCATCTGCGTTATATTCTTTAACAAATTGTTTAAATGCATTAACTGCAAAACTCATTTTTAAATATTCACGTTTATAATATGCTGTATATTCATCTTCTGTGAAATATCCAAGAGCACGCATGTCTTTTTCAAATTTTACAAGTGTTTCTGCTTGTTCTTCAGCAGTTAAATTATCTTTATTTGATTTTTTACTATCATTTTCATCAACACCATAAATTATTTGTTCTAAATTTATATCAAATTCATCATCGTTATAGTGTGAGTCATATTCACTTGCTTTTTTATCTAGGATTATAGCATCAATCCAATCATATAATTCATCTAGTCCATAACTATTTAATAAATGGTTATAAATAGATGTATTTGTTACTTTATAATTACCAATAGTAAGATATGCTTGATCACCATTGGAAATAACAGGAATTACACTAGGGTATACTTTGGATACTTTATTCTTCTTACAACTTGCTAATGTAAATACACATGTTATAATAAGTAAACAAGGAAGAACACGTTTAAATAATAATTTAATTTTGTTCATGTATTTCCCTCCTATTCTTCTTCTAAGTCTTTACGACTTACTTCAATTATGATATCTAATAGTCTAATAAATTCAGCTTTATCTGCAGTTTGAATATTTGCTTTTACACTTTCTAGATATTCAATTAAGTTTGCAGTTAAGACATTATTTCCACTAATTTCGGAAATAGCGTTATCATACCAAGCTTTAATTCTTGCTTGAGCTTCATCATCCATTGCATATTCACTAGTATATTCGATATCATACTTTTCTTTAAGTTCTTTTACAGCAGCATCATATGCTTCTTTCTTATAACTTATTTCAGAGTCAGCATTATCAGCAGCTTTATCAAGTAATTCATAGATTAAAATATCTTCTTCAGTAGGAAGTTCAGTTGGAGCAGTAATACTTAAAGCGATAATCTTGTGATATCCATATGTTGTTTCAACATTATTTGGTGAAACATATGGAACTTCTAGAGTACCTTCAAGGTTTTGTTCAGTTAATGTCTTATACATTGATTCAAGTTCATCTAAGAATTCTTCAACTAGGCTAGAAGAGTTATTATATGCTTGTGCACTTTCAACTTTTAACATTAAACCAGCTTTCTTGAACTTAGCCCAATAGTTATAAGTATAAATTGTATCAGTATCAGTAGGAAGAGATGTAGGTTCTTCAAAACCAGCATTCTTATACACAGTTACAATTTCATTTAGTTGATTATAAATACCATTTTGAGCAGTATCTGCTGCATGTTCGAATACTAAATTCATTAATTCATCTACTAATGCTTTTTGTTCACTTGTCCATTCAGTAGTTTCAAATTCATATTCGCCAGTTTCTTCGTTGGTAACTTTTTTATCACTTTGAGTATCAATATTGTTATCATAATTATTATCAACATAAATAAATAGGTTAACAACATTCAATCCATACCATTCATCATAAGCTTTTTTCATAGCTTTATATAAATCAGTTTCTTCCCAAGTACCTTCACCAGCAGTAGTATATAAACTATTTGTTAAAGCTTCTAAAGCTTTGCTATATACAGAACCACCAAATTGAGCATTTACAAGTAATTCTTCATCAGAATATGCACCGAAATAATCTTTCTTGAAGTTATTCCAACCATATTTAGCAGGGAAGTTAGGAGTAAATCCATAATATGAAAGATAAGAATATGTGAAATAATCTAATTCGAAATTCTTACGGAATCCACCAACTTCAGATTTAAGTAAAGCTTTAAATGTATCTTCATCTTTTACATCATTTGTATAGAAATTATAAATAGTATTAAATTCATTATTAGAAATAACACGATATTGATTAATTAAATCAACAGTAGTAGATACAGCATATTTATCTTTTAATTCTGCAAATAATTCTTCAGCAGTAATAGTAACTTCTTTACCATTAACATTAAATTTAGCTACATTTACATCATCTTTCTTCTTTGAATCAGTATATTTAGTGTAATCAGTTAATTTTAAAGTTGATTCAAAGAAAGTAGTATATTGATAATCATAGATTGCTTCAATATAACGATCTAAGATTTGTAAACCAACTTCATTTCTCTTTTCATAAATCATTTGTTCAATAACATTATCAGTGATAGCTTCTTCTAGTAATTTATCAACTATTTCTTGTTTAACAGTTTCATCATTGTAATCAGGGTTAACTTTAATTAACACTTTAATTGCTAAAACATAATAATCACCACAGGATTGAGGTTTAATTGTGTATGATTTATAGAACTTAGATGCATCATCAGAAACATAATATGTAGTAGAATCCGCTTTTAGGATACCAGCAAGAGTAGAATTAATAGCTGTTAATTCAGCAGTAGTCCATTCAGCCTTAATATCTTTTTCCGCAAGTTTATCAGTATCAAACTTATAAGTTTCAAATTGATCTACAGCTTCAACACTAACAGTTTTTGCTTCTTTAGCTTCGTCAACAGATTTAACATCAATACTATATGTAACAGTTGATTCAGTAACTTCTTTATATTTGAAGGTTGCAGTTACTTTAACAGTAACAGTACCATTATTTTCTGGTTTAACATATGTTAATGTTTTTCCATCTTCTGCTAAAGTAAGATTTGTTCCATCAGTAACTTCCCAAGTGATTTCCACTTTATCGCTACTACCATTAACTAAAACTTCTAGAGGAAGAACGACGTTTCCTTCAACTTCTTCAACTTCAACCATAGCTTCTTTAATGGCAGCTTTTGCAAAAGATAATGTTTTTTCATCATCATATACAGCTGTATAATCTTCAGATGTAATTTGATTGCCAAGGTAACCATAAACTAAGTTATACATTTCAATGAATTTATCTAATACTTCAGTAGCAGATAAATATGCATCATCAGGAATACCGGCAGTGCTATTGTAATCAAAACTACCTCTAATCCATCCATTTTTACCAAGTAATGTTGAATTAGTATTAATGCCTACAGCATTCATTGTCTTTAGAGCAGCACTTTCACTTGTAAAAGGAATATAGAATCCTACAACAGTATCAGAATAATTATCTTCATAATATTCTTTAATTTTGTCTTCATCGAATAATCCTTCTTTATCCGCTTCAGTGCGTTCTTTTTCAAGTTTGTTCTTATAAGCTACTTTTGCTTGACTATTACGAACAAATTGAAGTGCATAATACTCTCTAACTACACCCCATACACTTGTATTAAGATTGTATGGATCATAGTCTTCTTCTGAAACAGTTTTAATTAAGTTATTCATTCTTAATGAATCACATAATTCAACCCATTTTTCTTTGTTTGCTTCTTTAACAGATGAAGCATCAGTAGAAGTTAATTCTTTTTCAAACACACTATCCATAATGAATTTATCAAGATCAGTTAGATGATCTAAATCTTCAGATTTAGTTTTTCTTACTTCAACAAGTTCATTCGCATAAATTTTTTCATCTACTAATCTAATAAGTTCAGCAGTACCGTAATTTTGCTTTAGATAAGTATATAAACGATCATTAGTGATTTCCATATCACCAAGAGTTAGGTATACATCATCTGCATTTTTAACTTTAGGTGTTTTGTTAGAACAACTTTTTACAGATACAACAATAACCGCAATAAGTACAATAAGTACAAAAGCGATGGCTACTGGGGCGATACGTTTAACGATATCTTTTCCAGTAATTTGTTTTTCACTCATTTTGTTTCACTCCTTTTCTTTAAATGGTTATTTAAATATACCAAAATAACAATAATATAATACCAAATTTTATAAAAAAATACAAGTAAAACATAGCTAAATTAAGGATTAAATTACACAAAAATAAAGCAAAACAAAACTAATGTGAAATTAATGTGAAGTTTAAAAAAATCACTATTTCTAGGCCTTTATAATATCTAATAAATTAAATAAAACGTATTATATATTAGACCATTAATGTAGTGCATTGTTCTTTTTAAGCTGGCTAGAAAGGAGGAAAATACATGAATACTGGTCGTCAAGAATATGGGTATGCTTTCATCCTTGTATTATTTATTTTACTAGTAATCATTGGTGCATGCTGGGCATTCTAAACAAGATTAAACACTGAATTTATTCAGTGTTTTAATCTTTATATAGGAAAAAATCATTAAGTATAATTTATGAAATTTTAGACTTATTCTATTAATTACATCATTATTATGTTTTTGTTTGATAAAAAAGTCAAAATATGATATAATACATTGAAAGTAGAAAGGGTAAGTAAAATGAAAATAACGGTACTAGCAAGTGGCTCAAAAGGAAACTCTACCTACATAGAAACTCCAAAAACGAAAATATTAGTGGATGCGGGAATAAGTGTACTCCAAATTAGAGAAAGATTGAAATCAGAAAACATCGAATTAACATCACTCAATGCTATTTTTGTCACACATGAACATTCAGATCATGTACTGCATCTTGCGGCAGTCCTAGCGAGAACTAATGCAACTTTATATATTGATAAAATTAGCTATGATGTAATTAATAAAAAAACCAATAATTCATTATTACCTTTTCCGGTTGTTTTCATTAATAATGATCTAAAATATACTTTTGAAGACATAATTGTTGTTCCCATTGCTTTATCACATGATTCTTATGCTATTCATGGTTATCTATTTAAAGAGACAAATACAAGTGAGAACAAAACATTTGCTATGATTACTGATACAGGTATTATTCCCGATAAGTATTTCCCTATTCTATCTTCGATTAATGTAATAATGATTGAATCAAATCATGATGTTGAAATGCTTTCTACTAGTAGAAGACCATGGATTTTAATCAAACGTATTCTTTCAAAAAAAGGCCATTTATCTAATGAAGAATGTATGAGTTATCTCTCACGTATTGTTTCTAAAAACACTAAACATGTCATTCTTGCTCATTTAAGTGAAGAATGTAATGACGAAAAGATTGTGAAAGCAGAATGTTTGCAAAGTTTTGGAGATAATCCTCATTTTATCTTCCATATTGCAGAACAACATCACCCCCTTCACATTATTGAGGTAGAATAATGATAAAAATAATATGTGTTGGTAAAATTAAAGAAGATTTTATCGAAAAAGGAATTAACGAGTATCTAAAAAGATTAAGTGCATTTACTAAAGTTACTATTATCGAACTTAAAGAAGGCAATAACATTGATATTTCAAAAACCATAGAAAGTGAAGGAAGAAGTATCCTTGATAAAATTAATAAAGATGATTTCGTGATCACACTAGAAATTGCTGGTAAAATGCTAGATAGTATCGAGTTATCAAAAAAAATAAATGATTTATATACCTATGGCAATACTAACATTGATTTTATTATAGGTGGATCATGGGGATTAAGTGATGAAGTTAAAAGAAGAAGTAATTTTGCTTTATCATTTTCAAAATTTACTTTCCCACATCAATTGATGCGACTAATTTTAATAGAACAAATATATCGTTCATTTACAATTATAAATAATAAAGAATATCATAAATAGGAGGATTAAAGTTATGATGGATTTAATTACAAATATTATTTTTCTAGCCGTAACTGTATGTTTTTTGGGGATATACATTTATAGTTTAGTTTTAAACCTAGTTAGAGCAATTAAGACGAACAAACAGTTAAAAAAAGACCCTCAAGTTATTGAAGGGACAGTTGTAGAAGTTACTCCAATTAAAAAAAGAGTATATGTTAAAGTTCAATTTAAGTCAGAAAGCAATCATCAATTATTTGATATTTTATATGAACTTACACAAGCAGAGTTTAAAGATCAATACTATGTAAATCAAAAGGTAAAAATCTTTTATCCAAAAGTTGAAGGCAATAAAAAGATTCATTGCTTCCCAACATACCTAGAAGGAATGAAAATTGCGCCAGAAGCTGGACCAATCTTTACGGATGCTTTAGTAACTGCTTCCGGTCTATTTATTACTTTATTTAGTTTATATCAAATGATTGTTAAAGATGTATTTAGTGGTAATGTTCCACTTGTTTCTTCTCAATCATTAACAACAGAAACTGATGTAGTGAGTACTTTTAATATTTTTAGTTTCTTTATATTTTTAGTTATTTATCTTGTATTATTAAGTTATTTACTTGAAAGAATAACTGGAATATCGCGCGAACATAGTGAAAACTATCTAAAGATTTGTGGTTTACTTGTCAAAGCAGAGGTTGTAACATACAAGTTAATGAGAACAAAAAATGCTAATGGAGTAAGACAAGCAAGAGTAAAGATTAGTTTTAATACAAATAAAGGTGAAAAAGTAGAATCAGAAATTTACTCTTTCCTTTATACGGAAAATCCAGAACAATATATTAGTATTTTATATGATCCACGCCGTCCTCAAATGGCGGTATATCTAAGAGGCTAATATGGAAAAGTTTAAACTTGTTGCGCCATATCAACCAATGGGAGACCAAATTGAAGCCATTAGAAGAATAACCGAAAACCTAAATATGGGTATCAAGGAACAAACTCTCTTGGGTGCAACAGGTACTGGTAAGACTTTTACAATGGCAAATGTAATTGCCAATGTTAATAAGCCTACATTAGTTTTAGCTCATAATAAGACTTTAGCAGGTCAATTATATGCAGAATTAAAAGCTTTCTTTCCGGATAATAGAGTTGAATATTTTATCTCATATTATGACTATTATCAACCTGAAGCATATGTTCCAAGTAAAGATATGTATATTGAAAAAGATTCAAGTATAAATGATGAGATAGACCAAATGCGGCATGCCGCAACATCATCAATCTTAGAACGAAGAGATACAATCATTGTGGCAAGTGTTTCTTGTATATATGGCATAGGTGACCCTGAGGATTATGAAAATTCAATGCTTACAATTCGTAAAGGTCAAATATTAAATCGTGATCATTTAATTGATCGACTTGTACAGATGCAATTTGTATATAGTAGCATTGCTTTTGAACGTGGTATGTTCAGAGTAAAAGGAGATAATGTAGATATTTTACCTACATATGAAAATACTGAAGCTATCCGCATTTCTTTTTTTGATGATGAGGTAGAAAAAATCGCTATCTTTGATGTTGTAACAGGAAAAATCACCCAAAGTGTAGACTTAATCAATATTTTCCCAGCCACTCATTTTATGATGAATGAGGATAAAAAAGAAGAGGCACTTCGTAGGATTAAAGAAGAACTAGATGAAAGAGTTAAGTACTTCTTAAGTCATAATCGCCCTCTAGAAGCTGAACGAATCAAACAAAGGACAATGTATGACTTAGAAATGTTAAAAGAGGTAGGAAGTTGCTCAGGAGTTGAAAACTATTCTCGTCATTTATCATTAAGAGGTGAAGGGGAAACCCCATCAGTATTGCTAGATTTTTTTGATAAAGATTATTTAATGATTATTGATGAATCTCATGTAACAATACCTCAAGTAAGAGGAATGTATAACGGTGATAGAAGTCGAAAGCAAACTTTAGTTGATTATGGATTTAGATTACCATCAGCCCTTGATAATCGTCCTCTTAATTTTGAAGAATTTGAAAGCAAGATTAATCAAGTTGTTTATGTTTCCGCAACCCCTGGTGACTATGAATTAAGTCGTTCCTACGAGATTGTTGAACAAATCATTCGTCCGACAGGTCTTCTTGATCCAATTGTGGAAATTAGACCTACTAAAAATCAAATTGATTATATCTTAGCAGATATTAAAGATCGTATCAGTAAGAATGAACGTACGTTAATAACCACTTTAACTATTAAAATGAGTGAAGATTTAACCGCTTACTTAAAAGAAGTAGGAATCAAAGTTGCCTATCTTCATTCAGAAATTAAAGCACTTGAAAGACTTGAAATAATAAGAGCGTTACGTAAAGGTACTTATGATGTTTTAGTTGGTATAAACTTATTAAGAGAAGGATTAGATATTCCTGAAGTTAGTTTAATATGTATACTAGATGCAGATAAAGAAGGTTTCCTAAGAAGTGAAAGATCACTAATTCAAACCATCGGACGTGCTGCTCGTAATGCTAATGGTAAAGTAGTATTATATGCGGATAAAATGACAGACTCAATCGAAAAGGCAGTCAGTGAAACATCAAGACGTCGTGAAATTCAAGAAACATATAATCGTGAACATGGTATTGTCCCTCAAACAATCATTAAAGAAATTGGTGAGGCAATTACTATTTTTAATCCAGATACAGAAGATAATAGCGATGTAATTGACAAAGATTCGATAAAAACGATGTCAAAAATAGAAAAGAAAAAATTAATTGAAAAACTTGAAATACAGATGAAAAAAGCTTCCAAAGAACTTAATTTTGAAGAAGCAATAATGTTACGTGATACTATTCTAGAACTTAAATCGGAATTATAAAAGGAGGCATGAAAATGTCAAAAAAACCAAAAGTCATTATTGGTTTATCAGGCGGTGTGGATAGCAGCGTTGGGGTTATTAAACTACTTGAGGCAGGATATGATGTCGAAGCAATCTTTATGAGAAATTGGGATTCAGCTGTAAATAACGATATTTTAGGAAATCCTGATTTAATGGATGATGTTTGTCCACAAGAAAAAGACTACATGGATGCCCAAAGTGTCGCCAATCAACTAGGGATTAGACTTCATCGTATTGATTTTATCGATGAATATTGGAATGAAGTATTTACGTATTTTATTGAGGAATATAAAAAGAACCGCACTCCTAATCCTGATATTTTATGTAATAAAGAAATCAAATTTAAGGCATTTTTAAAAGCGGCAGAAGCAATGGGAGCCGATTATATAGCAATGGGACACTATGCTAGAGTTATTCATGATGGTGATAAACACTATCTATTAAGAGGAGTAGACTCTAATAAAGATCAAACCTATTTCTTATCTCAGCTTTCTTCTAGTCAAATCGCAAAAGCGCTTTTTCCAGTTGGTGATTTACTAAAAAGTGAGGTTAGACAAATTGCTCATGACCATAATTTAATTGTTGCAGATAAGAAAGATTCAACGGGAATATGTTTTATTGGAGAACGTAACTTTAAAGAATTCTTAAAAAACTATATTCCAGCGTGTCCTGGTAATATGGTTACTTCTAATCATGAGGTAGTAGGAAGACATGAAGGATTGATGTATTATACAATTGGACAACGTCATGGTCTTGGTATTGGGGGACCTGGTGAGGCTTGGTTTGTTATCGGTAAAAATGCATCTAATAATGAATTAATTGTTGGTCAAGGCGATGAACAAGAATTATTATACGCTAATAGAGCTATCATCAAAGATATTAATATTATTAATCCTCCACTTGTCAATACCGAAACCTTAACCGCAAAATTTCGTTATCGCAGTCAAGATGTAGGTGTAACAATTAAGTATCTTGATGAATCCACTCTTGAAGTAAAAACAAAAGTACCGGTAAAAGCAATGACTCCCGGACAAGCTTGCGTTTTTTATGATGGTGAGTACTGTCTAGGTGGGGGTACGATTGATCAAGTATTTATGAATGATGAACTAAGGAGATATTAGAAAATGAGTGAAGAGATTAACGGAAGTATCGCTAAAGTCTTATACTATAATAACGACAACGGTTATACCGTTGCTCTTTTCGAATTAGATTATAAAAACGAACGTAATCATAAAATAAAAAATAAAATATATGGTAAAAATATATGTGTGGTAGGTTATTTCGACCATCAAGTTTATGTGGGAGAAGAATTTGTTATTAATGGTGAATTTGTGAATGATCCTCATTATGGTCTACAATTTAAATTTACATCGTTTTCAAGAGTAACGTTAAATAATGAATATGGGGTAATTGCTTATTTATCTAGTGATTTATTTCCAGGTGTTGGTGTAAAAATAGCCAAAACGATTGTTCAAAAACTTGGTATTGATGCCATTGATTTAATTAAACGTAATCCCGATGTTTTAGATGATGTTAATATTAATCCTAAAATTAAATCAATCATATATAGTGGAATAATAAATGATTTGGCCAACCAAGAAGCTACCATCTTTCTTTTAGATAACGGAATATCGATTGGTACCGCAAATAAAATTATAAAAAGATTAGGAAGCAACATAATTAGTGATTTAAAAGAAAATCCTTATATTTTAATGGATACGATAGATCATTTTGGATTTAAAAAAAATGATCAATTTGCTTTAAATCTAGGGATAAAAAAAGATGATACCATTCGTTTAAAAGCCTTAGTATCATATATATTAAAAGAAATAATTTATAATTCAGGTAATAGTTTTTCTACCTTTGATGAACTTTATGAAAAAATTGTCAATTATATTCAAGAAGAAATTGAACATAATAGATTTAATGAAATATTACGCTTGCTAGAGAAAGAAAAAAAGATACATATAGAAAATAATCAAATTTTTGATGCACGTCTATATAATTGGGAGTTATCTTTAGCAAAAGAAATAGTTTGTTTATTAAAAGGTGAACGAAATAAAGAAAAAAAGATGGATACTTTCTCCATAGAACAAATTAATGAAATATATAAAACCATTGAAAAAGAAAGCTCAATCATCTTCAATGAAGAACAAGCCCTTGCAATAACTTCAGCCTTCTTAGAACCAATGGTAATCATAACTGGTGGTCCAGGTACAGGAAAAACAACCATCATTCATGCAATAATTAAAATGTATCTTAAATTATACAAAGATTCAAGTAGTTTAGCAAATGAAATAGCGATTCTTGCGCCAACAGGACGTGCCGCCAAGCGACTTAACGAAACAACCAATATGGCTACATCAACTATTCATAAGTTTTTAGGTTTTACGGGTGGTGAAAATTATGAATATAATCAATACAATAGAACTAGTGCCCGCTTAATTATTGTTGATGAAGCTTCTATGATGGATTTACCACTTGCATATCGATTAGTATCATCAATGCATGAAGATGCAAGACTGATTATTGTTGGTGATGTTGACCAACTTCCAGCTGTAGGTCCAGGACAAGTCTTAAAGGATTTAATAGATACTAAGGAAATAAAAACCATTAGATTAACGCACATTCATCGTCAAGCTGAAAACTCTAGCATCATTAAACTTGCTCATAGCATTAATGAAGGTAAAATTCCAGAAACAATTATGGATAAGTTTAGCGACCGTTCATTTATTCCAACCGATAATGAACATTTAGTTCCTTTATTAGTTGAAGTCGTTCAAAAAGCCATAGCAAAAGGAAAAGATATTCAAAAAGATATTCAAATTCTTATTCCGATGTACAAAGGTGAGTTAGGTATTATTGAAGTAAACAAACAAATTCAAAATTTGGTTAACCCACTTAAAGAAGATCAAAAAGAATTAAAAGTACTTGGTCAAACCTTTAGAGAAAACGATAAAGTAATACAACTTGTTAATCATGCGGATAAAGGAATAATGAATGGAGATATTGGAATAGTAAATAATTTTAAATATAAAGATTTTAAAATTAATGGATTAAGTGTTTTGTTTGATTCTGGTCTAGTTGATTATTCCTTAGAAGAAGTAGAAGAATTAAGTTTAGCTTATGCCATAAGTATTCATAAAGCACAAGGTAGTGAATTCGACCTAGTCATTATGCCTATTACAACTAAACACTATATTATGTTGAAACGTAAATTGATTTATACAGGCATAACACGAGCTAAAAATAGTCTCGTTCTTATAGGTGATTTAAAAGCCTTAAGATTAGGAACAATACAAGTTGAGAATAATCGTAAAACTATTCTCAAAGATAAAATCATTGAATATCTTCATTATGGTATTACCAAAGATACTCCATCATTAACGATTAATGATAGTGAATCGGCATTTGATACTATCGGTGAAGAAGAATTTGGATCCTTAAAACCAAGTGATTTTGAAGATTTTTAAAATGTAATTATTGACAAAATTCTTTTTGTATATCAATTTATTTATCTCATATAATATTAATGCTAAACAATATTTGATGTCTACTAGAAGAACATATAATATTCACTGTGTTTAGAACTTTTAGTCAAAAACAATATTTTGAATTTAGCACTTTAAACAAAAATGAGGTGAAAAGATGAAATCATCAGTATTTCCCTTTATTGCGGGGGGAATGACAGTTTTAGGAGTTTGGCTTGCGTATGCAAATCGCAGTGCTCTTGATAAACTAGTCAAAAGTATTGGCGATACGACCGAACAAACTATCGAAAAGTTTAAAGCAAAAATGGATGCTATGACATGTCAAAATAATGATTGTTGTTGTAATAATCCAGAATAATAAAGAGGTTTCTTGGGAAGCCTTTTTATTTTTGATTTCTTTTTTATTATAAAATATTTTAAAGTGTGGTATAATACTAATATCAAAAGAAAGAAGGGATAATAATGAAAAACTATCAAGTAATAAAAGAAAAATACATAGATGAAGTTGCATCAAATGTAAAACTCTTAAAGCATATTAAATCAGGTGCACATATTCTTCTTTTAGAAAATAATGATGATAATAAAGTATTTTCAATTGGATTTAGAACTCCACCAACAGATGATACGGGTGTTCCTCATATTCTTGAGCATTCAACTTTATGTGGTTCTAAAAAATTCCCAGTAAAAGATCCATTTGTAGAATTATTAAAAAGTTCACTTAATACTTTCTTAAATGCAATGACGTTTGCGGATAAAACGATGTATCCTGTCGCAAGTTGTAATGAAAAAGATTTTGCTAATTTGATGGAAGTATATATGGATGCAGTGCTATATCCAAATGTGTATAAACATGAAGAAATATTTAAACAAGAAGGCTGGCATTATGAGCTAGATGATGTAGATGGTGAAATAACTTATAATGGAGTTGTTTACAATGAAATGAAAGGTGCTTTCTCAAGTCCAGATCAAATTGTATCACGTGTTTCCAGACATGCATTATATCCTGATACAACTTATGGAGTAGAATCAGGAGGCGATCCTGAGTTTATCCCTGATTTAACTTATGAAGCATTTAAAAACTTCCATACTAAATTCTATTCTCCTGCCAATTCATATATTATGCTTTATGGTAATATGAATATGGAAGAAAAACTAGAATGGCTAGATAAAGAATATTTATCTAAATTTGATAAAATTTCCGTCAACTCAGATATCGAATATCAAAAGCCTTTTTCTAATCCACGTGAAGAATCATACTTATATCCTGTAGGTAAAGATGAAGAACTTGAAGGAAAAACTTATTACTCATATAATGCAGTGGTAGGTACATATAAAGAGACGGTTAAAAGTATGGCCTTTAATATTTTAACCTATGCATTACTTGATGCACCAGGAGCACCATTAAAACAAGCTATTCTTGATGCTGGAATAGGACGAGATGTTTTGTCAAGTTTTGATGATGGTTGTATTCAACCTTCTTTAAATATAATTGTAAAAGATGCATTAAGTGGTAAACTTCCTGAACTTAAAAAAGTAATAAATGATACATTATTAGGACTTGTTAAAAATGGTATTGATAAAAAATCACTTTTATCAGCTATAAATTATTATGAATTTAAGTATCGTGAAGCTGATTTTGGTGGCACTCCTAAAGGTTTAGTTTATGGCATTATCTCAATGTCAACTTGGCTTTATGATGAGTCAGACCCATTCTCACCTCTTGAGTATTATAAGATTTTTGATGAGATTAAAGAAAAAGTTAATACGCATTATTTTGAAGATATAATTGAAGAATGTCTAATCAATAATAATCATATTGCATATGTAACTGTTTCTCCAAGTAATACTTTAGGAGAAGAAAGAGAACAAAAATTAAGAGAAAAACTAAAAGCATATAAAGAAACGCTATCTCAAAGTGAGTTAGAACAACTTGTAGAAGATACAAAAGTATTAAAGAAATATCAAGAGACTCCATCAACAAAAGAAGAACTAGCAACTATCCCTCTTTTAACAAAAAATGATATTGACGATCATTCACCAGAAATTTCAAATATTGAAGAAGAAGTTGAAGGTATAAAGATTGTTAAACATGATTTTGATACAAGAGGTATTGGATATTTAAGTTTTGCATTTAATACAAAAGATGTTCCAGAAAGACTTGTTCCATATATTGGTTTATTAAAAAATATTATTGGTAAAGTTGATACGAAAAACTATTCATTTGAAGATTTAACAAAAGAAATCTATATTAATACTGGTGGAATTTATCCATATGTTTCTTGCATTAGTGTAGATGATAATGATGTTTTACCACTTTTCTTCTTAGAAACTAAAGCATTAGATGAGAAAGTTCCATTTGTATTCAAGATGATTAAAGAAATGATTACTTCATCTAACTATGATATGAAAAAACGAATTATGGAAATACTTGCGGAAACTAAATCGCAAAAGCAAATGCAATTAATGGGAGCCGGTCATGTAGCATCTATTAATCGTGCTTTATCATATATTCGTAAATCTAGTTACTATAACGAACTTGTTGATGGTATATCACAATATTCATTTATTGAAACGTTAGTAAAACAATTTGATGAAAAATATGATGAAATTGTTAATAATCTTAATGAACTAGTAAAACATATATTTAGAAAAGAAAACTTGATAATTTCTTATACGGGTAAATCATTTAATTATCAACAAGAAGTAAAAGATTTGGTTCAAAATCTATATCAAGACGATGTCGAAAAAGGTCAAGTAGAATTTGTTCAAAATTGTTTAAACGAAGGGTTTAAAACTCCTTCTCAAGTACAATATGTAGCAAGAGTTGGTAATTATAAAGGCGTTGGTGAATACACAGGCGCATTCTCTGTTTTCGCAATGGCACTAAGATATGATTATTTATGGGTAAAAGTGAGAGTTCTTGGTGGTGCATATGGCTGCATGAGTAATTTCACAAGAGATGGTAACATCTTCTTCGTATCATATCGTGATCCAAATCTAGAAAAAACTATGGAAGTATATGAAAATGTAATATCATATATTGATAGTTTCAATCCAACAGAAGAAGATTTAACAAAATATGTTATCGGCGCAATCGGTGAGGTTGATTTCCCATATCCTCCACGTACACTTGGAAGTAAGTCATTTACTTATTATTTACAAGGTGTTACTGAAAAAGATCTTATGTTATCGCGTCAACAAATTGTAAATGTAACCCTTGAAGATATTAAAGCACTAAAACCTTTAATTGAAAAAGCATTATCAGATCATGCATTATGTGTCATTGGTAATGAAAACAAGATTGATTCATCATCAATCTTCAATGAAAAGAAAAACTTATTTAATTAACATATTTGTATAGTATGAAGGTAATAGAATAGTATTTGTATTATTCTATTGCCTTTTTTTATATCTAAACATTATAATGGAGGTGTAATTTAAATTAAAAAATAATTTTATAACTATTTTTGTAAGTAATAACCCTAAAAGAACAGTATATAGATATATGTTCATATACTGATAGAAGATCTTGAAAGTCTTAATATTAGCATCATTTTATTTATTGTTCAAACATTTTCTAAAAATAACTATTAAAACATTTTCATAAATTAAAAGTATAGTATACAAATATGGTCTTCTTTTCTTTTCTTTTTTTTAAATATATGGTAAAATAAACATAAGTATTAAAGTAATATAATATTAAAAGGGTATAGATATGGAAACACTTATTAATAAATTAAAAAATTCGAAAAATTGCATTGTTATTACATCAAATAGCATTAAAAATAATCTAATTTCACTTTTATCAGGTATGCTAATAAATGTGAAGTTTAAGTCATTTGATGAGTTTACATCTGATTTGTTTGGCAAAATAGATGATAAAGTACTTCTACAAAATTGTCAAAAAAATGATAATATAGAAATAATAAAAACTAAATTAGATAATGCTATGATTGTTACACAAGATAGTGACAATCCTATAATTCATGAATTATACTTATTAAACAAAAAAATTAAAACAATTATAAATGATAATTATCAAAATGTTTTAGAATACTATAACTTACATCAAATATATATAATTGGATATGATGGTAGTAATGATTTAGTAAATAAAGGTATCTCGTTGTTAAATAACGTGGAAATAGTAAAAATGAATTCAAAATCATATCATCATACACTTACTAACTTCGATGATTTTCAAGATGAGATTATATATATAATTGGTAGAATAATCAGTTTAATTAATGAAGGTGTTAATCCTAATAAAATCGTAGTTAATAGTATTAATAAAGATTATGAAATTAAATTTAAAGAGTTATTGCAACTTGCTAATCTTGAAGTAGATTTTAATGAACAAATTCCTTTATTAAATATAGAATCAACAAAAAAATTTATTAATGATTTTTATAATAATTATCATGGTAAATTTAATGAAGAGTTTCCTAAATATCTTTCATCATTTAAAGCATTTTCCTCAAATAATGTAGAAGTAATCAAAGTATTAAATGTACTTAGTTATTTTGATTTTGATATCGATGATGACTATGCCAAAGATGTTGTTACCTATCTTTTGAAAAATCATTTTATTAAACTTAAAACTTTTGATCAAGCCATTAGATTTGAAAATGTATTTAATAATCTCTATGATGACGATACTTATATCTTTATTCCTAACTTTAATCAAGATGTTGTACCAGAGACAATAAAAGATAATAGCTACTTAAGTGATACTTTAAAAAAAGAATTAGGATTAATTACATCATATGAACACAATATGATAAATAAAAACAATGTTTGTGATTTTATTAAGAACAATAAATTTATTATTCTTACTTCATCTACAAACTCAACCACCCAAACTTATGTAAGAAATTCATTATTAAATGATGAAAGAATATCAAGTAATATTACTATTAATAAAGGAGTAATTGATGTAGAAAATATCAATAATTATTATCTTGCATATTTGAAATATCTAAAAGCAATGAATTTATACAATTCTTACCATCTTGTAAGTGAGGACTATATAAAAGGATATTACACCTTTAATGTTCAAAGTAAAAATCAATATGATAGTAGTTTTACAGGTATAAACGAAAATATTTTGAATCGATATGTCAAACCATTAACATTGTCATATTCTTCAATTGATGATTATGCGAAATGTCCTTTTTATTATTATGTAAAACATATCTTAAAAATTGTGTGTAAAAAAGAACAAACTACAGAAAATATTAGTCTATTAGTAGGTATCGTATTTCACTATGTTCTTGAAAAATTGTTAAAGATTGATAATCTTTGTGAATTAAGTAACGAGGAACTAAAGACTAAGATAGATATATATACACAAGATAAATTTAAAGAATTAGAAGTAGAAATAACCCCTAAAATAAACGTATATCTTCATAATTTAGAACCTACCTTATTAGAAGTAGTAAATCGCATTATTAATCATTTAAAAACAAGCGATTTTGAGACTTATAAGGTAGAACAAAATGTTGAAATAAATATAACAGATGATATAAAATTAAGAGGAACAATAGATAAAATATTAAAATTAAATCTTAAAAAAAACCAAGATGTAGAAGGAAACTACTATATTGTAATTGACTATAAAACTAATGCGGTGGAAGTTAGTTGGAAGAGTCTTGATGAAGGAATAGAATTACAACTTCCAATCTATTTATTATTTGTTAAAGAGTTAGATCCATCAGGATTAATAGGGGGAGCATATTTACAAAGTATTTTAGATAATTCATTGTATCGTTATAAAGATAATAAAACTTATGAACAGTTATTTTTAAAAAGAACTGCTTTCAAAGGATATACTAATTCATCTTCTTCAATAATTAAAAGTATTGATTCAGAGTATAATAACGAAAACAGAGTATTACCATCTAGTCCCTTTACTAGTAGTGGAGCATTATCAAGCTCTTTCAGCAATTTTGCATTGACAACCGAAGAATTTGATCAAGTAATTTGTTATACCAAAAAACTAGTAAACGAAATTGGAAACCAAATTCAAAAAGGAAAGTTTGATATACGACCAAAGCAAATAAATGCGCAGAAAACAAGTTGTACCTATTGTCCATGTTTTATGATGTGTTATCATAATCCATCTCACATTGAACAAATTAAAGTACATAATGATTTAAGTTTTATTAAAGGAGATAACAATAATGAAATGGAGTAAAGAACAGTTACTAGCAATTGAAGAATCAAATAAATCTATTTTAGTTAGTGCTGGCGCTGGCTCCGGTAAGACGGCGGTTTTAACCCAGAGACTACTTAAAAAGATAGAAAATGGAACCAAAATGGAAGAGTTAATCGTTTTAACTTTTACCGTTTTAGCCGCAAAAGAAATGAAGGAACGTTTAAGAAGTGCCCTTCAACAATCAGATAATCCTAAATGTATGGAACAACTTACCTTTATTGATAATGCGTGTATCGGTACATTTGATTCTTATACCAATCAACTCGTAAAAAAGTATCACTATCTATTGGGTATTCCAAGAGCCTTTAATATAGTGAGTGACAATGATTTTTCTTTAACTTCTTTAGAAATACTTAACGAGATATTTAAAGAACAATATGAAGCAAATAATAAGAATTTTATCTCTTTTATTACTAAGTTTAGTGTTAAAGATGATGATGGTATTGTCAATAGCTGTTTAAACATCTATAAAAACATGCGTTTAAACCCAGACTATATGAATATATTAAACAATTATGAAAGTTTCTATGATTCAAGTTATATTGATGAACTTCTTTTACAATATGATAAACTACTTATCCCATATTTCTTAGAGATTAAAACATATCTAAAAGAATTAGAAGACTACACTAGTGATATAAAACTAAAAAATCATTATGATAAACTATATGAAGTGTTAGTCGAATATTTACATTATCATACTTATGATGATTTTCAAACGATCACTGCGATTAAATTTCCAACCTTACCTTCTAAAGTTGAAGATTTAGAAGAAAAAGAGAATTATCGTCAAATATATGATGATTTAAAAAAATATGTAAACACAATTAAGAAAAAGTTTATCTATACCTCATCTGATGAACTAAGAGCAAGTTATCTTGCGACAAAAGAAGACTGTATGGTTATTGTATCATTAATTAAAGAATTAGATTATCGCTTGAAACAATATAAGAAAAAAACATGTTCATATGATTTTACGGATATTGCCTTAATGGCAATCAAAATTATTGAGGAATTTGATTTTGTAAGGGAAGAAATTAGAAATAAAACATGTGAAATCCTAATCGATGAATATCAAGATACCTCTGATATTCAAGAACGACTCATAAACTTAATTTGTAAAGATAATGTTTATATGGTAGGAGATATTAAACAATCAATATATCGTTTTCGTAATGCTAACCCTTTAATTTTTAAAGAAAAATATCATACTTTACAAGTGACTCCACCTAATATGGTAATTGATTTATCCCAAAATTTTAGATCACGTAAAGAAGTATTAGATGCGGTAAACTTAATTTTCTCTGCTTTAATGGGAGCAGAAATCGGTGGTGTTGATTACAACTACGCCCATGAACTTCATTTTGGATTCTCTAAATATGAAGATTATAATGAAGAAAATAATCAAATGCAGATACTTACCTATCCATTTGAAAGAAAACCAAAATCATCAGTAAATAACGATGATATATCGGAAGATGAAGAAGACGAAAATGAGGAACAAACGCAAACATTTACAAAAGACGAAATTGAAGCATTTATTATTGGTAAAGATATACTAAGTAAAGTTAATAAATATAAAGTTTACCATAAAGATATAGACACATATGGTCCAGCTACATATAAAGATTTTGCTATCTTAGTGATGGATAAAAAGAAAATGCAAATATATGCTAAAGTATTTGAATATTTAGGTCTTCCACTCAAGGTTCATGAAGATATTATATTAACCAATAACAATGATATCTTTGCGATAATCAGTTTATTACGTTTAATATATATATTTTATAATAACAAACAAGCAAGTAAACAAGAATTAAAAGAAGTTCTATTATCTTTTTTAAGGAGTTTCATTGTTAATTTACCGGATGATGAAATCTTCCAAATTATAACGGACGCAAATGTTGATGAAATGTTTAAAAAAACACTCCCTGATTTATATCAAAAGTGTCAACAAATCGCAAGCCAAATCAATGAACTAAACTTATCCAATATTTTAACTCTTATTTTTAAAGAGTTTTCTGTATACGAAAAGATGCTAACATTATCAGATGTGGCTTCATCTGAGTATAATCTAAACTACTTATTTCAAATATGTGAAAGTCTTACAAGTTTAAACTATTCATTTAAGGAAATGATAGATTACTTAAATTTATTAGTGAATGATTCAAAATTTGAAATAAAGATACCTATACCTGCTTCCAATAATAATGATGTAATCAATATGATGACTATACACGCATCTAAAGGATTAGAGTTTCCTATTTGTTATTTTCCTGAATTATATAAAAAATTTAACTTTGAAGATTTGAAAAGAGATATTTTCTATAGCAAAGACTATCAAATTATTGCATCTGTTTTAAAAGATAGACTCTTATACAAACCACTTACTTATTTTTTAGAAAAAGAAAACTTTCTTAAAGCTGAAGTAAGTGAAAAAATCCGTTTATTTTATGTAGCATTAACGAGACCGCGTGAACAAATCATCATGGTTATGCCAACTAGTGAAAGTGACAAACCTAAAAGTACATCTGATATTGCGAAAATGGGCATTAAGACTTTTAAAGATATGTTGTTATGCCTTAATGATATTATTGAACCATATAAGCATCCTATCGATATCAATTCATTAGGTCTTACTAAGGAATATTTATATCCTAAAAAGCAACAAAACTTGCATCTTGATAATGAGCAAATACTATCATTTTATAATATAACATTAAAAAATCATACAACATTATCAATGCGTGCTTCAGCATCAGTGGTAAAATATCATACTAAAGAAGACCTTGATAAAATGAATGAGGGAACTAGAATTCATAAAATTCTAGAATTACTTGATTTGACAAATCCAGATCTAGAAAAACTTTTGCCGAAAGATCAAAAGCTAATAAAAGGTTTTATTAATCATCCCTTCATAAAAAGTCTAAATATTATTAATCATTATCATGAATATCATTTTATAACAACTCAAGATGAAGTACAAATCAATGGTATAATCGACTTAATTATTGAAACGGAAGAATCCTACTATATTATTGATTATAAATTATATGACACAAATAAAGAAGAGTATACTAAACAACTTAATATATATAAAAATTATTTATCAAATATAGTAAATAAACCAGTATATTCTTACCTTTACTCTATAATAAAAAATGATTTTACGAAAGTATAATAAACATTAGTGCATAATTTGACAATTTTAAACTAAAATGATAAAATATCTTCTAGTAAAAGATAAAAAAAGAGGGGAAAAAATGAATTTCTTAAAGAAAATAATTCAAAGGAAAGTTACTATTTGTATTGTCGTATTTATTCTAGTTTGTCTTGGTATTTTTTCAGTTACAAGTATGCCAGTCAAACTCCTTCCAGATTTGAATATTCCTATCCTTGGGGTATCCATTGTCTATCCTGGAGCTGCTCCTGAGGTTGTCAATCAAGATGTAACTAGTCAACTAGAAGATAGTTTAACTAATATTACTAATGTTACTGATGTAACAAGTTACTCTTTAGATAATGTTGCCGTCGTAATTTTAAGTTTTGAATATGAAACGAATCTAGATGATAAAAAAGCAGAAATCAATGAAATTATTGATAAACTAAATTTACCATCTGTTTGTTATAATCCAGAGATTGTTGAAGTTGATTTCAATTCGTCTGCTCTTGCAAGCATTGTAATTACTAATGATGATGATAATTTTGATAATATCAAGAAAGTAGCAAGTAATCTTAAAAAAGAGTTTTTAGGAATAGATGGAGTGGGAAGTGTTGAGGTTAAAGGACTTCCTACTAGTAGTGTAAGTATTAAGCCAATTATGGGGCTTGAGATGATTTCATTATTACTAGTAGAGAAATTATCTTACCAAGCATATGACATTCCCCTTGGAAGTATTAATACAAATAATGGGATAATCTCAATCCGAAATGAGAGCGCCCCACACGATTTACTTGATTTAGCAAGTACTAGTATTACGATTCCCCTTCCTCGTTCAACTTGGTTAATGCTACATTCATATCAAACGATATTAAAGAATTTAGAAACAGAATATGGTACGCTTTTATCATCATTTACAAATAATAATCTTAGTGCTCTATTTGATAAATATAACGCATTAAGTATTGATGAACTAGATTCATTTATTAGTTTAATTTTGGAATATAAAGATAAAATAGATAGTATTCCCAATGAACAGTATGATTCTGAAGCAATTGTTAAAAAATATCTTCTTCCATTAATGAGTTATGGAATAACCATCAATCAAAATCTTGTTGATCAATTTAGAAATATGGATAAAACTAAATTAAGTAACTTGTTAGATCAAGTTAAGTTAATTAAACAAACAAATCTTAAGTTATCAGTTGAATTAATTAGTTTTATTTCCTCTCTTGATATAGATAAAATAGTATATGATGAAGCCGTGGTTGATAATGTAACCCCTTTAGAAAATGATAATACAAACATTGGAAGATATACAGTATCACTTTGCAATGTCAAAGAAGAAGATGGTGTTACAATAATTACCCCTAACGTTGCTTATCTTGATGTAGAAACTACTTATGATACTTATTCATATTATAATAATCATATAGGTGTTACCATTGAAGTGTATGGCAAATCGGGATGTAATACTTCCGAAATTGTCAAAAATGTTAAGCAAGTAATTAGTAATAATAATTCTGATTTAAGTACATCGATTGTTTTACTTGATGATCAAGCTGAATTTATCGACGATTCATTGTCAAATGTCTTAACCTCAATTATTATCGGTGGTGTGCTTGCAATTATCGTTATATATTTGTTCTTAAGAAAAGTTAGATCATCCCTTGTTATTGCCATCACCATGCCTTTAAGTGTGTTAACAACTTTAATAATTCTTTATTTAATGGGAATCACGCTTAATATGGTTTCACTTGGCGGTCTTGCGGTTGGAATTGGAATGTTGGTTGATAATAGTATTGTTGTTATTGAATCCATTACTAAACGACGTGAGAATGATAAAATGATGGTCAAAGATGCTTGCTTTAATGGAACTAAAGATGTAATTGGTTCATTGTTTGCGTCAACTTTAACAACAGTATGTGTTTTTATTCCGATCTTATTTACAAAAGGTCTAACCAAAGAAATATTTACTGATTTAGCATGGGCTGTGGTTTTATCACTTTCTATTTCCTTTATTATTGCGGTAATTGTTATCCCTACACTATATGGTCTTATTTGTAATTCAAAAAAAGAAGAAGAAATCAAACAAGATAAATTTACCCAAAAACTTGAGGGTAAATATCAAAACTTTTTAGAAAAAATATTGCATAAAAAAAGGATTATCGTGGTTTCCATGCTTATAGTCTTTCTTGCAAGTATTGGGCTAGTATTGACCAGAGGAATGGAATTTCTACCACCTAGTGATAAAGGACTAATTGAAATAAATCTAGGATATGAGAGTAAAACAACCCTAGAAGAAGCTAATACCGATACATTAAGAATTAAAGAACGGATAGAAGAAAACATTGATAATATTGATAGTCTTTCGATATCTGTTGGAAAACTTGGATTGATTAAAAGTTCAATGAATGGTAGTATTCGCCTTCAATTAAATAGTAAGGCTAAGAAAACAAAGGAAGTAGTTCAAGATATCCGCGAATTATTAAAAGATGAAAAAGCGAGTGTTAATGTCAAAGAGGTAGATGGTATTGTAGCTAGTATTACAAGTAATTTTAATGATTTATCGATTAGTTTAATGGGAGAAGATGAACAGACTTTAATTGAAATAACTAACAAAATAGAAACAAAATTACTTAGTCAAAAGGGTATTACTGGAGTTACTAACAACCTAACCTCACTTCAAACTGAATATAAGATTGATGTCGATATTAATAAATGTAATGAGTACGGCATTGATTATCCAACCCTAATCCAAACCCTAAGAGTAGGGCTTGCGGGATATGAAGTAGGAACGATAGTTAATGATAAAGAAGAAGTCAAAATTTCGGTATCATTTATGAATAAGTCTATTACTTCATATGATGATTTAGCTAATTTTATGGTTACAACTAATGATGGATTAGTAATCCATTTATCTGATATTGCTGAAATAAAATCAAGTAATGAAAAAGTCTTAATACTAAAAGACAATGGTCAATTACTTGTTCAAATATCAGTTGATACATACAATCTAGATACTGGTAGTGCTTCAAAGATTATTGATAAAGTAACAAACGAAGTGTTAAAAGACTATCCCGGATACAGTGTTAAAGCAAGTGGGGTTCAATCATACTTGAATGATGCTTTTAGTGGTCTAATTGTGGCATTAGTTATTTCTATTTTCTTACTATATGGTGTTATGGCTTGTCAATTTGAATCATTTACAAAACCATTAATTATCATGGCATCAATTCCACTTACTTTTACGGGTGCCTTCCTTGCTCTTACAATAACTAATGTGTCTTTAAATATCGTATCATTTATAGGTATAATTATGTTAATGGGTGTAATTGTAAATAATGCCATTATTATGCTAGATGAGATTAAACGTCTTAAAGAAGAAGAGCAACTAAGTGAATATGATGCAGTCATAAAAGGATGTAGTAATCGTGTTCGTCCTATCTTAATGACAACCTTAACTACCGTTTTAGCTTTAATTCCTCTTTCTCTAGGTCTTGGCAGTGGAGGAGAATTAATGCAACCAATGGGCATAGTTGTAATTGGTGGTTTACTATTCGGTACAGCTGTAACGTTAATGCTAATTCCAAGTATTTACTGTGGCGTTAAGAAAATAAAAAAACCTACACAAGAAAATTAAATAAATTAAGTTCATTTTAGATTAGTATTTATACTTCTTTAAAGTATTATATTATGAGCATAATATTTCTAAAAAAAAGGAATTGACAAAAGAACATGTTCGTTAAAAACGGATATGTTCTTTTCAATTCCTTTAATTATTTTAGCGATGTTGTTTATATATATGTTAATTAGCTAAGATAAGGATAATTAAAGTGAATTTTTATAAATTATCGTTTGACAAAATATGACAACAGGAGTATAATCTACGTTATGAAAGAAGTGTGACATCATGAATGACCTAACAAAAGGGCGTCCTTTTAAGACTTTATTACTATTTGCTCTTCCAATGATTTTATCAGTTACATTACAACAGTTTTACAATATATGTGACAGCGCGATTGCTGGTAAATTCGTATCATCTGAAGCTTTAGCCGCAATATCTAGTACGTATCCGATTACAATGATTTATCTAGCGATTGGTACAGGATTTGGGGTTGGCGCAAACATTGTAACATCTCGTTTAATTGGTGAAGAAAGAAATGCGGATGCCAAAAAATGTATTTTTACTTCTATCATAACAATAGTATTAGTTGCTTTTGTCTTGAGTAGTATCGGTCTTATTATTATTAAGTCTCTTATTGAATTAATTAATGTTGAAAGTATCCTAAAAGCAGATGCTACCATTTATTTACAATTTTATACGGCTGGTTTAATCTTTCTATTTTTGTATAATATTGTTGCTTCCCTTTTTCAAGCATTAGGTAATTCTAAAATACCTTTATATTTTTTAATTTTTTCAACCTTATTGAACATTATACTAGATTTAATCTTTGTGATTAGATTTCAATTAGGTGTAAAAGGACTTGCCATTGCAACTTTTTTGTCACAAATGATAGCTTCTTTACTTTCATTGCTATTTTTATTCTTCTATTGTAAAAGACTAAAAAGTGATAATAAATTACTTGATTTTAAACTATTAAGATTGATATTGCCAATTTCTATTCCATCCATTATTCAAGCATCAACAATCTCGATTGGACAACTTTTAATTCAATCACTTATTAATACGATGAATTCAGATATTGTTGCTGGATATGGAGCAGGATATAAACTATGCTATGTCGTCATCAACATTTTTATAACAATATCTAATGCTATCTCTACATTTACATCTCAAAATGCTGGCGCGAAACAATATCAAAGGATTAATAAAGGTTTTAAATCTGGTCTTTTAATTTGCGCATGTTTAACCATTATTACAATGGTTTTGTTCTATACGATGTCTGAACCTTTATTATCAATCTTTGAAAAGGAAACAGCAACCAAAGCAGTAACTGATGTTGGTAAATTATATATATATACGCTTACTCCATTTTTCTTCACTATGTGTATCAAAATTCCATGTGATGGTGTTTTAAAAGGTTCTAAAGATATGTTAAGTTTTATGACAGGTACATTACTAGATCTTGTAATTAGGGTATTGTTTGCATATATTCTAGTTAAACCATATGGTATAAATGGTATATTTTGGTCATGGCCAATTGGTTGGATTGTAGGAATGCTTTCATCGGTTATTTGTTATAAAGTGGGAAGATGGAAAAAGCTCATCAATTATTCATATTAAAAAAGGTAAGTTTAATAAACTTACTTTTTTATTAACTAAAAATGGAAAATTAAAAAGTATAACGTATTATATAGTTGAGGTGAAACTATGAAGAAAGTACTTTTTATTTTATTAGCTAGTCTAATTTTACTTACCGCTTGTAAAGAAAATAATTATGTAATAACTGATACAAATCAAGGTATTAAGGAAAGTTATGACATCTTAGTTGATATTAAAGGAGCAGTAAAATACCCTGGTGTTTATACAATAGAATCTAATGCATTGATAAAAGATGTAATTGAAATAGCAGGAGGAATACTTATAAATGCTGATGTAAGTAAAATTAATTTAGTCCAAGAGGTCAAACCTAATGAAATGATTATAATTCCATATAAAAACGTCAGTAATAATACATCTAACAGTAAAATAAACATTAATACTGCATCCATAACAGAATTAATGTCAATACCTAAAATTGGTGAAGCAAGAGCTCAAGCTATTATTGATTATCGTAATTCAAAAGGAAGTTTTAACTCAATTGATGAACTTTCTAATGTATCAGGAATAAGTGAAACAATTATTAGTCAGATTAAAACGTACATTACTATTTAGAACTACTAAGGATTATATATATTTATATACCATAGGTCTTGTTTTATTTATATATTTAATCTTTAATTTAAATTTTTTAAATATAATTATTCTCATCATATATATTTTATTTACAATAATCAATAATTATAGATTAACTATGGTAATGGTCGTTATAATGCTACTTACATTTTTTAATATCCTAGTGAGAAAATCAATATATAGTAGTATAGATTATGGTCAAATAAAAGTATATGCACAGATTATTGATATAAAAGAAACTACCAAGTCCAAGCAGATTACTATTTCGAGTCAATATTTAAAGTATATTTTTTATGAAGAAAAAGATATATATAAAGTTGGCGATAAAATTGAAATATCAGGCCTCCTAATTCCTGGTGATTCAGCTCCTTCTATAAACCTATTTGATTATCAAACTTACTTAGAGTTAAATAATATCAAAGGAATAATCCAAGATCCAAGTGTAAAAGTAGTTTCTAATTGTTTTTGTCTAGCAAAGATAAGCCAAAAATTACAAACTTATTTTGATAAACATTTTAGTCCTCTTTCTAAAGGATATTTAGAAGCTTTATTAATTGGATATAAAGACAACATTGATAATGAAATGAATGATAATATAAAAGAAATAGGTATAAGTCATTTATTTGTTATTTCAGGCTTACATATGGGAATAATTGTCATTGTATTAAAAAAACTAATGACAATGTTAAAAATTAAAGATAACTATCAGTTTTATTTAATTTTATGTTTTTTTATATTATATTATATAATTACGCTCTTCTCGCTTTCTATTTTAAGAGTTATGATAGTATTCATTATTTCTAATATGAATAAAAAATATCATTTAAAACTTAAACCTATAAATATATATGCATTATCAATTACTTCTATTTTGATAATTCAACCTTATTATCTCTTTTCTTATGCTTTTATGCTCACCTTTCTTACTTCAATGTCACTAGTTTTTATTTCACCTATTTTAAAGAATAAAGGATTTAAAAGTTTTCTATTAAATAATATCATAATAAGTTTAAATAGTATAGTAGTAACTCTTCCGGTAGTAACATCAATTAATCCTGAAATCAACATACTATCAGTATTATACAATCTATTTTATATACCTTTTGTTACATATTTGATGTTGCCATTATCTTTCATTGTTGCAGTTTTACCTTTTTTTAAAGGTTTTTATGAAATAGTGGTGAAAGGATTCAACTATATAACAATAGGGCTTGCGAGGATAGATATTTTAAGGATTAGTTTCCCTAAAATATCAATTATAATAATCATAATATATTATTTGTTATATATATCCATTGTTATTTGTAGAATGAATAAGAAAAGCAAAAAATGTATTACGTTAGTATGTACTATGCTAATATTATTATTTTTTTGGAGTAATAAGCAAATCTTTAACTCTAATAATGAAATCATATTTATGAACTTACCTATCGGGGAGTCAACCTTAATCATAAAAGCCTTTAATCAAGCAAACATATTAATTGATACTGGGGATAATAAAAAAGATGATTTAGAAATTTTTTTAATGAAAAAAGGGATCAAACGTTTAGATTATGTATTTATCAGTCATTCTGATTCAGATCATAATGGTAAACTTCATATTTTAATTCAAAAATTTAACATAAAAAATGTTGTAATTACCCCTTATGACCAAGAAACATTAAAACTGTTAAAAAATTATAAGTATAAAGGTAATATCATTATGATGAAACGAAACGATGAGATAAAATTTCAAAATATCATATTTAAAGCGTTACTTCCAGATAATGCCGCAGATAATTCTAATGATAATAGTTTGGTGTTAAAGATTATGGCTTTTGATTATAGTATACTCTTAACAGGTGATATCTCCAAAACCAAAGAAGAAAGTTTAATAAAGTATGAAAAAAATATAAATGTAAATTTTTTCAAAGTACCTCATCATGGTTCTAACACCTCAAGTAGTGATAATTTACTAGCGCATTTAAAATATGATTACGCGATATGTATGAATGGGTATTTGAACAGATATAGTTTTCCAACAAACAAAACTATCGATAAATATGATTCAGAAAAATTATTCATTACTTCAAACACCAAAACAATAATAATTAAAGTACCAATTTACCGAAAGAAAAAACTGAGATTTTCATTTTAAGTCATACTATTTAATAGTGTGGCTTTTTAAATATGATGTCATAATATATATATCAGCAAAAAAAGATAAGATAAATAAGTGGAATAGTTTACTGTTATAAAATATAGATAAGCTAAGATAGTATATATATTTATAGATAAATTGAAAAGGAGGCTACAGTAATGATAGATAAAAGTTATGTAATGGTAGTAGAAAACATTAAAGAGCAAATTAGAATCGCCCAACATAGAGCAATATTAAATGCTAATAAAGAAATGATAATTTTATATTGGAACATTGGAAAAATAATTAATGAACATAGTGAATGGGGAAATAAATTTTTAAATAATTTATCTTTTGAAATTAATAATGAATTTCCATCTTCAAAAGGATTTTCTGTTAGAAATCTTCAAAATATGGCCAAGTTTTATCGAGAGTACCCAAAAATAGAATTTGTGCAGACGGTGACTGCACAAATTCCTTGGAGTCATAATTTGGAAATACTACGAGTAAAATCTCAAGAACAAAGACTTTGGTATATTAATAAGACAATTGAAAATGGTTGGTCCGTAAATATACTTGCTCATCAAATTGATACCAATCTATATGAACGTCAAATTGAACGTAAAAAAGTTTCTAATTTTTTAACTATATTGCCTCATCCACAAAGTGAATTAGTACTAGAAACAATGAAAGATCCTTATGTATTTGATTTTATTGAGTTAAAAGAAGATACTAAAGAAAAAGATTTAGAAGAAGCGTTAATTAATAATATGACTAAAGTTTTACTTGAACTTGGTAAAGGTTTTGCTTTTGTGGGACAGCAATATCATTTAGAAGTAGCAGGCGAAGATTATTATATTGATTTATTATTCTATAACATTAAGTTAAAATGTTATGTTGTAATAGAACTTAAAATTACTGAATTTAAACCCGAATATGCCGGAAAATTAAGTTTTTATTTAACTGCAATTGATGAAAAAGTAAAAGAAGTAAATGATAATCCGACAATTGGCTTATTGCTATGTAGACATAAAAACAATGTTGTTGCGGAATACACGATAAAAGATATAAATAAACCAATGGGGGTAAGCAGCTATAGTATTAAAGATTACCTACCAGAAAATCTACAAAAAGATTTACCTTCAATTGAAGAATTAATAACTATGGTTAAAAAGGAATATAGCTATTAAATAATATTTTATGTAATAATCATTATTTTGGGTTAATTCAATGAAGGTAATTAAGTATTTTATTCAAAAAAAGTCAGGCTAATTAGTAGTGTGGCTTTTTAATTTGTTTGGTTTTAAATTTGATAATATGTTTCTTTTATGTTATACTAATATAAAGGAGGATCTAATTATGAATGATTTGTACACATACATTGCAATTGATTTAAAATCATTTTATGCATCAGTAGAATGCGTATATCGTAAACTTGATCCTCTAACTACAAACTTAGTTGTAGCTGATCTTGAAAGAACGGAAAAAACAATATGTCTTGCAGTATCACCATCATTAAAAAGATATGGTTTACCAGGACGTGCTAGACTATTTGAGGTAATTCAAAAGATCAAAGAAGTAAATAATGAACGTAAAAAAAGAGTAGGAACATTTACGGGAAAATCATATAATAGTGTTGAATTAGATACTAATCCTAATTTAGAAATAGATTATGTTGTGGCAACACCAAGAATGGCATCTTATATCAAATATAGTGCTATGATTTATGATATATATTTAAGATATATTGCGCCAGAAGATATTCATGTTTATTCTATTGATGAAGTATTCATTGATGCTACAAAGTATTTAAAAACATATCAATTATCCGCAAAAGAACTTGCCATGAAAATGATTAAAGAAGTCTTAAAAGAAACCGGTGTTACCGCAACCGCAGGTATTGGATCTAACATGTTTTTAGCAAAAGTAGCAATGGATATTGTTGCTAAACATCTACCTGCTGATGAGTATGGCGTAAGAATTGCTACTTTAGATGAAATGAGTTATCGCAAACTACTATGGGCCCATGAGCCATTAACGGACTTCTGGCGTGTTGGTAAAGGATATGCTAAAACTTTGAATGATGTAGGTCTATATACAATGGGTGATATAGCGAGAATATCCCTTAAAGATGAAGATATTTTATACCGTTTGTTCGGTAAAAATGCGGAATTATTGATTGACCATGCTTGGGGATATGAGCCAACCACAATGGAAGCGATTAAAACTTATCAACCAAGTAATCACAGTATTGGAACAGGACAAGTGCTTCATAGTCCATATACATTTGAAAAAGCAGAACTTGTCTTAAAAGAGATGGTTGATAATTTAGTACTTGATTTAATCGACAAAAAACTTGTTACCAATCAACTCGTCATATTGATTGGATATGATATTGATAATTTATCAAATCCAACTATTGCAAGTAAATATAATGGTGAGATCAAGAAAGACTACTTAGGTCGTTTAATTCCTAAACCAGCTCATGCGATTGTTCATTTGGATCGTTTTACATCATCAGTACGTATCATCATGAAGCGAGTACTTGAAGAATACCACCGAGTGGTTGATCCAAGACTATTAATCAGAAGGATTAACATCGCAGCAGGAACAGTAACGCCTGAAAAAGATACATACAAACATAATGTAGTACAATTAGATTTATTCAGTAATTATGAAAATATCGATGAAGAAAACGAAACCCAAAAAGTTCAATTAGAAAAAGAAAAAAGAGCACAAGAAGCAATCTTGAATATAAAGAAAAAATATGGAAAAAATGCCGTAATGAAAGGTATGGATCTAGAAGAGGGCGCAACAACAATTGATCGAAACAATCAAATTGGTGGACACCGGGCATAAGGAGAAAGATATAATGAAAAGAACAATTGAAATGTATGAAGATATTATCGATATGCCTAGACCTAAGTCCAAAACCAAAAAACCAATGAGTTTAACTGAGCGTGCCGCGCAATTTGCGCCATTCGCTGCTTTATCGGGACATAACGAAGAGTTAAGAGAAACAGCACGTTTAACTAGTGGTAAGATTGAACTTGATGAAATGGAAAAAGAATTACTTTCGGTAAAACTTAAAACTTTAGAAAGTAGACTTCATGAACAGATAAACATAAGTATTTGTTATTTTATAAAAGACCCCAAAAAAGAGGGTGGAAAGTATATTACTATTGATGGTACTATTAAACAAATAGATATGATAAATCAATTGATTATTCTTACCGATAAAACCAAAATTCCGATGGATAATGTCATTGAAATAAATTCTAGTATCTTTGATATGTTTGATAGCTTATAATTATATGCAAATTTAGAACCTAATTATTCGTTTTACTGTCAATAACTTTGCAAAATGTCCCAAAAAAAATTAAACATAAGCGTATTCT
>JBJEEE010000020.1:0-17094 GCA_051872775.1 Bacilli bacterium
AAATAGTGAATAATTTTATTTTTATTCACTGTCTACTTTAGAGACATCATATCAATTTTATGTATCCTTTAAACTTTATAATTCAATAATATAAATTAGTTATCTAGTTGTGAAACTGAACCAGCACCAACTGTACGTCCACCTTCACGAATAGAGAACTTAGTACCTTTTTCAACAGCGATTGGGTGAATTAAAGATACATGCATTTGTGTATTATCGCCAGGCATAACCATTTCTGTACCTTCTGGTAATGTAATAACACCAGTAACGTCAGTAGTACGGAAATAGAATTGAGGACGATAGTTAGAGAAGAATGCAGTATGACGGCCTCCTTCTTCTTTTGTTAATACATAAACTTCAGCGTCAAATTCTGAATGAGGAGTAACTGATTTTGGTTTTGCAAGAACTTGTCCACGAACGATTTCGTCACGGTTGATACCACGAAGTAATGTACCAATGTTGTCACCTGCTTCAGCGAAGTCAAGTAATTTACGGAACATTTCAACACCTGTAACAACACAAGAACGAGTTTCTTTAATACCAACGATTTCAACAGTATCGCCAACTTTAACTGTACCACGTTCAACACGGCCAGTAGCAACTGTTCCACGACCAGTAATTGAGAATACGTCTTCAACAGGCATTAAGAATGGTTTATCTGTTTCACGAACTGGATCAGGGATGTATTCATCAACAACGTTCATTAATTCCATAATAGCTTCTTGAGCTTTAGGATCGCCTTCAAGAGCTTTTAATGCAGAACCACGAATGATTGGAGTATCATCACCAGGGAAACCATATTCATTTAATAATTCACGAACTTCCATTTCAACAAGTTCAAGTAATTCTTCATCTTCAACCATATCGCATTTATTTAAGAATACGATTAGTTTAGGAACACCTACTTGACGGCTTAATAAGATGTGTTCACGAGTTTGAGCCATAGGGCCATCTGTTGCAGCGATAACTAGAATAGCGCCATCCATTTGAGCAGCACCAGTGATCATGTTTTTAACATAGTCGGCATGTCCTGGGCAGTCAACGTGTGCATAGTGACGTTTTTCAGTTTCATATTCAACGTGGCATGTGTTAATCGTTATACCACGAGCTTTTTCTTCTGGAGCACCATCGATTTGGTCATAATCCATTTTTTTAGATAATCCTTTTTCTGCTAGTACATAAGTGATTGCAGAAGTAAGAGTTGTTTTTCCATGGTCAACATGTCCGATTGTACCAATGTTAACATGGGGTTTAGTACGTACAAATTTTTCCTTTGCCATAATTGTTTTCCTTTCCTTTTTTCAATTTCATAATCATTTTATAATACTTTTGTTTTTTTTGCAAGTAAAATGTGAAGTTTTATGCACGTTTCTTAATGATCTCTTCGATTACAGTTTTTGGACATTCTTCGTAGTGATCAAATTGCATCGTGTAATTACCTCTACCTTGCGTATTAGAACGTAATGCAGTTGCATAACCAAACATTTGTGCAAGTGGAACAAACGCTCTAACTGATTGAGTTTTACCACGTGCTTCTTGTCCTTCGATTCTTCCACGTCTAGTACTTAAATCACCGATTACAGTACCAACATATTCATCTGGGACAATTGCTTCAACAAGCATAATTGGTTCAAGAATTGTAGGTTGACATACTTTTGCTGTTTCTTTAAAAGCAAGTCCACCAGCAACTTCGAAGGCAATTTGGCTTGAGTCGACTTCATGGTATGAGCCGAATACAAGAGTAGCTTTGATATCAATGGTAGGATATCCAGCTAAGTTACCATTGGCAAGAGCTCCTTCAATACCTTTTTGAATTGATGGAATATATTCTTTAGGGACACATCCGCCAACAGTCTTATCAACAAATTCGAATCCTTTACCAGGATTTGGTTCAAATTCAACTACGCAATCACCGTATTGTCCACGGCCACCTGATTGACGTACGAATTTACCTTGAACTTTGCCTGCTTTTTTGATTGTTTCACGATATGAAACTTGAGGTTGACCTACATTACATTCAACTTTGAACTCACGTCTCATACGGTCTACAATAATATCAAGGTGAAGTTCACCCATACCAGCAATAATTGTTTGACCGGTATCATGATCTGTATAAGTTTTAAAAGTAGGATCTTCTTCTGCTAATTTTTGAAGAGCAACACCCATTTTATCTTGGTCGCCTTTTGTTTTTGGTTCAATAGCAACATGGATAACTGGTTCAGGGAAAACCATTGATTCTAGTATTACTTCTTCTTTTTCATCACACATTGTATCTCCTGTTGTTGTGTCTTTTAGACCAACTGCAGCAGCGATATCTCCTGAATATACTTCTTTAATTTCGGTACGATTATTAGCATGCATTAAAAGAATACGACCGATTCTTTCTTTCTTGCCTTTGGTTGAATTATAAATATAAGATCCAGCTTCTAATTTACCACGATAAACTCTAAAGAAAGTAAGCTTACCAACATATGGGTCAGTCATAACTTTAAAAGCTAAAGCAGCAAATGGGCCTTCATCAGTTGAATCAACAATAATTTCATTTCCTTCCATATCGTGACCTTTGATTGCGGCAACATCAGTAGGTGCAGGTAAATAATCAATAACTGCATCTAATACTTTCTTAACACCTTTGTTTTTGAAAGCAGTTCCACAAAGTACAGGGAAGAATTGAACTGATAAAGTAGCTGTACGAATAGCTTTCTTTAACATTTCTGGAGTAATTTCTTCTCCTTCAAGATATGCCATCATCAAATCTTCATCAAAATCTGCAACAGCATTAATTAATTCATCACGATAAAGTTCTGCTTCATCTTTCATTTCTGCTGGAATATCAATTTCTTGTCCAGCTTCATCAACATGATTCTCTTCATAAAGGAATGCTTTCATTGTAACAAGGTCGATAATACCTCTAAAATTACTTTCTGCACCGATTGGAAGTTGAATAGCATGAGCATTAGCACCTAAACGATGTCCTAATGATTCGCAGCTGTACTTGAAATCTGCACCTGTTTTATCCATCTTGTTAACAAAAACTAAACGAGGAACCATATAGTCAGTAGCTTGACGCCATACTGTCTCTGTTTGTGGTTCAACGCCCGCTTGCGCATCTAAAACAGTTACCGCTCCATCGAGAACCCTTAATGATCTACTTACTTCAACGGTAAAGTCTACGTGTCCTGGGGTATCGATAATATTTATACGGTGACCATGCCAATAAGCAGTCGTTGCCGCTGATGTAATTGTTATTCCTCTTTCTTGTTCCTGTTCCATCCAGTCCATAGTTGCAGCACCATCATGTGTTTCACCTATTTTGTGGATTTTGCCTGTATGATATAATACTCTTTCCGTGAATGTTGTTTTACCAGCATCAATGTGAGCCATGATTCCGATATTACGGGTATTTTGTAATGATATTTCGCGAGCCATAATTCTTTTCCTTTTCTTAAATTACCATTGGTAATGAGCAAATGCTTTGTTAGCTTCAGCCATACGATGAGTATCTTCACGTTTCTTAACTGATGCACCAACACCATTTGCAGCATCTATTATTTCTTTTGCTAAACGTTCTTCCATAGTTTTTTCATTACGAAGACGTGCATAATTAGTTAACCATCTTAAGCCTAGAGTGTATCTTCTTTCTTCTCTAACTTCAACTGGTACTTGATAGTTAGCTCCACCAACACGGCGAGAACGAACCTCTAATTGTGGCATAATATTATTAAGTGCTTCTTGATATACTTCTAGTGGATCACGACCAGTTGTTTTAGCAACTCTTTCAAATGCACCATAAATAATTTCTTGAGCAACACCTTTTTTACCATCCAACATAACGCTATTAACTAGTCTTGTTACTAATACTGAATTATAAATTGGATCTGGTAATACTTTACGTTTTGGAACCTGTCCTTTACGAGGCATGATATTTCCTCCTTTCCTATACTATAAATTTAAATACATACCTTATTTAGTTTTAGGGCGTTTTGCGCCATATTTAGAACGAGCTTGTTTACGGTTTTCAACACCAGTAGTATCCATTGTACCTCTAATGATGTGATAACGTACACCTGGTAAGTCTTTAATACGACCACCACGAATTAATACAACGCTATGTTCTTGAAGTTTATGTCCAACACCTGGGATATATGCAGTTACTTCGATACCATTACTTAAACGAACACGGGCCATCTTACGAATAGCAGAGTTTGGTTTCTTTGGTGTCATTGTAGTAACACGTGTGCATACACCTTTCTTTTGTGGGCTACTTACTTTTGTTTCAACTTTCTTTAAACTATTGTAGCCAATACCAAGATGAGGTGATTTTGACTTTCTTACTTTGTCAGCACGAGCAGTACGAACTAATTGATTAATTGTAGGCATAGTAGTTCTCCTTTCCTTGTTAAATTGCCTCATGCAATACCACACTTCCGGGTGGTTCAAATTTGCATAAATTATAGTCTTGACAATTGCCAAAACTAATACCTTGTATATTATACTCATTTAGGTCAATTTTGTCAAAGTAAATGCTCGCTATTTTTCTATGCATTATTTATTATATACTAAAATACTATGTATATACCAAAAAGTGAAGAAACAATCTTAGTTAAAAGATGACCCCTTATATTTTTCTCATCCAATATGTTGCCAATGCTTTAATCGATATTCACTACATTATAATAAAAAACAAGAGTATCTCAACACTCTTGTTTTATTTGACCACATCATTTTTTGTATTATCATCAAAGGGAAAGAAGAAAGAGAAAACAAATTGATGTGGCCATAATTATTTTATACTATTTTTTTAGTTTTATACATATATTTAACGATACTATATATTGTAAATTTTTTTGTATTTATTTTTTAAATAATCTACATAATAAGCTGGATTAAACTCTTCATTAGTTGCAAAAAGAAGTATTTCTTTTGGTGTTTTAGTTTGACCAAATCTATGTACTTTTTCTTTTAACCATTCGTTAATTTTGGTTAAATCTTCATTTTCTAGGATTTGTTCTATGCTTAAATCTTTTTGCATAGCGTTATAGAATTGAGCTGCATAAGCACTACCAAGTGCATATGTTGGGAAATAACCAATAGATCCACCTGCCCAATGAATGTCTTGTAATACACCTTGTGTATCACTTGGAACATCGATACCTAGATATTCTTTGTACATTTGATTCCACTTTGTAGGTAAGTCTTTTACTTCAATTGATCCATCAATCAACCCTTTTTCAAGTTCATATCTTATCATTATGTGGATAGAATAAGTAAGTTCATCTGCTTCCGTTCTAATTAGGGAGTTTTCCACTTTATTGATGTATAAATAGAAATCATCAAGGGTAGTATCTTTTAATTGTTTCTTGAAAGTTGATTGTAACTTAGGATAATGTTTCTTCCAAAAGGCATAATTACGACCAATTATATTTTCATAAAATCGAGATTGTGATTCATGTACTGCCATTGAAGTTCCACCACCAACTAAAGTATCATCTAATTCTTCATCACATTGCATTTCATAAAGAGCATGACCTGTCTCATGAATAGTAGAAAAAATACTGGAAGTTGGGGCATTTTCATAATAATGGTTAGTAATTCTAACATCTGTCGTACCGAAACCCGATGTAAATGGATGCTCACTTTCTTTCATAAAACCATTAAAAAAATTAAACTTCATTTCATGCATTAGATAGTTACAAAATTTCTTTTGGAGATTTACATTATATTTATGTTTTAAAAATGATTCGTTGCGAGATAATTTCATACTTGTTATTTTCTTTACAAGTGGAACAATTTCTTGTTTTAATAATGAGAAGAACTTATCATAAAATGAAGTACTACTTCCTTCTTCATATTCATCTAACAAAACATCATATCCTTTTAAAGTTTCTGTTTCTAAATATTTGGTGTATTTTCGATTGAAAGATACAATCTCTTCAAGATATGGTCTAAATAACTCAAAATTATTTTCCTGTTTCGCTTCAGCCCATATAGCAGGAGTTTTGGAAAGTAACATTTCATAGTTTATTAGTTCTGTAGCAGGAATTAGTTCTTTTTTCTTTATGTTCTTATAAAGATTAGTTATTTCTTTATTCATTACACTTGTTAATCTATCTCTTTGATTATATAGTGCATTTACAATTTGTTTTGTTTGTTCATTCATTAATATGTCATAAGACATTTCGGATATTACGCCTATTTGTTTAGCACGCAAATCAAAGCACCCGATGGGTGCTTCTGTTTCTGAATCCCAACTTACAATGTAATTAATAAAATCTAGTGCACGTAACTTTTTTTGAATATTTTGATATTGATTAATTAATTCTTGTAAATCTGGCATATGTTTTACTCGATTTCAATTTTATCTTCTACAATTTCCTCAAGAGCAATTCCAATACTCTTGACATTTTTAGTGTTAGGTAAATAGCATTTACCGGTTTGATCGATTTCATGAGCTCGTTTTGCAACTGCAATAACAAGTTTATATTTTGATGATGATTTATGAGTTAATTGATCAATTGATGGATATCTCATTCCTTCGTTTTCTTTTGTTTGAATCATACTAATTACTTCCCTCCATTAATTTATAATATTCTTCTAAGCTTCGTTCACATTTTGCATGTTCAGCTCTTATGATTGCCATGATTCGGTCTGCCGCATTGTCAACGTCATCATTTATTACGATATAATCATAGGCAGGAGCTTGGTCAATTTCACGTCTTGCTTTTTGAAGACGTTCTTTTATTATTTCATCATTTTCTGTACCACGATGTTTTAATCGTTCTTCTAAGGCTCCATATGATGGTGGCGCAATAAAGATAAATACCGCATCAGGTTTTTTGGCTTTTACTTGCATTGCTCCTTGAACTTCAATTTCAAGTACAACTTCATTACCTTTATTAAGTTGTTCTAGTACTTTATCATATGGTGTGCCATAATAGTTCCCAACAAACTGAGCATATTCTAGTAGATTACCTTTTTCTATTTCTTCTTCAAACTTTTCTTTTGAAACAAAATAGTAATCAACACCATCGATTTCACCATTGCGTGGTTTTCTTGTTGTCATAGAGATTGAATAAACTAAGTCATGTCCGCTTCTACTAAATAACGCTTTACGGACCGTTCCTTTACCAACTCCAGATGGACCAGAAATAACAACTAATAATCCTTTTTTATCTAATTTCATAATGACCTCTTACATGCATACTTTTATCTATTTTATCACTTTTTTTGATTGTTAGCAACTTTTTTATTCTATTTTATTTAATTTTGTTAAGATTGTTGTATAATATGGGTAAACGGAGGTGATAAAATGAGTATGGATGGGTTATTTGTTCATTATTTAACTATCGAACTTAAAAATACAATTGAAAAAGCTAAAATTAATAAAATCTATCAACCAAATCCACTTGAACTCATTTTACAGTTAAGAAAAGATAATACAACTCACCAACTTCTTCTTTCCGCATCTTTAGATTTTCCACGGATTTATCTTACTGAACAACCATATGTAAATCCAGCTGTACCTGGTAATTTTTGTATGTTACTTAGAAAATATATAGAAAGAGGAATCATAACTGATATATCTCAATTTCAAAATGATAGATTAATTGAATTTACAATTAATACTTATAATGAGATGGGAGATAATGTTGATTATTTATTAATTATTGAACTAATGGGAAGAAATAGTAATATTATTCTATTGGATAAAACTAGTAATATTATTGTTGATGCTTTGAGAAAAGTTGCACCAGGAGAAAATGTAACTCGATACATTATACCTAAAGCAACTTATACATACCCTATTCAAGAAAATATGATTAATCCATTTACAATTAATGAAGATAGTGTACCCTACGAATTACTTCAAGGTATTTCAAAACTTGCGCAAAATGAGTTAAAAAAAGGTAACTATAAAAGTATTAATCACTTTATTACTCAACGAATTTATCCTACTATTTTTAAATTTGAGAATAAAGTAGATTATTATTGTTTTGAACTTCCTAGCCTCACTTGTGAATCACGGCAACACTTTAATTCCTTATCCCAAATGTTAGATTACTACTATATCAATTTTCGCAAACCAATTAATGCAATAAACAACGACTTAATTAAACAAGTTAAAAGATTACTAAATCATCAAACAACAAAACTTGACAATTTATATGTTGATTTAGATAAAGCAACTGCTAATTTAATTTATAAAGATCTAGGTATCCTACTACAAGCAAATCTATATCAAGTAAAAAAAGGAATGAAAGAAATTAAAGTATCTGATTTTCTTAATAATAATGATGAAGTAATTATTCCCCTTGATCCAATGCTTGACCCAAGTAAAAACCTAAAACAAATTTTTAGTAAGGGTAAAAAAGCTGCAACCGCATTAATCGAGGTTAATCTTCAAATTGAAAAAACTAAAGAAGAGATTAGATATTTAGAAGATATTTTATCTATGATTGGATTTGCAACTAGTAATGAATTAATGGAGATTAAACAAGATTTACTTGCTAATTCTGAACAATATAAAGCAAAACAAAAGAATAGTCAACATAAAAATAAAAAGAAAATTGATATTCAACATTTCAATTTTGAAGATGTCACCATATGGATTGGTAAAAATAATATTCAAAATGACTATTTAACCAACAAACTTGCTCGAAATAACGATTACTGGTTTCACATTAAAGATGGAAGTGGAGCCCATGTTGTAGCTAGTGTCCCTCATAATTTAGAGGATTTCACTTTAAGTGAAGCCGCCATTAGACTGATGGCTAATCTTGCGGCATACTTTTCAAAATATTCTAATTCAAGCAGTGTCCCTGTTGATTATACTAGGATTAAATATATTAAAAAAATTCCTGGTAGTAAAGGATATCACGTTACTTATACCAATCAAAAAACTATCTATATTGATCCGGATTATGAATTAATCAAGCCTTATCTTCGTAAATAATCATTGCGGAAAAACAGTATATTTGGCTTCTACCATCATATAACGTTGCAACTTCATATTTAATGTCTCGTATTTCAACATTATTTTTTGTAATGAATTCATTTATTCTAATTTCTAAATCATGTTCATGTGATTCATCAAATAATTTAACTTTCATAAAAAACACCCCTAAATATCATATCATTATCGATATGAAAATTTAGGGGATTTTTGTTTATTGATAAATACAATATTTTTTTAGTGGACAATTATCACATTTAGGATTGCGACTTAAACAGTGGTATCTGCCTAAAAACAATAATAGATGGTGGCCTAAATGATAATCTTTTGGATCTAGCAGACTCATTAGTTTATTCTCAACCTCTAAAACAGAAGCATTAGGTCCGACAAGATTTAATCTTTTGGAAACTCTTTCGACATGCGTATCAACAGGAATACGCGGTATTTTAAAATATTCTACTAAAATAACATTCGCGGTTTTTTGTCCAATTCCCGGAAGTGACTTTAATTTTTCTAAGTCATTTGGGATCTCTCCTTGATAGTGTTCCACCACTTGCTTAGCCATAGCAATAATATTCATAGCTTTATTATGGTATAACCCAATTCTTTTTATGCACATTTCGACATCATTTACTGAGGCATTACTCAAATCATAAATGGTTGGATATTTTTTAAACAAATCGGGAGTAACTAAGTTTACTGACTTATCAGTCGTTTGGGCACTTAACATCACCGCAACCGTTAATTCATATACATTGTGATAATTTAGTTCACAATGAGCATTGGGAAACATCATTTTTAAAATATCAAATATCTCATAAATTTTAGTTTCGTTTGACATACACACTTTCAAGCATTTTCTTGATGTCTTCATCAACATCAGTAATTACTTCTCTTTCTTTATGTTTATTGGCAAGAATTGCATCAGCATATTTTAAATGTTGTTTTTTTGCTTTCAAACAAATCAATATTGCTTCTTTGATTTCTTCAATGGTATAATTCTCATCTATCCAGTGATTTATAATAAGTAAATCGTTGGTATTAACAATACGTTGAAAGGTAGTTTCAATGTATGCAACAACTTCTTTTAGCTTAACTTCATCTTGATTTTGATCACTATCTTGATTCTTTTCAACAATATTTCCAAGTTTTTCAATAACCCCATCTAAACTAAATGTTTCTTTGCCATCATTGTTGATTAAAAGTTCGATATATCCTTTTTGAACTAACTCAATTAAAACATTTGATATTGACTGTTCATCTAGTGATACTTTATCTTTCAAGTATTGAGTTGATAGTACCGAGTTTTCTTCATCTTGTTGAATATAAAGTAGCATCAAGATCATTGCTTCTTCTTCTGTTAACTTTAATTTATGATAATAGCGAATCATCATTTCCGTAAATGATATGGTTTTAGCTTTTATTAGTTTTCCGATTGAGTTCATAATATACCACCTTTTTTTAGATTATACCACAAATTTATTTATTTTGCTGTTTTTTACTATTTTTATTTATTATATGATTGATGAGTTTTCGAAAGGAAAATGTTAAAATAAAAATAATGGCAAGTGCAGGTGTAAAGGGTAAAGACCAAAAAGTTATCCAACCTCCCATATAGCTTAAGTGAAAAGGATTATCGGTCAGTAAATACATGAGTAATCCTAGCCATACTGGTGTATAAAATACAATAAACACAATAATAAATATAACTATATTAAGAGGATCTTTTAGCTTTTGTATTATTCTTTTTAATATTGTTTTCATTTATAACACCAATATATTCTATGATAAGTTTTGTTTAAATAAACTATAATTTTAAATAAATAAAGCCTCCCTTTCAAGATGAATAAGGGAGGAATAATTAATATTATCTTTTTACAGCCATTTTTGCTAAAGCGGCCTTAGCAGCTTCTTGTTCTGCGTCTTTTTTTGATTTGCCTTTTCCGGTACCTAATTTCATATTATCAAGATATACCGACATTGTGAAAAGACGATTATGAGGTGGTCCTTCCACATTATCTAGACGATAATCTAAAGCCGTTCTAGTTTCAGATTGAATATATTCTTGCAGTCTACTTTTATAATCAATAAATTGAACTTCATTGATTGCAAGTACATGAGGAAAAACCACAACTTTAAGTAGTTTCCTAACTTCTTCAATACCACCTTCAAGATATATAGCTCCTAAAAATGATTCAAATGCATCTGATAAAATTGCGGGTCTTTCTCTTCCCCCAGATAGTTCTTCTCCATGTCCTAAAAGAAGCAACTTATCGATACCTATTTCTCTAGCATATTTGGCATTTGCATCTTCACACACATATGATGCTCTTAATTTACTCATATTACCTTCAGGCATTGTTTGAAAGTTTAAATATATATATTCCGCAACCATTAGTCCTAAAATAGCATCACCAAGAAACTCAATTCTTTCGTTATGCTTAAGGCTATGTTCATTCGCATATGAAGAATGAGTCATAGCAAGTAAGAAATTATCGTATGATTTTACTTTAATATCATATCGGTTAAGTATTTCTTGTAAAAGTTTTTGATTTAGCATATTATCCCCCTATATAATTAATCTAATTCATTCATTTTCATTAAGTAATTGTTATGAACATGTGTCAATAAATCTTTATACTCTTCACTTTCAAATAGTTCTTTACCGCTAATTATTTCATCCGAATCAATATTAGCTAATTCTAATAAATCACTATCTTCAAGTAAATCACAATATTTAAGATTTAGTGCACCTGATTGTTTTTCACCAAAGAACTCCCCTGGGCCTCTTGTTTGAAGATCATATTCAGCAAGTGCAAAACCATCAGTATTCTCTTCTACAAACTTCAATCTCTTATCACTAGTTTCTGATGGATTATCCGATAGATAAAAACAATATGGTATTGAGTCACTTCTCATTACACGACCACGCAATTGATGTAACGTAGCAACACCAAAGCGATCTGCTCCTAGAACAACAATAGTTGTAGCATTAGCAACATTGACACCTACTTCAATCACACTAGTTGCAACTAAGATATCAATTTTCTTATTCAGAAAATCAGACATAATCGCTTCTTTTTCTTCTGATTTTAAACGTCCATGAATTAAACCAACCGTTGCTATAGAAGCAAAGTAATTCTTCATTCGTTCATAAATTTCATTAGCATTTGCGGTATCAAGATTTTCCGATTCTTCAATTAATGGCGTAACAACATATATTTGATGACCAATGCTTAGTTCTTTTTTCATATGTTCGATTACATCACGTTTATGGTCTTTATCAATATATTGTGTAATTACTTTTTTACGATTTGCTGGCATTGTCTTGATAACCGAAATATCTGTATCACCATAGACGGAGATAGCAAGAGTTCTTGGAATTGGTGTAGCACTCATTTTTAGATAGTTTACATCTAAACCTTTATTACGAATCATTACTCTTTGACGTACGCCAAATCGATGTTCTTCATCAGCAATAACAATTCCTAAATTATCATATTCGATATCTTTTTGAAATAATGCGTGTGTACCAACAATAACATTAATCGTACCATTACTTAATTCTTCGATTATCTCACGTCTTTGTTTTAATGATGTTGACCCAGTTAGTAATCCAATTTTAACATATGGAAAATCTTTAAAGGCTTCTTTCAATGTTTCGTAATGTTGCATTGACAAGATTTCCGTTGGGCACATTAGGGCAGCTTGATAATTAGCACTAACAACAGCTAAAATAGCTAGCATTGCAACTATTGTTTTACCACTACCTACCTCACCTTGAAGCAAACGATTCATTGCGAAAGGAGACTTTAAATCATGAAGAATTTCGTTTATTGATTTCTTTTGGTCTGGTGTTAATTCGTAGGGAAGAGTTCTTATCATTTTATCTAATTCTTCTTGATTATAGTTGATAACAGGACAAACATTATTTTGTTCACGCATATAGTGAAGATATTTCATTGAAAGTTGATATCTTAATAATTCTTCATATTTAATACGTTTTATTCCTTCTTCAATTTGTTCCATGTCATCCGCAAAATGTAAAACCTTAATTGTATTTTTCAAATCAAGCAAATTATGTTTTTGTAAGTATTTTTCTGGCAGTGTTTCGCTAATTTTATTTTTATATCTACGATATACTTTTTCAATTATTTCTAAATATTTATTTTCTGAGATATCCTTAATATGATATACAGGAACAATATCCCTATTAATTTCATCACAAATGATTAAATTTGCTACTGTAAAGTTGGCCATATTTTGATAGAATCTACCTTGAACTCTTATGACAGTACCATAATTTAGTTTTCCTTTTAAAAATACGCGATTAAAAATCGTACAACGAATTTTAACACCTTCAACTTCTAATTGGAAGGTTACTGTTGATAATTTCGTTTTCAAATAGTTTACACTAACTTTACTTACGATAGTTCCTTCTAAAACGATATTTTCATCTAGTTTTGCATCATTAATGGATGACACTTTATAGTTTTCATATTTAGTAGGAAAAGTAAATAGTAAATCTTGTATTGTTAAAATTCCTTGTTTTTTAAGAAGGGTTTGATATCTTGTCAATATATATTCTTCATCTGATAAATTATACTTTTCAAGCATCTTTGTCACTCCTAACTATAAATAAGCAAAAAGGTGGAGATATAAAATCCCCACCTTTTATTTTATTCAATTGATAAAATAAAACTATATACATCTTGTTGGCCATTGATTGTATCAATTTCAAGATTTGGATAATTTTCCTCAATATAAGCTTGTAATTCTTCAAGTTCCTCTTCATTGACATCTTTACCATATATAATTGTAATAATGTCTTTTTCTTCTGTATTAGTAGTTTTTAACAATTCCTTTACTGAATCAAGTCTTTCAGATTGAGAAGATACAATTTTGCCATTGCATATTCCAATATAGTCCCCTTCGTTTATCTTCAATCCTTCAATTTCTGTCGTTCTTACTGAGTATGTTATTAATCCGGTTGTTACGTTATTAATGACTTCATTTATTTCATTTAAAATTGTTTCAATATCACCACTACTTAAATCTAACATTGTAAGTGCAGAATATCCTTGTGCAAGTGTCTTAGTTGGAACAACGAATACTTTAGCACCTTTATAGTATTTAGCTGCTTGTTGAGCTGTTAAAACTATATTGCTATTATTTGGAAATACAATTATATTTTGGGCATTAAGTTGATCAAATCCTTTAGTAAAGTCTTCAGCGGCAGGGTTCATGCTTTGACCACCTTCAACAACATAATCAACACCCATTTCTTTAAATATGTTAATCAAGCCTGTTCCTGTTGCGACAGATACAATTGCAAATTTTTTAGGTGTAGCATTTTTTCTCATTTCTACACATTCTGGACAATTGCATTGTTCTTGTTCTTCAGCAATAACCGGACCATCACTATGTTGGACTGACATATTTTCAATTTTAATTGTTAAATATTCACCAAATTGTTGGCAAAAATTCAATACATCACCTGGTTTTTTTGTATGAACATGGATTTTAACGATATCTTCATCTTTTAAAGCAACGATGCTATCACCGATTGTCGTTAAATAATCAGTTATGGAAGAAACACTAAAGGAATTTACATCAACTTTACTATATTGAAGTTGAAGAATAAATTCAGTACAATATCCATATGTTAATTCACTATGAGCATTAAAGTTGCCTCGTTTAACTGTGCTAGTTACAGTAGGAGTGTCTTCCGTAATAATCTCACCATTTAAAGCTTTTGCCATACCTTCGATAACATAAATATAGCCTGCACCACCACTATCGATAACCCCTGCTTCTTTTAGTACTGGAAGCAAATCTGGTGTTCTTTCTAATGATGCTTTTGCTTCTTCAATTAAAAAGGCAAAAAACTCTTCAATCGTTGAATCCTTTGTTACTTTTTGTCTTGCGACCGTTGCAGATTCACGTGCAACCGTAAGAATCGTTCCTTCAACAGGTTTTAAAACGGCATGATAGCCTTGATCTACTCCTGCTAAGAAAGCATCCGCAAGTTCTACCGCATTTACTTCTTCATAACCAGATAATCCTTTATATATACCCCTAAATAGTTGTGATAAAATAACGCCTGAATTACCACGTGCGCCCATTAACATACCACGTGACAATTTTTTTGCCATTTCATACACAGATTTTTCTTTAAAGTCACTAATTTCATGTGCGCCTGCTTCAATAGTCATCCTCATATTTGTTCCGGTGTCACCATCTGGAACTGGAAATACATTGAGGGCATCTACGGTTTTGTAGTTAGCCCGGAGGTTAGCGGCACCATTGGTAACAACTAACTTAAATAGTTGACCATCCATTTTTAATGTTTGCATATAATCCTCCTTATGCCTGCAAATTATTTGCTTTAATATTTTATCATATTTCCCCATAAAATGCAAGCAAAATAATTTTTACCCCACCTCTTTAATAAGTAAAACGTATTACTTGCATTATTAATTGATTTATGATATAATATACAAGGATTTTAATGTATAAACAAATAAAGGAGGAACAAAATATGGCTCGTAAATGTTATATAACTGGAGTTGGATCAACTTCTGGTAATAATCGTTCTCACTCTTTACAAGCAACTCGTCGTACATGGAAAGCAAATCTACAAAAAGTAAGAATTAAAGACGAGAAGGGTCGCGTAATTAGAGTATATGTTTCTACTCGTGCTTTAAGAACTGGTATTAAAAACGGAACAATTGAACGCGCATAAATTTAATGATATTAAAGGTATAACTCATGGTTATACCTTTTTTATTTTTTATGAAATAGATTCTTAAAGAAAAGTATTATTTTACCTATCCATCTAGGTAATTTGATAACAATAAAACGCATATAATTCCTCCTATTGATACATTATATGCGTTTTGTTTTTTTATATACTTCTAATTAGTAAGATCTCACCATCTATTAAGTTAAATTCAAAAATATTGTTATAAAAAGAATTACTAGTTGTGAAAGTATCGTGGGCTGTTAAGTGCGTTTTTTTGAGTTTATATTTTGCGTTTGTTATCTCTATTGTTGCATTATCTAATGTCAAGATACTAACGTATGTATATTGATCTTGACTTATTGAATAACATCCAGCTTTTGAGATATATTTTATTTCATTTTCTAAATCTTTAATGGTTATGTTTAGTTCTTTATATTTTTTTAATAACCATATATTAACTAGTTCATGATCAATCCTTCCACCGGTTGCATCATATATAATGATTTCTCCTTCAAACTTATGATTCATTAGTACAAGTTCAAGATCAGTTTCATTTTTGTCTTTTGGAAATTTTCTTAATATTATATCTTTATTATCAAGTTCACCTAATCTAGTAGAAAAATCAAAATCTCCCCATGATTCATTGACATGATAACCACAATCAATTATTGTAAAAGTACCATCATCTAGTCCTATTAAATAATCATCTTTTTGAGGGATATAACATTTACTAAAGGATTTATAGTTTGAGTTACCTACAATAATATATCTCATATTTGAAGTAACTTCCTATATGTCGCTGCAATATCATTGCTATTCATTAGATATGTTCCCACAACAATCAAATCGGCGCCTACTTCTTTTAGTTTTACAGCATTATCTACGTTTATTCCTCCATCTACTTCAATTATAAAACTATGAGTAGACTTACGAATATCCGATAGTGCTTTAACTTTATCAATAGTGCTTTCGATAAACTTTTGACCACCAAATCCAGGTTCTACGCTCATTACCAAAACTAAATCAATTTTATCTATATATGGCAAGATTAAATCAACTGGTGTATTTGGTTTAAGGGAAATTCCACACTTAATATTTGCTTTTTTTAGTTTTGTTATTATTTCATCTAACTTAGAAGTAGCCTCAATATGTACCGTAATGATGTCTGAACCAGCTTCAGTATAACTATCAATTACATCTTCAGGATTTTTAACCATCAAATGTGTATCAAGTTTTAGTGAAGTCATTTCTTTAATTGCTTTGACTTTTTTAGCATCATAAGTAATATTAGGAACAAATATTCCATCCATAACATCTAAGTGGAGATATGGTACATCCAATTGTTCAAGTAGATTAATGGCATGTTTGAAGTCTTGATCTTTGACTGAAAGAATAG
>JBJEEE010000021.1:0-4099 GCA_051872775.1 Bacilli bacterium
ATTTTCTAGATGACCTACAACTACGTTTTTACCAGCTAAACTCGGATTTCTGGCAATTTCACAGCTTAAAAAATAGCAATTCATATCAATATGAAAAATAATTCTATTTTTTTTTAATGCTAACACGCCCCTTTTTTAAAATAATTATGATATAATATGTATAGTTTTATAAAAAATATAATTAAGGAGATACATATGGCCAAAAAAGAACAAAAAAATACCAAACAAAAAGGCATTAAAATAAATGAAAGAGCTGACGGAATGAAGGAAGTTGTTATTACTAAGGCTCCTTCTAAAACATTATTTGGTAAGATTGTTATTGCCATTCTTGCTTTTTCAATGATTGCGGCTGTTGTTGCAAGTTTAATCATTGTTATAGTTGAAGCAATATAATTATACCATTTTATTTGTTTTTTTACAATAAAAAGAATTGGCACACTTTAATAGTGTGCCTATTTTTACGCAACATATCTAATTTTTTTATTACGTTTGTGTTCTAATCTTAAACGATCAGAAATCATTGCAATAAATTCTGAATTGGTTGGTTTTGATTTATTATAGCTGATTGTATAGCTAAATATATCACTTATAGCATCAACATTACCTCTAACCCACGCGATTTCAATGGCATGACGAATTGCACGTTCAACCCTTGATGCTGTGGTACAATATTGATGAGCAATTTCAGGATATAAAACTTTGGTTATTCCACCTAATATTTCGACATTTTTATAAACCATGGTAATGGCTTCACGTAAATATAAATAACCTTTAATATGAGCAGGAACCCCGACTTCATGAAGTAATTCTGTAATCTCCGATTCAAGATCAGGATTATCATCACTTTCTTCTTTGGAAACATCTTTCATCATACTTTCAATTAATTGATAAAGATTATCCATATTTACTGGTTTCATCACAAGATAATCAACATTAAGGGTGTTAATCTTAGCATTAACATAGCCACTTAAAAATTGTGTGACCACAATCGTTCTTTTTGGAATGCGGTAACTATCCCCTTTTTCCCTTAAATCCTCCAAGAACTTTACTCCATCAAAATTAGGAATAAATAAATCAATAATTAATACATCAACATCCGTAACTTTTAAAATATTGAACAGCCCATTTGCGGTTGAGCTTGTTCCGACAACAACCATGTCATCAACTTTTTCAAAATAACTAGTCAAGTTAGACTCATTATTTTGGATATCCTCCGCAATAAGTATTTTAAATTTATGCATATATAAATCCCCCTTTACAATAATATTTTACCAAATGAAACAAGCATTGGCAATTTTTTTGCCATTAATTTTTGCAAATCTACATCTTAATTTATATAATACTTGCTTTATTTATCTTAAAAGGGCGAATTTACACTAATTTTGACGAATTTTGTCGAATTGAAAGAATAAAAGCCCATAAAATGGTTAAATTATTATTAGAATGAATTACAATCTTCTAACATCCATTCTAAGTGAATCCCATAACCTACTTTAGGATTTTCAATTGATACATGAGACACTGCACCGATTAATTTGTTATTTTGAACAATAGGACTTCCACTCATTCCTTGGACAATTCCTCCTGTCTTTTCTAGTAAAGATGCATCAACTACTTCATATTTTAGACCTTTAATATTAGGTGACTCTTGAACGCTAATTCCGGTTATCTTAATATTAAAGGCTTCTATTTTTTCACCTTGTATTACGGTATAGATTTGAGCTGGTCCCATCACAACATCTTCTTGTTTACCGACTTCTATTGTTTGATGATTAGATATACTTCGATTTGTTACTTTACCATAAATGCCAGTTTTTTTATTTAACACCATTATTCCAAAAGATTTATTAGTTAATATGGCCCGTTTCTCTCCTGCTTCACCTGGATATGATTTTTTTATTCCTTCAATCTTAGATGAATTAATTGTGCCGTCAATATTACCAAAACTTATATTATCATCATAGATTCCATGACCAAGTGATGCAAAATGTGATGTTTGTTGGTCAATAAAAGTTAACGTTCCAATTCCTAGAATACGATCTTTAATATAAAGTCCTAATGATTTATCATTATTTATTGTATTAACGATGTCTACTTTGGTTGTATGTTGTTTATTATTTCTTTGTATGGTCAAGTTAACACTATTATTTGAATCGATTTTTAAATAATGTAATAGTTCACTATTAGTTGATACTTTATGATCATTATAGGCAATAATCTTATCGCCTTCTTCAATATCGCTATTTTTCCATGGTGAAACCTTCTGATTAGCAGTCTGAACACTATATTTTCCAGCTATCATTACTCCCGTATCAATCTTTAGTCCTATCGTGTCACCACCAAGTATTACTTTTTTATTTCCACTTGCCGCAAGTATCCCTGTATTACATATCATCAATAAAAATGATAAAATAACTGTAAATAATATAATCTTAATTTTTGACTTTAACATTTTTTTACCTCCTTTCATTATATTATTTACGAAAAAGACAAATTAAAAAGCGTAGATAAATGTCAATTTACCTACCACTTTTTTTCATATTATTATGCTCTAGCATTGATAATGCTAGTTCTTTTGCTTTTGGTGATGATTCATTTGGAGAAATCATTTCCGATAATACATCGATACGTCGGTTAAAGTCAAGTTTTTCAATTTGGGTAAAAGTATTATTATCGCTAAAGCTTTTCCAAATATGATACTGATGATCAGCATATGATGCTACAATTGGTAAATGAGTGATTGCTAAAACCTGAACATCACGGCTTATCTCTTTGAGTTTTTCCGCAACTTTTCCCGCAACACTACCACTTATGCCACTATCAATTTCATCAAAAATCACGGTAGACAACTTTAAAGTTTTTAATGTATGGACTTTAAGAGCTAACATAATCCTTGACATTTCACCACCAGATGCTACTTTGGATAAAGACTTTAAGCCCTCACCTACATTAAAAGATATTTTAATATCTACCACATCACATCCATTTGGTTTAAAGAGTGAACTATTGTATTCATCATCAAATGTATATTCTTTAAAATCATACTTAAACTTTACTTTAGAAAGCATTAAATCATTAAGAGTATTTAAGACATTGTCTTCTAACAACTTAGCACTTTCTTTTCGTTCATTTGTTAATTTTAAAGCTACATCACATAAAGATTGATACTTTATGCTTACTTCTTTTTTTGCATGTGCAATCAAATCATCCATTTGTTCAACACTATCAATTTTTTGCTTTAATTCACTCATATAACTAAGCATTTCCGAAACGCTCTTATGATATTTATGTTTTAGGGTATCTAAAAAACTTAATCTTTCATTAATTTCGTTTAATCGTTCATTATCAAAATCAAGATTTGACATCTTATTTTTGATGCGATTGGCAAAATCATCTAAAGAGTAATAGCAATCATTTAGCATTTCAAGATCTTTATTAAAATCTGGCATATACTTTGATAATTTTTGACTTGAATTAATAATATCATATAATCCATCAATAATATTATTATCATTTATATCGTTAATGATTTGTGACAATAATTTGAAAATCGATTCAAAATTATTTAAATAACTTAATTCTTCATTTAAATTATTTTCTTCATTAATATTTAATTTTGCGTTTAACAATTCATTATATTGATAATTCCAATATTCAACATTGGTTAAATCGCTATTAGATAAATCTATCAAATGGTGATATTCTTCAAGAGCTTTTAGATACTCACTACGTTTAAGCTGGTACTCTTTTAAAGTATCCCCAATCATCGTATTATCGATAAAAGTTAGATAATTGTTTTCCGTAAATAGTTTATGCGTATCATTTTGGGTATGGATATCACCAAGGGTTGATGCCAGTTTTTCTAATTGATTAAGAGTTATTATTTCACCATTTACACGAATTAAATTTTTACCATTTACAGATAGTTCTCGCTTAATGACAACAACATCTCCATCTAATAATTCAATTGAAAGATCATCTAGAACGGCTTTCGTATATTCACTAACATCTTCAAAAACACCTTCTACCATTGCTTTAGACTCGCCTGATCTAATCATTAAGACAGATGAGCGATCACCAAATAAAAGACCGATCGCAT
>JBJEEE010000022.1:0-16586 GCA_051872775.1 Bacilli bacterium
CGATAGAATTAAACTAAATCCCGTTCGACCTGCTCCTTGGAAAGCACCAATAAATACTTGGAATATCCCCATTAAAGGTAAGCCTACCACCAAGAAATAAAGATAATTTAAACAAGAATCAAATGCTAAACCACGATTAGGAATAAATAATTCAACAAGTGGAATACGCAATAAATATAAAAATAATGCGCCAATTATCGTAATAATTAGTGATAAGAAAAGAGAGGCCCAGACTGATTTTCGAGCTCTTTCCACATTTTCAGCACCGACATTTTGTCCCACAAAGGTTGCTAGAATGGAACCAATTGCCATAACAGGGAAAAGGAGAATAGAATTAATCCGATTACCTACGCCAATACCAGTTATAATATATGGTTCAAAATCTAAAATGATACTATTAATTATCAAAAAGCCAAGGGAAGAAAAAGCTTGCGATAGTGCTGCAGGAAGTCCAAGGATAAATATTTGCTTAATAACTTTAAAATTAGGAATTAAATCTTTCCACGTTAAACGAATTTTTTCATTTTTAGTTTTAAAATACAAAACAATGCATATTGGTATAATAATCATATTAGCAATAACTGTCGCATAGGCTGCCCCTTTTAAGTAAAATCTTTTTACTAAAATGCCAGTTAAAATAATATTTAAAATTATGGAAATTACATTTAAGATAACAGGGCTAACCGTATCACCTAACGATTGTCGATTAGCTTGATAAGCGAAAAATATAAATAGACCAGTCATTTCAAAAGATCTAATACATACATATTCTTTTGAATATTCATAGACCAATGGTTTGTCTAATGCGCCCATTAATTGTAAAATTGGACCTGTCGTAAAGTAAAGAATTACATTAAAAATAAGACCAACCCCAAAACACATAATTAACAACTGGGCGTTTACTCTTCTAGCATGCGTAAAATGCTTTCCCCCTAAATACTGACTCATTAATGCAGCTCCAGCTATCATTAGTCCTGTTGCTAAAGCTTGAAAGATTGCAATAATGGGATTTGTTACTGTGATTGCGGAAACCATCGCATCTACTTTTTCAACTTCAAGATCTAGATGTCCAACAAAATACATATCTACAATATCATGAACTGATTTTAAGATATTACTAAACATAATAGGTAAAGCTAGTAATAAAATATTTCGTAAAAGATGGGGAGATTCTAATACTAAATATGATTTATCCTTTGTATTTTCCATATTCTACACCCTTTCTTAAATATTTACCTAATTGGTTTAACTGATTGTTATCTTCATCAGTTAATACTATCATGAAATTGCTAATACCGCTATGATAGTAATCATATAAATCATTAAAACGATTTGTTAATTTATAATCATAAAGTAATAGTTCTGGACCATACTTGTAACATTTTGCCTTAACTAACATCTTATTTTGATATTCATCACGTAAATAATATTGATGATGTAAGCAATTTTCACAATTACATTTTGTCTTTTTAACCGCACTTATAAAACAATGATGACTCACTAAAAGAAGATTACGACCATACAAGAAAATTCCTTTATTATATGGGGTTTTAACCTTAGCTAAATCAATAATCTGCTCTTTACTTAATTCATTTGATAAATATACCGTATGAGGATGATAATTACTAACTAAATCAAGGGCATATTTATTCATAATATTACATGATGAAGAAAAACTCATATGGGGATTCATCTCACCTAAATTATGTACTAGTCCCTTGTCAAAAGGATAATCAAAATTTAAATGATTAAGATAGCGAAGTGGCATCTTTTCATCATTTACCATATAAACTTGCGAAAAGCCATTTTTTATACACCATTCATATTGCGTTTTACTATTAACTACAAACTCAAAATTTATCTCAGCAGAAATATCACTTGTTGATGCTATATTTATTTTATAAGGATATACTTCATTTTTTGGCCTTACATATGACGATATAATCTTATCTTCTAATTGTTTTAAGGCGATTCTTCTAATATTATTAAGTTCACTTATTTTAATAAAAGCTTTATTATCATAATCTAAATCAACTTGATCAATTACAAATAACAAATTATTTGTCTTTTTTATTTGTGAGACAATTCTATCTGCATCTAATGGATTAATCGCGTTTTCAACCAATTTGATGGTTTTAGCAATTACTTGATATGGACCAACCGAAAGCGTTAAAGCTAAATAATTATTTAATACTATACTTAATTTTGCGTTAATATGATATTGGTATACTTCCTTATTTAGCATATCCATTGCAAGAAGGTTCTGACGATTACTTACGGTTTTATAAACCAAATCATTTGGTTTAACTTTAAAATTACCTTTGATAAAATATAGATTATTCTCTTTAGCAATATTATTAACATAAAAGCCAAGTTCATCCTGGCCAACTATTCTGATTCCATCTTTTACTTCAATAGAAATAGATGACTGAATATAAATACCTTGACTTGTTACTTTAAGGACTTTACCAATCAATAAGCCACGATGATTGACACTTTGTTGATTGGTTATTCCTTGATTTGATACGTTAAACATATAACCTTTGGTAAATTGACGATTAAAAGCGAGTTCAAGTTCGGCCAAATCATTTTTCTGTACTATATTATTGAGATGGTTTCGGTAAATCCTAACAACTGTACTAACATAGGCAACACTCTTCAATCTACCTTCAATTTTTAAAGAAGTAATGTTTAACTTTTGAAGGGTTGAGAGTTCCTCTAAAACATTAAGGTCCTTCATTGACATCAATGATGCATTATTGCATATTGGCAAACCATCTTCAATAAGATCATAATTCTTTCGACATGGTTGAGCACATTCCCCTCGGTTGCCACTTCTACCTCCAATTAAATAACTCATCAAACATTGGCCCGAACAACTAAAACATAAAGCTCCATGAGCAAAAACTTCAACCTCAATTGACGTTTTTACAATCTCTTTTATAATTTCTAGAGGGGTTTCTCGTGCTAACACGACTCTTTTTACCCCTAATTCTATTAACTTTTTAACTCCATTAACCGAATTAATGTTTAACTGCGTAGAAGCATGAACGGTTAGTTGAGGAAAATAGGAACGGATAAAATGAATTACACCTAAATCTTGGACAATAATAGCATCTACATTAATTTGATCTAAGAATGTTAAATAATCTGCTAATGCTTTAAATTCTTCATCATAGATTAAAGTATTAACTGTAACATAGACTTTTTTCTTTCGTAAATGAGCAAATCTAACCGCTTCTTCTAACTCATCATTTGTAAAATTATCTGCAGATTTACGTGCTCCATAGTTTTTACCACTAATGTATACCGCATCACATCCTGATTCAATTGCAATCTTTAGAATTTCAAGATTCCCCGCAGGTGCAAGTAATTCCATGTTCGTTCTTCCTTTCCACATATAAAATAAAGCTTCATCTTCTTTAGAACCTAAAAAAGAAATGAAGCTAAACGTAATATTTATTCAACTTGAGGTTCAAGTTCAACTTTTTGATCTTTCAAAATATATAAAATGCCAATGGTATTTGGTCCACAATGTGATCCAATAACACATCCAGCCACTGTTTCATATAAATTATCAATTTTAACATCTTTTATTAATTCTTTAATATATTTTGCTTTATCAAAGGCAAAAGTATGTGTGATAAAGACAAACTCAGGATCAAGATGCTCAACATCATTTAAGAATAATTTTGTCATTCCATACACAGATTTCTTTAAAGAACCGATAAATTTTTTGCCTACTGTCATCTGGCCATGACGTACAACAATCATTGGTTTAATGCTTAAAACCGAGCTAAGAAAACGGGCAGTTCCTGAACATCTTCCACCTTTATATAAATAGTCAAGAGTATCTACTACAAATTGTGCTTTAACACGAGGCACAATATCGGTGATTTCTTCCGCAATTTCTTTAGCACTTAATCCTTTATCACGTAAACTACACGCTTTTAATACAATTAAGCCAATCCCCGTAGATAGATTAGCACTATCCACACAGAAAACTCGGCCTTCAAATTCTTTTGAAATCATTACCGCATTTTGAAATGAAATCGATAATTTTGATCCAATACCTGTATAGAAGATATCATATCCTTCATCAATGTATTGCTTAAAAAAATTATAAAACTCGCCTGGAGATGCGGCTGCCGTTTTTGGAAGTTCATTTTTTTCATCTACTAATTTATATAATTTTTCTAAATTAATGTCAACATTATCATTATAACTTTCTTCTCCAAAATTAATATGTAATGGAATAATTTTAACATTATATTTTTCTATTAATTCTGCTGATAAATCACAAGTTGAATCACTTGTAATTAAAACCTTATTACTCATATTTCCCCCTTAAATAAAGCATTTTTGATTATTCTTTGTTGCTTCTTCAATATTTTGAATCATTATATCTCTAAACAAAACACCTGTTTGATAAATATCTTCACCTTTTAAGAAAGGATAAGATTCTTTATCAAAAATATAATCAACACAGGCAACACGATAAGATAAATCATCGTCTAGTAATTGATTATTAATGATAATAGTTTGACCATTAATTTCTACAGTAGAATCACTATAACATAATTCTCCTAAGTTTTGAAGTAATAACCTAATAACATTTCCCTTAAGTGTTACAACTTTAATTGTATTATCAAACGGCATCATTTCATACATTCTTTCTACCGTAATAACCTCATCTTTTACAATCGGGAAGGCACTTGTCCTAATCCCACCAATATTAGTGAAGGCAATATCACACTCACCATAGGTTGTTTTAACATAAGATTGCATCGCATTACATGCCCAAGTTGCGGCAGAAAATTGATTTAAGTCACATCCGGATGTACCAATTACACGTTCAAAAACCGAAGCAGAATCACTAATGATTTTTTCGACATATGCTTTAATCGTTTCATCTTCTTTTGCGTTTGACGTAATTAGTTGGGTAGAAGGTTTTCCCTTTACTACTTTTTGTTCATTAAAATTATATGTTAATTTTATCTCACCTACAGCTTCACCCGATGAACCAGCTTGAACATACGGAACATCATAACCATCACTTGCTCTTCGAATAGTCCCAACCGTTTTAGAATGAGAATGACCATTAATAATCGCATCGATACGAGCATCACCACTCAAATTAGCTAAATCGCGATTAGTAGATGAATTAGCATCATGTCCACTTGCAATAACAATATCGACATCATGATTTTTTCGTAAATCAGTTGCAATTTCTTCAATAATAGGAACAGGATCTTTAAGCTCATAGTTTTCGACCATTTGGGTTGCAATACTATCTTCAAGTCCAACCCCAATATAACCAATAACACCGATATTAAGATTGCCACGTTCGATAATCGTATATGAATCTAAATTATTAGGTAAATTATTGGTTCTTTTATCAATCACATTACAACCAAGAAAAGGAAAATTGGCCTCTCCATTAGTTTCATCACCGTCAAAATAAGATAAAACTGTTTTTAATTCCCAGTCAAATTCATGATTTCCCACCGACATAGCATCAAACTTAGCAATATTCATGATGTTTACAACATCTTTTCCATAGTTTAAATTAGATAAACCAGTTCCTTGAAACATATCGCCAGCCGAAAGAATAACGGTGTTTTGTTCATTAGCATTCTTTTTGTCAATTAAGTATTTACCAATTTTACTTGCTTTTTCTTTGATTGCACCATGAAAATCATTTACAGAATAAATTGATATTATACATTCATCATTATTAGAACTACCATTATTATTATCAATATTATCTTTTTTGTTACAAGAAAGAGATAATAAACATAAACAGCTAGTTAAAATTAAACATAAAAATAAGTTTCTCTGCTTCATATGTTACTCCTCACGGTTAATTATTATACCATATTTTATCATTTTATAAAAGTAAAATGTATTAAAACTATCACTCTATGTTTTTAACTAATCATCATTAAGTAATTTAAACCAATTGTATTTACATTAAAATAATGCTAAGAGTTAATTTCCTAAATTCATAAGAAACTAACTCGTTTCTTTAAACTTTCACTATTGTAATAATTAATAAAATTTTCTATATTTTATCAAACAAGATAAATTATTATAGTTGACAAGTTAATGAACAATTTAAAAATTTTCCTGATTTTAAATATACATGCATTAATTAATTAATTAATTTTTAAGTTTGAATGTACAAAAAACACATTAGATTTAAATAATCAAATTTTGATTAATTACTAATGTGTTTTTATCTATAAATTTTAAAAAAATAAGTTAAATTCCTATTTTTTTACTTTTTCGGTTCTTTTAGACCTAACAAGGTAATAGTTTCGATATGATATGTCTCAGGAAACATATCAACTGGTTGGACAATCTCTATTTGATAATCATTTAATAATACTTTCAGATCATTCACTAAAGTGTAAGGATTACAAGAAACATAAACAATACGAGAAGGATGTAGTAAAAGAACTGATTGTAAAAACTCATTTGTTGATCCACTTCTGGGCGGATCCATAATAACAACATCTATTTTTTCTTTTCTTCTTGCCATATTGATAATGAAATTAGATGCATCTTGACAAAAGAAACTAATGTTCTTAATCTTGTTTAGCTGCGCATTATACCTAGCATTATCTACTGCATCATTGACAAGTTCTACGCCAATAACTTTTTTTGCATATTTTGAGGCAAGTATACCAATTGTACCAACGCCACAATATGCATCTAAAACTACATCTTGTGATGATATTTTGGCAAAATCGATAACTTTCTGATACATTACTTCGGTTTGAAGATGATTGATTTGATAAAAAGATTTAGATGTAATCTTAAATTTGTATCCAAGTAAATCATCTATGATAAATCCTTTACCATAAATAACTTCTTCTTCATTACCAAGTACTGCGCTTGAACTACGACCATTGATATTGTGAATAATTGATTTAATCTCTGGATGTCTAGAAGTTAGGGCTTTAACAAAGTTATTTTTTCCTGGAAAGAATGAACTTCCCGTAATTATTACAACTAAAGCTTCTGAATTTTTCGCTGTTTTAATTAAAATATGGCGAATAATTCCGGTTTTTTTATCTTCATCATAGATGCTAATATGCATTTTTATGATTAGTTCTTTAATCGTTTTAAATATCTTATTGCTAAGTTCATTTTGTAAATAACAATTATCAAAATTGATTACTTCATGGGTTCCTTCTTCATAAAATCCAGAGATATTTTTTCCGTTTTTATATTTAAAAACAACTTGACTTTTGTTACGATAATGATAAGGATTATTCATTCCGATTATTGGATAAACTTTAGTATTAGCATTAATCATATTACTGAATAATTTCCTTATAACTTCATCTTTTAACAACAATTGTTGGTGATAAGCAAGATGTTGAAGTGCACATCCACCACATTTAGTAAAAACCTCGCATTTTGGTTTAATCCGAAGGGGAGATGAAACTATAATTTTATAATTATTTACTCGTTCATTTCCATTATTTATCGATGTTTCAATATTTAACTTTTCACCCATTATGATACTAGGAATACTAACTCTATTTTTACTTAGTTTAAATACAGCTCTCAATTCCTCGTCATAACAAATGGGACTAATTTCTTTATATAAAGGCATATTATTATTTTTCCTTAGTTCTGATTTCACGCATAACATCAATTGCTTGCACGAACTCTATGATTTGATTAGGATTATCAATTGGTCTAAACTCAAAGGTTCCTTCCGAATCAGGGACATTAAATCTCTTTTGAATGCCAAATGGTAGTTGATAAATTTGATTTAGATTAAACTCTTTTTTGTAATATTCATTATTTACAGTTCCTTCAAAATAAAATGCTGATGAATTTAAAACAACTTTGCCACTACCAATCTCATCTAGAACAAACTCATCATTGATATTACGTAATAGTTTATAGTTACCTTCAATATGAAGGGATCCATCCAAAATTTGACGTTTTATTAGTTCTTTTTCGTATTCATACCATAAATATTCACTACTAAACATAACCGTATCATTTGATGCAGGTTCTAAAAAGCCAAATTGGTTCATTCTAATTTTATTTCCGCATTTCTTACATACCATTATATTACCATTAGTTTCAAAAGTATGTTTAGATTTACATTTAGGACAATAATATGTTACGGTCTCTAATCCCTCTATTATTCCTTTACCTTTAACTTTATAATGATGTAATCTTTGATATTCATAATCGCTAACATTAATAGAATCTACAACTTTTTTATATATTTCATCATCACTTAAACTTGCAATCTCTTCTTTTGATAATACTTTAACAAACTCTGTTTCAATCGGGTAACTACGTTTTGAACGTCTCCATTTAGGATAGGCTAAGTAATTACCATACATCCTTAGTGCATATAAATCAGCACGACAAAATTTTACTAGTTTGACAATCGCAGGATCTATATAGATTAACTCACCATGAGAAGTAATCTGACCTGCAGGGGCGATTGCAACTATACCTTTTTGATCTATTACTTTTTTCATCTTTCGAATTGAGATTAAATCTGATTTAAATTGATCTCTAGGAATTGCTTTAACACAATTAAGAACTGAACGTAAAGTCTTATTAAAATAATAATATTTCGTAATAACATAGTTTACACGAGTATATTTAAAAGAAGCAGTGGTAACAAAGTGGTCCCTATTGGACATATGATTATAAACAACAAGACAACCTTCTTTTTTATTACGCTTGTTAAATGCTTTACGATTATATTTAATATGATGTTTAAAGAATAAAAATACTCTTGAACAAAATGTATAAAAAAGCCATGCGAAAATGTTTCCTTTTATTCTTTTGCTTTTTTTTGCTTCATCTTTCATATGATACCTCAATTAAGTTTATTATTTTATAATTATAAACATTATACCAAATTTTATAACATTTGTCATAAGATACATTAAAATTTTATACTAATTTATCATTTTTAGCTAATCTGTGAGAAGACGAGTTTTCAAAAAGATAAATATGTCATAAATTTTATTTTAATCGCTCACAGAGCGGTTTTTTGAGGGGTTATAAGGCAAAAAAAGAGTCAAAAAAGATATTTTGACTCCATTTCTTGTATTTTATACTAATTGAAAATTTCCTATTAAATTGAGTTTCCAGCAAATTGAGTTTGGTATAATCGATAGTATACTCCTTCTTTTTTGAGTAATTCCTTATGATTTCCAATTTCAACAATTTGACCATGATCAATTACGACAATCTTATCAGCATCTCTGATAGTTGATAAACGATGAGCAATAATTAAACTAGTACGATTTTTCATCAAACTTACTAATCCATCTTGGATATTCTTTTCCGTTCTAGTATCAACACTTGAGGTTGCTTCATCTAAAATCAAAATCTTTGGATCAGCTAAAATAGCTCTTGCTATAGATAATAATTGACGTTGACCACCACTTAAGTTACTACCTGATTCAGATAGTTGGGTATTATAACCATCTACTGTTTTATCAATAAATAGATTAGAATTACTTAAGGTTGCGGCAGAAACAATCTCTTCTTGGGTTGCCTCTAATCTGCCATAACGGATATTGTTCAAGATAGAATCCTTAAATAAGACTGTATCTTGCAAGACAATAGCAATAAGTTCACGTAACTGATGTTTATCAATATCACGAATGTCTTTACCACCAACCGATATTTTACCACTATCAATTTCATAGAAACGCATTAACAGGTTAACAATTGTGGTTTTTCCACTACCTGTTGCGCCAACCAAGGCTATCTTTTGTCCTTTATTTACCTCTAATGAAAAATCTTTTAATACCGGTTCACCTGGTACATAGGAGAAATTAACATGATCAAATACAATTGGTTGATTTAAATCCAAATCTTCAACCTTATAACTACCTTCATTAATTTCCGTATTTGTATCTAGGATATCAAATACACGTTCTGCTGCCGCAATACTAGATAGGATTTGCGTATACAAATTGGCAATCGTATTGATTGGGCGTGAAAATTGTCGTGTAAGAGAAGCAAAAGTTATGATTGCGCCAATCTCAAGATGATTTATTCCTTTTGAAACAAATAATGCCCCAAAAGCAACCACAAGTAAATAACCTAAATTATTGATAAAATTCATCATTGGTCCCATTACACCACCAAATATTTCAGCTTTAACCCCATATTTACGTAAATTCTTACTTATTTCATTAAACTCACCTTCGACTGTATCTTCCATACAAAAGGCTTGTACAGTTTTGTGCCCAACAACCATCTCTTCTACTTGAGCATTAATTTCACCAATTAAGATACGTTGAATTTTGAAAAATTTGCGCATATACTTTGATAAAAACTTAGTTGTAATTAAGGTAAAAACAAGGGTTGATAAACTGATAAGCGTTAATAAAGGACTATAAACTAACATAATGACTAAAGCACCAACAACAGTCAATACTCCTGAAATAAGTGAAGTAAGTGATTGTGACACCGTATTAGAAATACTATCTACGTCATTAGTTATTCTACTCATAATATCACCATGTTGATTTGTATCAAAGTAAGAAATAGGTAAATAGATCATTTTATCAAAAACATCTTTACGAATTTTTCTTACCATATTTTGTGATAAATAAGCAGAAGTAAGACTACTTGCAAATTCTAATAAAGAATTTAAAACATAAATTGTAAATAATATAATCAAGGAATTAACTAGTTTCGCTAAATTACCATCACTAATATAGTTAATGGCATTTCCTTGAATTACTGGACCTAATAATGAAAATACCGTTGTACATATTACCGCAATAAATAATATTAACAAATATCGTTTATTCGTACCTAAATATTTGAATATTCTTCCGATAGTCTTTTTGAATTCTTTTGGCTTTTCCTTAAATTGAAGCATTCCCCCACTTGGACCTCTCCTACCAGATTTTGAAAATATTTCTCGATCACTTAATTTAGAATATTTTCCACCAAAATTATATTCATCAGACTGAGGCATAGATTGTGTTTTCTTTGGCATTCGTTCTTGCTTTTTCTTTGGTACATGATGGCTAGCAATCCAAGATATGTTTTTAACCACAGACCTACATATTAATGATAATAAAACAATGATAAAAGGAATGACAACAATTATACAAATCAAAATACTATTCATTTGTTTCATCCTCCTCTTGTATTAATTGGGAATTATAAATATCTTGATAAATACTCGATGATGCAAGTAATTCATCATTTGTTCCAACTGCAGATTCCATTCCATTATCTAAAACTAAAATCTTTGATGCACCTTTAGCACTTGCAATACGTTGTGCAACAAGGAGAATCGTTGTATCTTTCATATTTTCTCTTAAAGCTTTATATAATGCTGCTTCTGTTTTTAAGTCAAGGGCACTTGTCGCATCATCGAAAATCAAAATACTTGGATTACGAAGGATGGCTCTAGCAATCGCAATACGTTGTTTTTGACCACCCGAAAGAGATGATCCTTTTTCACCAATAATCGTATTATATCCTTCAGAAAAACCACTGATAAAATCATGAGCTTGCGCAATCTTGCACGCTTTAACTACATCTTCATGGGTTGCATTTAGATTACCCCATTTAACATTTTCTTCAATTGTACCCGTAAATAACTCTGTTTTTTGAAATACAATTCCAATATTACTACGGAGAGATTTGATAGTTAAATCTTTAATATTTTCTCCATCAACTAAGATTTTACCATCGGTAACATCATAAAAACGAGGCACCAAGTTTACTAAGCTACTTTTTCCTGAACCTGTCGCACCTAAAATAGCAAGCGTTTCTCCTGGTTTAACCGTTATATTGATATTTTTTACAGCAGGTTCGCCATGTGTGCCAGGATAACGGAATGATACATTTTCAAATTGAACTAGTCCTGATAATTTTTCTACAACTTTTGTTCCATCTTTAATTGGGTTTTCTGAATTTAATACTTCATTAATACGTTTAATACTAGCCACAGCACGAGTAACGGTTTGGAACATTTGTCCAAGCATCATCAAAGACATAAGGATTTGACTGATGTAAGTTATCGAAGCCATTACGTTACCAACTTTTAAGCCATTACCAAGTATAACATTTTTACCACCAATATAGATAATTAGAATAATTGTTGTATTCATTATTATCATCATAAATGGCATTAGAAAAGCCATAATTTTTTGAACTTTCAAATTCGTCATACATAAATTAACATTAGCATTGTCAAAACGTTCTTTTTCATACTCTTCACGATTATATGCTTTGATTACTCGGCTTCCTCCTACGTTTTCTTGCACAACTGAATTAACATCATCAAGTTTAAGTTGAACCTTAAAGAATAAAGGAGATATTTTCCAAATAAATAAAATAATAATAAGTAATTCAATCGGTAATATAATTAACAAAATAGCTCCAAAACTTGGACTAATAGCAAGTAAGAAAATGATACCACCGATAAATTGCATTAGCGTTCTAATCAACATTCGAACGGAAGTTGCAACAAGGTTTTTAACTAAATCAATATCATTAGTAATTCTTGTAACTAATGATCCCGTTGAAAAATCATCAGTTTGTTGGAATGTAAGATTCATTATTTTCTTAAAGCAATCTCTTCTTATGTCATCCGCAAATCCTTGTGATGCGGCAGATCCAAAAGCTGCTGATAAAAAGCCAAAAAGACCACCTAAAGCAGTAAACGCAAGCATCAATAAACCAGCTGATAAAATAACATTATTTTTTCCTTCACCAAGACCAACATCGACTATTTGCGACATTAATTTAGGTTGAAATAAATCCATTAGTACTTCTCCTATCATTGTAAGCGGAGCAAGTAAAACTAAATACCAATATGGTTTTAAATATCTAAAAATTTTCATGATTGTATTCTCCAAATTCTGTACACATAATATTAATAAGTTTATTTAGAATGATCTCCAGTTCTTCCGTCTCTTTTGCATCCAATTTAGGAAGTATTTTTTGTTCAAGCTTTTCAACTAACTCCATCATCTTCTTTTCGTATTCTTTCCCTTTTTCAGTTAAAAAAACTTGAATAACTCTCGCATCCGTTAAAGAAGGTTTACGAATGACATATCCTTCTTGTTCCATTTTTTGTAACGTCAAACTAATTGTCGGAGCTTTAAACCTTGTTCTTTTAACTAAATCAAGTTGTGACAATCCATCATTATGGGATAGGTGAAAGATAATAGGACGATAACTCGAAACTAATCCATTTTCTTCAGCAAGATTTCTTAGTTTATTATGAAAGATTCTATGTACGTCACCAATCATCATTAAAACATTTTTTTCTTTTTTCATATTCCCTCCATTAGTTAGTTTTAAAACTAACTAAATTTTACCACTATTTAATATAATAATCAATCTAATTGCATTGTTTTTTACAGCCTTATACTTGAAAAAATTTAAAATATATAATATAATAATAAAGACGCCGGTGTGGTGAAATGGTAGACGCGCTGGACTCAAAATCCAGTACCTGATGAGGGTGTGTCGGTTCGAGTCCGACCACCGGCACCATATTGAAATCAAATCTCTGATTCATTATCAGAGATTTTTTTTATACATTATATTTGGAATGGATAAAGTGAGACTTTAGCGAGTCAGTTGAGCAAATGGTGGATAACGTAAAAAAAATTTGTGGACGAAACAAATAAAACATTGTTCGTTTATAGTATGATCTTTTCCTTTTTAATTAGTTTTATATTGATAAAAATCCAGAATCTCTACCACCAATTTTGCCTAATAGATTTGGATTTTGGGTTAAAACAAGTCATTTAACTATCAATTTCGAAACTTAAACCCCTATATTTTAGTAAAGAAAGACTTTGACGTATTAAATCAAAGTCTTTTTTTCAATATATCAAAGATGAAACATTTTGAAAGAAAATGAAAACATCTTTCGCTTTGTGAAAGCACATTATTTTGCTATAGAACGCATCAAGTTAATTTGGAATTTGATGTTACAACAAATTGGATTTTTATTTCTCCAATAATTTCAAAAAACGCTTGTCATTCATCTGCTCATTGGTAATGTAGTTACCATCTAAAAATAATGCGTATGTTGTGATTGGTGTCGGAACATTTTGAGCTTCTTCTTTACTTTGCAAATGAATTGCCTTAAATTGTATTCCCTTTTCTTTTGCAATTTCTTCAATTATAGGAACATACTTAGCATTAAACGGGCATTGACTTGTATAATATAAAACATAACCCATTTTTTCAGTATGGGGATGTTTAGCACATTCTTTGAATTGAGGTTTAATGACATTTTCATAAAAAGGCAAGTACCAGAGTTGAATACCATTATCAGCTTCATCACAAACTTGAAAACCTTTATACTTAAGAAATTTAGAATCAGCCAAAAAAGGTTTCTTCTTGGCAGCTGCCAAAATGCACAAGCCAATTTTTCCTTTATTTTTACTATCCTCAATACAAGTATTTAATAAATCTGATGAATAGCCATGGCCTTTAAATAAACCAGCAACCCACAAACAATCAATATACATATAGCCATCTGCCGAAATCGGATTCCAGGCATTTTCGGCAGGAATATACTCAATAAAACACTTGCCTCTTTCTTTGCTTTTTAGGAAGACCAATCCATCTTCAAACCGTTCTACTAACCATGATTTTTTTGAAGATACTTGAATATCATTGTTATTAGAAATAGCACAACATATATGCTCTTTTTCGATATTTTCTCTCGTAACCTTAATATATTCCATAATATTAAACCTCCGTAAAATCCCATTTTTTCGACTTCTAGACCAATTATTTTAATCAAATAAGTCGCTATTATTTAACCATAAAATCGAAAATATGCACAAGCAAAGACAACAAAAATCAGTCATAAGGACTGATTTATAATTCTTTTTTATAATCTCATATCAATTTTTAAATTTGAATGTTAATAATTGATCTTCGTGAGATACGCATTAATTAATAAACGTAAGCCATAACAGATCTAACCATTCTAGTTAAACTGTATCAACTTATATCATTTTCTTAAGGATAGCTTAAAGTTTTTTCTTGCATTTTTTTGGAGTCTTTAATATTCATATAACTATAATTTTTTATCAAATAATACTTTACGTTTTATTAATTGGTCTATCGTTTTTGAGAAGTACTATAAAAATAAAATACCTTTAAGTTTAAACATCGGTTTTACCTCATATGTCATGACTTCGTGTTATGATAGTTCATTCAAATATCAATTCCGGGACTTCAACCACCTATATTTTATCAATAAAAAAGGTCTAAAACATTAATTTTATTGTATCAAACCATTGATTTCAATATGTGTTAAAAGAACAAAAAGGATACATTAGACATATTTTCCCATAGGAAGAAGTTATAAATTGATACACTTTAAAGTCTATAGCGGGATTCGATTAATCTCCAATATTTACTGATGTAATTTCTACTGGAATATTTTTAGACTTAAACGCTTCTACAAATTGTTTAAAAATCTTTCGTTGTTCTTTTATTAAATAATGGATAGGATACTTGCCAGTTTTAGTATAAACACAACCATCAAAAGATCCATAGATATCATTAACTTTTACTTTAACAATTTCATTTATGTTTATTGAAAACACTCCTGTTCTTTTATACAAAACAAGTTTGTCATCTTGAATTTCAAAAGATATTGGTGAATTGTTACGTAATATATTTATTACTACTACTCCAAAAATGGGAAGTATAACTATTGAACTAATTATTAAGTATAATCTCACTTCATCAAATAAAACTATCAAAAAGAAAATAGAACTATTAATATAATCCATACAATTAACAACATTATTTTTTTAATTTTCGAACTATAAGCAATTAATTTGTTATTTTCCATATAATATTTCCTCAGCAGTCATATTCTTATCTATTCCATTTATCACTTATGCGTTTTTACCTATTATACATAGTATAATAGCAAATACAGTAAACAATATACATGAAACTATATACCACTTATAATTATTGAATTTCACTTTAGCATTTTTACAATTCTTAATTAAATATAATATCATTAAAAATGAAGGATTATAAATTTGCAATGAATCACTATAACTATCATTAAACAAATTTACTGAAAACGCAGTTCCTCCACCATACTTTGTAATTGTTCCTTGATCTATAATTATATGTTTTATATCATCCAAATTCATAGATTTAGTGAGCATTTTTTACCTTTTATTTCTACCTTATTATCATAAATAAATACCTTATATTTAGTAAACAAAGCAGTTATGAAATGAATTAGATTTCCAAATACAATGAAAAAAAGAATTAACAATCCATATATTGGAAAAATATATAAAACTCCTTGTTGATCATCTGGATTAAAAAGCAACCACATAATAAAAACGCCTGGAAAAGTTATTAAAAACATATTACATAGTTGAAACATTATTGTTACCATATAGTTTGATTTATATTTTTTCATAACACACACTCCACATATATTATATCACACTTTAATTAATATTTAAAGAAAATAATAAATGTATCCTTATAGTACGAACTAGTTTGATTAAAACGGACTAAATAAAAAAAGACACATTAGAAAAAGT
>JBJEEE010000023.1:0-4021 GCA_051872775.1 Bacilli bacterium
CCAGGTAAAAACCTGGTTTTTATTTTTGTTGCATTTGATATTACAATTCACCATTCACCTCTTGTTTTTTAAATATATGCAATTTACTACTAAAATATGTGTTTTTATTGTATAATAAATAATAGATAAAAAATAATAACCAGACTAAATATGGTAGTTAATAACTTGGGAGGATTTATAATATGAACTTAATACTTGGTAATGTGGAATTATTTCCCCTATTTATTGCCCTATTTGTAATGATAATTCCAATATTTATTTTATTAATTATTGTATTAATAAAGTTTATTGCAAAAAATATTAATAGAAAAAAAAGTGTTAAAGAAAGTAATGAAGATATTATTAATAAATATTTAGCACCATTTGGTGAAGATAATATTGTTTCACTTTCTGTCAATATGCGTCGCGTAAATGTCGAAGTAAAAGATATTAATAAAATTAATATTGAGGGCTTAAAAAATCTTGGAGTTGGGATTTTAATTTCAGGAAATATCGTTAAATGTTCATCAATCGAATTTGCACAAGCGGTTGAAGAAAAGCAATAATTTAATGCCACCAATAGGTGGCTTTTATTTATGAGGAAGGATGATTATATGAATAAAGAATTAGAAAGACAAGTTGAATTAAGTAAAGACCAAATTATATCAACATTACAAGCATTACTTAGAATTAGAAGTGTATTAGATGAATCAACTATTACAAGTGACGCTCCATTTGGTAAAGGCATTAATGATGCATTAAACTTTATGACTGAACTTGGTCAAAAAGATGGTTTTAAGGTAGTTCGTGATGGCGGCTACGCACTTGAACTTTCCTATGGAGAAGGAACTGAATCAGTTGGTATTTTGTGCCACTTAGATGTAGTACCGGAAGGTAAAAATTGGACTTACCCTCCATATGAAGCTAGAATTGTTGATAATAAAATATATGCTCGTGGTTCAACAGATGATAAAGGACCAACAATTGCTTGTTATTATGCTTTAAAAATAATTAAAGATAATAATATAAAACTAAAAAAGAAGATAAAATTAATTTTTGGAACGGACGAAGAAACGGGCTGGCGTGGTATTTCACATTATCTTGCTAACTATCCAATGCCAGAAATCGGCTTTGCACCGGACTGCTCCTTCCCTCTTGTTTATGGTGAAAAAGGAAGAATGGCTATTGACCTTAAAATAAATAAGGTAAATAAGTGTGCTGTTAATGCTGATGCTTTAGTATCTATCAAAGGTGGCGAGCGCTATAATGTAGTTATTGATGAAGCAGAAGGTATCCTTACCATTAATAAAGCAGAGGAATTTAAAACTTATTTGGAACAAAACCATCTTGATGGAGATGTGATTGAAGATCATAATCAATATAAATATATAATAAAGGGACGTTCTGCTCACGCAATGGAACCTGAAAAAGGAATCAATGCAGGAACCCACTTATGTAATTTCTTTAAAGATTATACATCTAATGAATTAGTTCATTATGTTGCTAATTATCATCATTTAGATTTTGAACTAAAGAAATTGGGACTTGATTATAATGATTATGAGATGGGACCTCTAACATGTAATATTGGAATAATCGATATTACCCGTGAAAATAGTAGAGTAACGCTTGACATTAGATATCCAGAACGATATGATCAACCTCATTTCGAAAAAGCATATAAAGAAATGATTGAAAATCAAAATTTAACTATAACAAAATTTACGCACAAAGCCCCACATTATGTAAGTCCAAGCGATCCACTTGTTGTAAAATTATATAATGCTTATGTTACAAATACGCAAGATTTTGAAAATAAACCTTTCACAGTTGGGGGAGGAACATATGCAAGTACCTTAAAAAAAGCAGTTGCGTATGGTATGGGATTCCCTGGTGAAATTGAACTTGCACATCAACCAGATGAGTGTTTAGATATAGATAGTCTAATGAAGGGAGTCAAAATTTATTTAGATGCTATCCTTGCGATTGGAGAAGAAGATGCGTAGACGTAACGTAAAAAATGCACATGAAAGATTAATTCAAAATAATCATGTTTTTATCGAAAATCCAATCCAAATGAAAGGTGCCTGGCATACTTTGTTTAACAATCAAAATCCCATTCATATTGAGATTGGGATGGGAAAAGGTGATTTCATTATTGAACTTGCTAAAAGAAATCCCCAAATAAACTATCTAGGTATTGAAAAATATGAAAGTGTTTTAATTCAAGCTGTTGATAAAGCTAAAAACTTAGGTCTAAATAATTTATATTTGCTATGTTTTGATGCCTCAAGCTTAACTGATATTTTTGATGAAAATGAAATTGACAAAATATATTTAAACTTTTCAGATCCATGGCCTAAGTCACGTCATGAAAAAAGAAGACTTACTTCAACAACTTTTTTAAATACTTATAAGACTATTTGTAATAAACCCGTTGAAATTGAATTCAAAACGGATAATCAAGGTTTATTTGAATACAGTTTAGTGTCATTAAATAATAATAACTTTAAGTTTTTAGAATTATCATTTGATTTACATGCCGTCAAAGAAGATATCGTAATGACGGAATATGAAAAGAAGTTCCATTCAATGGGACATCCAATATACTATGTTAAAGTTATATCAAGGAGTTAACTATGAAAGCATATGTTGGTTCAACTAATAATAATAAAGTTAATGCTGTAAAACAAGTACTTGAACCATATGGCTATGAAGTAGTTGGACTTGCGGTAGATAGTCAAGTAGGTAGTCAACCTTTAAATGATGAACAAACCATAAAAGGAGCTCTCAATCGAGCAAAGGCTCTTCCTCAAGATGGCATCCGCATAGGACTTGAAGCTGGAGTTGCATTATTAGATGATATCCTTTATTTAACCAACTTTGGGGTTTTAATTGATGAATTTAATCAAATTTATTATGCGGGAGGAACAAGAATTCCACTTCCAAAAGAAATAAAAGAACTAATTCTTAATCATAAACTGGAATTAAGTGATGCAATGGAACGATATTTTCATACTAAAGATATTAAACATCAAAATGGCGCTATCGCTTATTTTACGGATAATCAAGTCGTCCGTATTGATATTTTTACCCATATTGTTAAGCTATTATATGGACAAATGTGCTATAATCGGAGGAATAAATGATGAAAGGAATAATTCTACTAGCTAATTACTTTGAAGATGTTGAAGCATTAATTACTATCGATATGTTAAGAAGAGCTAAAATCTTAGTTGAACTTGTAAGTATGAATGAAACGCTTGAAGTTATAACGCAATCCAATATTAAAATAAAAGCAGATAAAGTTGTAACTGAAATAAATCCAAATAATTATGATTTTTTAATAATACCTGGTGGTAAAGCTACCTTCCTAACGCATCATAATAGTAGTGTCACTACAAGTATTGTTAAATCATTTATGGATCAACATAAATTAGTCGCAACCATTTGTGCTGCTCCTAGTATTCTTGGTAGACTTGGATATCTCGATAATCTTCCTTTCACATGTTTTCCAAGTTGTGAAAAGTATATGCCCAAAGGGATTTATCAACCAAATGAAGATGTAGTAGTTGCTAATAATATTATAACTTCAAAAGCAGCAGGCACAACCTTTACTTTTGCAAAAGCAATTATTAAATATCTTGTAAATGATCAACTTGCTAATGACACTCTTAATAGTGTATATTATAAATAAGAAAGATTAAATATTTAATCTTTTCTCATATGTCCGTGTAGCTCAGCAGGATAGAGCACCGCCCTCCTAAGACGGGTGTCGAGGATTCGAATTCCCCCACGGACGCCATAGTAAAAACCCGTGTATAACGGGCTTTTTTTATTCATTTTTTTAAAGAAATTAATCAAAAACATTAATCCATAAAACAATATCATGGGACATTTTCTAAAAATAACTATTAAGACATTATCATAAGTTAAATACACAATAAATAAATTTTCAAGTAGATAATTTGAAAATTTATTTATTCATATGATATAATTAATTAAACAAAAGTCAATAAATATGTTAAAATATTTCATGCAT
>JBJEEE010000024.1:0-16493 GCA_051872775.1 Bacilli bacterium
TCAAAGGTAATACCTTAGCTCAATTAATGGAAAAAAATCCTGATAAAAAAGATCAATATCTTGAAGAGTTTGTTGATTTACAAATAATGGTTCAAAAAAATGTTAGTCCATTACTTACTAAATTAAAAGATAAGATGAATCGTAAGATTAATTTAGCTGATATTAATGCAACAACTAAATATGATCTATTTACTCGTCTTGAAAGTATGCCTAAAGGAAATTCCCTTTGTCATGGTGACTTCAATCCTTCTAATATTATTATAAATGAAGAAGGAAAAGCTTATATAATCGACTGGTCACATGCAACTCAAGGAAATCCATGTGCTGATGTTGCAAGAACATATCTATTATTTTGGCTAGATGGCGATATTGCTTCAGCTGATAAGTATTTAGATTTGTATTGTGCAAAAACGGGAAAAGCAAAAAAAGAAGTACAACGTTGGTTACCAATTGTTGCCGCATCTCAATCAGTAAAAGGTAATGAGAGTGAAAGAGAATTCCTATTATCTTGGGTTAATGTAGTAGATTACGAATAAAAGTAAAGGAGAAATAATATGTTAAAAATAACTGTTTGTATTGGAAGCTCATGTCATATCAAAGGATCACGCCAAGTTGTAGAACAATTACAATTCTTAATTGCTAAACATAATCTTGGAGATAAAGTTGAACTTGGAGGCACATTCTGTATGGGTAAATGTCAAGAAGGTGTCTGTGTTGAATTTAATGGAAAAATATATTCATTAAATCCCGATAATGTAAATGAATTTTTTGAGACAAATATTTTAGGTAATTTATAATTATGATTGAAATCAAAATATGTATTGGAAGTTCATGTTTCTTGAAGAATGCTCCAGAAATAGTTGAATACTTTCAAAATAGAATTGAACAAGAAAATCTAGCCGATAAAATTACACTATCTGGTAGTTTTTGTGCAGGTAAATGTAATCGAGTAGGTGTTACAGTTCATATTAATGATGTAGTATATACGGGAATTACAACGGAAACGATTAATGATTTTTGGAATCAACATGTGGTTCCCCTTCTTAGATAGTGGAGGAAAATATGTCTAACTTTTTAACTTTAAAAAAGTCTAATTGTAAAAATTGCTATAAATGTATCAGACATTGTCCGGTAAAATCAATTCGCTTTTCAGCAAATCAAGCTCATATTATTGGTGATGCATGTATCTTATGTGGCCAATGCTTTGTCGTATGCCCTCAAAATGCTAAAGAAATTGTTGATGGAACTGAAAAAGCTAAAGTCCTTCTTAAATCGGGTAAACCGGTTATTGCTAGTCTTGCGCCATCTTTCATTGCTAATTATGATGGAGCAGGGATTGAGTCACTTCGTAAAGCTTTGAAAAAACTAGGCTTTTATGATGTAGAAGAAACTGCCATCGGTGCTACTTTTGTCAAGAGAGAATATGATAAGATCTTAGAAGAAGGATATAGTGATATTCTTATATCTTCATGTTGTCACTCTGTCAATCTACTAATTCAAAAGTATTTTCCTAATGAATTAAGATACTTAGCAAATGTTGTATCACCTATGCAAGCTCATTGTGCTGATATTAAAAAACGTTATCCTGATGCTAAAACCATCTTTATTGGTCCTTGTGTTGCTAAAAAAGATGAAGGAGAACGTTATGAAGGAATCGTTGATTGTGTCTTAACGTTTGAAGAATTGTCAAATTGGTTACATGAAGAAAATATTGAAATAGAAAAGAATCAAGAAGAATACTCCGCTGATTCAAAAACAAGAATCTTCCCTACAACTGGTGGAATCTTAAAATCAATGGCTTGTGATGCCCCTGGTTATACTTATATGGCAATTGATGGGGTAGAAAATTGTATTAAAGCTTTACAAGATATTGAAAATGGTAAAATTACTAAATGCTTTATTGAAATGAGCGCCTGTGTAGGTAGTTGTATTGGTGGTCCAATTATGGAAAAATATCACAACTCTCACATTAAGGATTTTATTACAGTGACTAGTTATGCTGGAGACCATGATTTTAATGTAGAACAATTAGATAGTCCTTTCTACCAAAAGAATTTTGCCCCTATTTCAATTAATAATGAAATCCCATCTGATTATGAGATTAATCGTATATTAAGACAAATGGGTAAATATAAACAAAGTGATGAATTGAATTGCGGTTCATGTGGATATAACACATGTCGTGAAAAGGCAATTGCTATATATCAAGGAAAAGCTGAAATATCGATGTGTCTTCCATATCTAAAAGAAAAAGCAGAAAGTTTCTCTGATAGCATTGTTAGTAATACCCCTAATGCCTTAGTTGTTTTAAATGATAAATTTGAAGTACAACAAATCAATGCTTCCGCAAGACAATTACTTCATGTTAGAAGTGATTCTGATATTTTAGGCGATCAAGTAGTAAGAATTCTTGACCCAGTTCCATTTATTAAAGTACTTGATACAAAGCAAAATATCCATAATGAACGTGTATATTTAGCTGAATACAATAAGTACGTTGAACAATCAATTATTTTCGATCAAACTAATCGTTTATTGATTTGTATAATGCGTGATGTCACCGATGCAACCCTTGAAAAGAATAAAAAAGAATCAATTAGTAAACAAACCGTTGAAATAGCAGATAAAGTTGTTGAGAAACAAATGCGTATTGTACAAGAAATTGCTTCTTTACTTGGTGAGACTGCTGCAGAAACAAAAATTGCGTTAACCAAATTAAAGGAGTCAATTAATGATGAATAATTTATGTACAGATATTGGATATAAAAGTATCAATCATTATGGTGAAGAATTATGTGGTGACCATATTGATGTGGTTGAATGTGATGACGGTTCAACTATTGTTGTTCTAGCTGATGGTTTAGGTAGTGGCGTAAAAGCAAGTATTCTATCGACGCTTACATCTAAAATTATTTCAACTATGATTTCTGCTGGTCTAACCCTTGAATCATGTGTTGAAACGATTGCGGCAACATTACCTATTTGTTCAGTTAGAGGCGTAGCTTATTCGACCTTCTCAATTATCCATATTACTAATAACTCTGAAGTCGAGCTCATACAATATGATAATCCTCAAATCATCTTTTTGAGAAATAATGAAATTTATGATTATCCGAAAACAGAACTTGTAATTGGTGGTAAAAAAATATACAAGTCGCAGATTAAGCTTGAAATCGATGATATTATAACCGCAATGAGCGATGGTTGCCCTCATGCAGGAATAGGAATTGCCTATAATTTTGGTTGGAAACTAAGTGATATTGCAGAATATATGAAAACAATTAGTTATGGTGGTTATACCGCAAAAACAATGTCGACTATGTTGATAGATGAATGTAACAGATTGTATGGTGAACAACCTGGTGATGATGCAACCGCATGTGTAATCAAAATAAGAAAAAGAGAACCAGTAAATATTTTGTTTGGTCCTCCTTCTGATCGAAACGATGCTGATAGAATGATGGCTTTATTCTTTGCTAAAGAAGGAAAACACATTGTTTGTGGTGGAACAACTTCATCAATTGCTGCCAAATATTTAGGAAAAAAAGTGCGTACATCACTAAATTTTGTTAAGTCTGATGTTCCACCTATTGCTGAAATTGATGGAGTAGATCTTGTAACAGAAGGTGTTATTACTATCAATAAGGTTGTAGAATATGCTAAAGACTATACATCGGCCAATAGTCTATATGATGAGTGGTGCTATAAAAAAGATGGAGCATCCTTAATATGTAAATTACTTTTTGAGGAAGCTACCGATATTAATTTCTATGTTGGAAGAGCAATTAATCCAGCTCACCAAAATCCTGATTTACCTATTAATTTTAGTATTAAAATGAATTTAGTTGAAGAACTAACTAAGTACCTTAAAATTATGGGTAAACGCATCAAAGTAAGTTACTTCTAAGGAGAAAAATATGAAAAAGTTTGACACAAAAGTACAACATTTAAAATATAAAGTATTGCGTGAAGTCGCAAGAGAAGCATGGAATGATACTCTTTATGAAAATATTTTAGATATTCCAAAAAAGATTATAACGGGAAAAATACCAACAATGAGATGTTGTGTATATAAAGAACGTGCAATCATTGCGGAAAGAGTAAAAGTAGCAATGGGAGGAGATCGTAATAATCCCAATGTTATAGAAGTTATTGATATAGCTTGCGATGAATGTCCTATGGGGGGATATGAAGTAACTAATGCATGTCGTGGATGTTTAGCACATCGTTGTGAAGATGTATGTAAAAGAGGGGCAATTACCTTTGATAGTAATCATGTTGCTCATATTGATAAAACCAAATGCGTAGAATGTGGTGCTTGCGCAAAAGTATGTCCTTATAGTGCTATTCATAACTATAAACGTCCTTGTGAAGTCGCATGTAAAGTTAAAGCTATCTCGATGGGGGAAAGTAAAGAAGCTCATATAAATAATGACAAGTGTATTGCATGTGGTGCTTGCGTATATCAATGTCCATTTGGAGCTATTGCTGATAAATCGTTTATTACTGATGTTATTGACATTATTAAAAAGAGTAATAATAATCAAAACTATAAGGTTTATGCTATTGTTGCACCGTCTATCTCAAGTCAATTTGTTTATGCAACCTTAGGTCAAGTAATTTCGGCTCTTAAAGAACTAGGTTTCTATACCGTAATTGAAGCTGCCCTTGGAGCTGATATGGTATCACAAAGTGAATCACGTGAATTGGTTGAAAAAGGCTTCCTAACAAGCAGTTGTTGTCCAGCCTTCGTTGCTTATATTAAAAAAGAATTCCCAGATTTAGTTCCCCTTATCTCTCACAATCTTTCTCCAATGGCCGCAATCTCTAAATATCTAAAGGATCAAGATCCTACATGTAAAGTAATTTTCATAGGTCCATGTACCGCAAAGAAGATGGAAATTAGGGATGAAACGGTTAAACAATATGTTGATGAAGTATTAACATTTGAAGAATTACAAGCTTTAATTGATAGTAAAGACTTAGATATTACGACACTTAAAGAAGATGTTTTAGATAATGCTTCATACTTTGGAAGAATCTTTGCTCGTTCTGGTGGTTTATCTGATGCAGTGGCAGAAGCTTTAAAAGAACAAGGCTTGACAGACTTTGTACTTAAACCAGTTGCATGTGATGGAATTGAGGCATGTAAATTAGCGTTATTAAAGAAACGTAAAAATGTTTTAGATGGCAACTTCATTGAAGGTATGGCATGTATTGGTGGATGTATCGGTGGAGCTGGTTGTCTAACACATGGTGAAAAAAATAAAGCAGAAGTCGATAAGTACGGAATGGAAGCATATGAAAAAACAATTGCATCTGCTGTATCTGTACTTGGACTAAAAAAATAACCTAGTAATTGAATAAGTGCTAAGCGAATTAATCCTTAGCACTTTATTTGATTTTACATACGATTGGGTAAATCATTTAAATTAATTAATTTGACAAAAAGCGGTATAAATGCTAAAATAAATAAAGCATCATAATTAGTAAAGGATGACATATTTTGAGGTAATAATATGAATAATCAAAAAACAAAATTCAAATTTATTTATATCGAAATCACCAAAAAGTGTAATTTAAAGTGTCCTTTTTGCCCTTCAAAAGATGTGAGTCGTACCGATTATGTATCATTAGAATCATTTAAGGAAATAATAGAGAAGATTAAATTACATACAAATATGGTTTATCTACATGTTTTGGGTGAACCTTTATTACATCCTAATTTTAAAGAAATAATTGAAATATGTAATGATAACAATATTCAAGTTAGGATTACTACTAACGGAACACTCTTATACCGCTATGATTTTTCAACAATCAATATTAATAAAATCAATATATCGTTACAAGCGCTAGTAAACTTAAATGAAGATGAACAAATAAAATATCTTGAATATTTAAAACAATTCTTAATGCAGATCGCTCATAAATTGAACAACCATCAAATGGGAGTGGAACTAAGATTGTGGAATAACAATGATGATGATAAAGTTCAAAAGCAAAATTTATTTATCAAAGAAAAACTAAACGAAATTGTTGTATATCAATCTTACCCCAATGTTAGAATTGATGAAGAAACGGAGTTTGAATGGCCTAGTTTAGATAGACCAATTAATGAAACACCTTTTTATTGTCATGGAGGACAAACACATTTAGCCATTTTAACAAATGGTGATGTTGTAATGTGTTGTCTAGACTATCTTGGTCATACCAAACTTGGTAATATTTATCAAAATTCTTTAAGTGAAATCATCAATAGTGAGCCATATACAAAAGTAATTAATAATCGTAATAAACCTTATTTTGCATTATGTCAAAAATGCAGTTATCGAAATAGATTAATGAGTAGAAAGCGAGGTGTCAAGGCTTGAAAGTTAAAGTAGAGGAAAATCCCCAATTAACTGAAATTGAGGTATTAATAAAATGCCCTATTCGAAATGATGAAGTAGAAAAAATCATTGAAAGTATAAGTATTAATTCATATACAATCATAGGAAAAAAAGATAATGATAACTATATATTATCGCTCAATGATATTTTTTATTTTGAAGCTGTCGATAATCACGTTTTCGCTTATTGTGAAAAAGAAATATATGAAGTAAAATATAAAATCCAAGAATTATCGGAACTACTTTTAAAAACATCATTTCTTCAAACCGCTCGTACAATAATTTTAAATATTAGAAAAATAAAAAAAGTAACAACTCTTGTTAATGGTCGAATTCTTGCTCAATTAAATAATGGAGAAAAGATGATTATCACAAGAGTATATGCACAAAATTTTAAGCAAAAATTAGTAGAATAGGAGGGACTATCATGAAAAATAAAAAATTATTAGTATTTCGTAATTTTATTGTTAAAATTTTAGTTAATTTTACGGTTATTTTTTCAATGCTTGCAGCATTTGATATCGTGGTAAGTTCCTTATTAGGTAATAAAACGGGAAATTTCTATATGTGGATTATGATTGTCCTTTTTGCTATTATCATTTCGGTAATCTTATACTTTATCTTTAAGATAAATAAAATATCAATTTTGGCCCAAATTGTTATAACATATTCGGTCGTGTCGATTGGAACTTATGTTCAAGGTTATGTTGTTCGTATCTTTTCAATTCATGATTTAAAATTCTTGTTGATATCAATTTCTATATCGCTATTAGGTTTATTAATACTTGCGGCAATCTTATTAGTAAAGAATAAAAATGAAAATGATCGCCTTAATAAATACTTAGAAAACTTTAAGGAGCGTGATCATCGATGAAAAAATTTAGATTACGTCTTTTATTAGTATTAATTTGTTTATTCGCTTGTTTTAGTTTATTTACTACACCTACGATTAAAGCATCAAATGATGAATTTGAAAATATTAATTTGGTTTGTCAACCTAAATTATCAGATTCCAATAAAGTTGAATGTAAATTAACATGGGAAACAAGTGAGAAAATTTATTATTTAGCAGTTGCCATTACTTTACAAAATGGTAAAGGACAACAATTTGTAGCAGATGATCGTCGTTTTTCTTCTATCAAAGAGACAACTGAACAAGGTGAAGTATATTATGTAAATGAATTAAACTTTGATTTATACAATCATCAATCCGGTAATATGAAGATAAGATTTGATTATTCATATATGCCTTCACTCCCTGATGATCCCAAGTTATCTTGTACATACATTTTTGCGACAGGAACTTGGATTGATAAACAACCTGCTTATGTTGCAATAATATCAGGAATTATCATCACCTTATGTTGTGGTATTGCCTCATACTTAATCATTGAAAATTCACATCGTGTTATCGGCTATAGAGATCAAAATGATGAGGAAGAAGATAACAATGAGTAGTATTTGGGGTGCATATTTAGAAGATTTTAATTTGATAAAACTAATCATTCCAACGGATTTATCATATGATCATCTTTTTCTTGAAAATAGTCTTGCTAAGCAAGAATTAACCATAATTAATGTTGATACCTATAGTAATGAACGTTATTTATATTTGAGATACGATGAGCCAATTAAGTTAAATCTTGATTACTATGTATATATAAATAAGGAATATACATATCATTTATCTCTTGGTAAAATTACGCGAAGCCCATTATTTGAAGAGCAATTTTATTATGATGGTCCTCTAGGAATAGAGTATCATATGACCCATACGACATTTAGGATATGGAGCCCCGTCGCAAAAGAGATTAAGTTAATACTTGATGATGAAGAATATAAGTTAAAATATAAAGAAAAAGGATTATGGGAATTGGTTATCCATAAAGATTTAGATAAAGCAAAATATCATTATCTTGTACGCATTAATGATAAATTTGAAAAATGTTTAGATCCTTATGGAATAGCGAGTGATGCTAATAATCAAAACAACTATGTAATTGATTTAAATAAAACCATACAAATACCTAATAGCTATCTTCCATCTATCATAAAACCTATTATATATGAAGCAAGTCTTAGAGATATGTGTGGAAATATTCAAGATAATGAAAGTGCTTATTTAAAGGCAATGGATTATCTTGAGTACATTCACAGTTTAGGGATTACTCATCTACAATTAATGCCAACTTTCTGTTTTGGTGGTGTAAATGAATTAATTAAAGATAATAAAAATAGTAAATATTTGTATAATTGGGGGTATAACCCAATCCAATATAATATTCCATCTGGTTGGTTCTCAAGTGATGCGAATAATCCATATCATAGAATAAATGAGTTTAAAACGTTTATTAATAAGTGTAAAATCCTAAATATTGGGATTAACCTAGATGTTGTATATAATCATGTCTATCAATACGAGACTTTCAGTTTAGGAATTCTTGTTCCTGGATATGTATATCGTACGAATAGTGATGGTTTTCTTATGAATAGTTCATATTGTGGCAATGATTTACGCACCGAAGCTAAAATGATTAGAAAATTCATTGTTGATAATCTAACGTTTTTACAAAAAGAGTATAAAATTGATGGATTTCGCTTTGATTTAATGGGATTAATTGATAATGAAACAATGTTAACAATTAAAAATAAACTACAAAAGGTTAACCCAAATGTAATGCTTTATGGTGAAGGTTGGTATATGTCAACTACCCTAAAACATGATCAAAATGCTAATTTATCTTCTTCAAAAATTTTATACCCAATTGCCTTTTTCAATGATTATTTTCGTAATGAGATTAGTGGTTCCCTTCAAGGGGTGGCTGGCTTTGTTCATGGAAAAGCAATATCTTCAGATGAACTTGATGATTTAATTAATCATGGTAGTATGAAGATTATGCCGTTCAAAGACTATAACCAAAGTATTAATTATATTGAATGCCATGATAACTTAACTTTTTATGATAAAACTAAAAGTATTACCAAACAAGATGATGACCATATTATTCCATATCTAAAATTAGGAATAGCTATAGTTATTCTTAGTAGAGGAATTAGTTTTATTCATGCGGGAGAAGAACTATGTCGTAGTAAAAAAGGTGAACATAATTCTTATAATAAAAATGATGATTTCAATCATATTCCATGGGAAAATCGGCATACTAAATTTGATCTTAGTGAATATCTTCGCTCTATTATTGAAATAAATAAAAAATTAATTGATATAAATCGATTTCGTGTTTACCAAAAAGAAAACTATTATGAAATCAGATATGGTAGTAAGTATCAAGTAATTATTAGCAATAATTTTGAAGAGAAGACTATTTATTTTTCACCAGATACTACCCTTATTTTTAATGGAAAGATAATAAAAGAAAAATGTGAAAAAATAATAGCCAATACACCAGGTCTTTGGGTGCTTGAAAAATAAACTAAGTAATCTTTATAGAAAAAACATCCTACACAATGTGTAGGATGCTTTTTTATTCTCTTTCGTTTATTACGTCTATGATTTTTTGTGACATTATTTTGTATAATGGTGCAATCGTTGATATTAGTGTAATCAATATAACAAAGATGAATAAATATAGTGGAGTACGATAAGTAAGCATATACATGTCTAAAGTAATTAAGTTTAATTCATCCATAATACCCGTATTATAGAAAGTTAGAACTTGGTTAGCGATAACAATAGCTAGACCATACGATATTATATTGACAATTAAAGATTGAATGATGAAAATTGATGATACTTTTACACCACTTAAGCCAATGGAACGTAAGATACCAATTTCTTTTTTTGAATCAACTATTTCAATTGTAATAATAGTCCACATAATACCTAAAGTGAATGAAACAAATACAACAAGACCAGCTTTTGATAAAATATTAATGAATGGATCTACAACATATGAATCAACATCATTACGATATTTCCAAACATCAATAACATATCCCTTTTGATAAACTTGATTAAACAAACGATATGCTTTTTGTGAATCATTAGGAAGTTTAACCAATACATTATCTGAATCCTGAGTATATTCATTCATTCCTTCTAATGTATCACTTGTAATTAATATAGTATCATCACTATTACTTATTCCAACAATAGTAAATGTTTTATTGAAAGATTTATCTTTTAGGGAAGGAGTTAAAGTTATGTTAACTTTCATACCATCTAATAGATTATAGTAATCAGCATAAGTTAAATCATCAAATTCGATTCCACATAACGATTCAACCCAATCTCTTGGAACACAGATTTCATCATTGGTGTTAGGGGTATGGCCATAATTAGCTCTTCGTAATTGATGCCCTGGATTTACAAAATATTCATAATATGACACACCAATATTATTACTAGAAAAACTTAATTCATTCGGGATAAAAAATGATGATTCTTCATCGGGATTACCTATAATGAGCCATTCAGAACGGTTTTTATTATATTTGGTAAAAGTAGTAGTACCGGTTGAATTTACTTTTTCAATATTAAAATAATCTTTTGTAAGGACAATAGCATTCATTACTTTAAAATCATTTAAATAAGCAAAATTTACTTTATCAGTTTCATCTACTTCACCACTTTTAAAACCAGTTTCACTTACCCATTTATCAAAGTTTGTTTTCAATATTCCCACTATTTTGTAATTGTTAGAGATATTCAAATCGATATAGTGATTTAGATAATCGTAATATGTACCTTCATCCATCATTACATCAAAATGGTTAAAAGCAGCAACTAAGTAATCGGTAATTAAAATTTCTTTGGTTCCTTCAATTGGCAGTCTTCCCGCAATCAATTCATATTCATTTGAGGAATCATACTCAAAAATGGTTTGAATGTAACCAGGAAAGAAAGAAGTAGCAATATCTACATTTTTTCCAGCATATTTGATTTTAACTTCTTCATATTTAAATATATTAAGATTAGGAATTTTGTTCTTAATATCTGTATATGCATTATTAGATAAACTAACGGAATTATACTTGTTATAAATATTTTCTTTTTCACTTTGTTTATCAAGAGGTAAATACTCTTTAATATCTGTATAATTGTAATTATTAGCTACCATAGTGTAGACATTTTGTCTTATCTTATCTCCGTTTAGTTCAATTGTGAAAGATAAAAAGGCAAGACTAATACTGCAAATAATAATCATAATTATAAAACGAAACTTTTTCTTCCACATATTTTTTAAGGCTAACTTAAAACATACATGAAGAGGAATTTTAGCATTTTTGAATTTAGATGTTTTCCTACTCATAGGTTACACCTCCATCAGTGGAGATTCTTATTAACATATCATTGTATAGAAGAGCTGATTCTTCATCATGGGTAACAATAATAATTAACCGTTCTTTTGATAATTCTTTAAATAATTCAAATATTGTTGTTGATGTTTCACTATCAAGGTTTCCGGTAGGTTCATCCGCTATAATTAATTGTGGATTTTTGATTACAGCTCTAGCAATCGCAATTCTTTGTTTTTGACCACCTGATAGTTCGGATACTTTTCTTTTTTCAAGTCCAGCTAATCCAACTTGGTTAATCACTTTTTTAAGCAATTCTTTACGTACTTTATGTTTAACTCCTTGAATTTCCAGAGGTAAACTAATGTTTTCAGATAAACTTAAATCTTTTAAGATATTATATTCTTGAAAAACAAATCCTAAATAACTATTTAAATAGGCAGTACGTTCACGTTTGGTCATTTTAGCAAGATTATAATCATCAATCCAAATCTCACCACTATCAGGGAGATCAAGTCCACCTAATAAATTTAAGAGAGTACTTTTTCCACTTCCTGATGGGCCTAAGATAAAAGCAAGACCTTTTTCAGGGAAAGTAACGTTGAAATCTCTGACCGCATGAATTTTTTCGGTACCTGAATTATAGTATTTATTAACATTTACTAGATTAATCATGGGCCCTCCTTATGATACCTTAATAATATCAATTGGTTTCTTATTACTTAGTGAAAGTAATGGGAAAATAACTGATAATATTGGAGTTATAAATGCAAGTAGAATAATAGCAAGACATCCAAGTGGAGTAAATTGAATAACATTAAAATCAACAATAACTTTACTACTGAAACTATGGTCAAGAATATTGAGGAAAATAGCAGTTCCAATCAAACCAACAATAGAAGAAACTAGGCTTATAAAGAGAACTTGGAATAGATAAATTAAGGCAATTTTCCAACCATTCATTCCTAAAGACATATAAATACCTATATCTTTGGTGCTATTTTTAATATTGATAATAATAAAGTTAAAAATAATAAGAATACTAAATAAACAGAAGATAAAGAATAAACCAATAAATAAAATTAAATTATCATTAATAAATTCATTGACTAATAGTAATTTAGAAAATGATGAATTATTAATTGTAATATCTTGATCAATCATTTTTTTATAAATATTAGCATTATTTTGGGCATCTTTAGTGATTAAGATAAGAGGAAATCCCGCATAGTTATCACCAGATCCATAAGAAGCGGTGGCCATATTTATAAATGAATTTGTTTCAGTAAGTTCTGTAGTGTAAATAACAGGTTCATCTTCATCAATAATAGCTGTAACAACAAAATTAAGAGGTATTGGAATACGACTAACGCCGCATACATAGAAATTAGCTTGATTATTATGTGAATTATATAATAGATAGTTTTTGTCAGCTGAACTCCAAACAAAGGAATATTCGTTGGCCTTAATATTAAGCACTTTTTCCATAAATCCACGTGAAACCGCCATCTGGACAGGCATTTCTTTTTCTGGTTTATGAGGTTTAGCACCGAGATAAATGATTTTACCTTCTGAATCAGTTTCCACATTTCCGTTCATATCGACTGATTTGGCAATTTCTAAGCTATCATTATATGGCATAAACTTGATATTATCGTAAGTACCAATAGTATCTAAAGCTTCAAATATGATATTATCATAAAAATACTTTAAATTAGCGATTTCATTTAAATCAGTACCGATAATATTATTATAGATAGAAGAAGTGACAAAAAGGGAACTATAATAAGGAATATTGTCGATGAAGGCAGCTTTAATTAAATCATTTGATAAGTTAGCTTCAATAAAATCATGGTAATCAGTTATAATTACGTTTTTGATGTAAAGACTATGATTTAAATTATCAAACTTTAACTCACGTCCAATTAATTCATCAAAGGCTTGATATCTTTGTGTATCGTCGTCTTGTTCATCAAACGGCATAGTTAAATCATTATAATATTCATAGTAGATTAGGCAGGCCGCAACATAATCAGTAATATAAACTCCATATTGATTATAATTGGTACCGATTGGTTCATCGTAATATTCACGGATTTTATTTAATGAACTTAAATCATTATGAATTGTTATCCTTTTGATTGTTGAATTATATTTCCATGTTGATGCAAATTCACCATTGATAGGAAAGTCAAAAATCATTGATTTATATATTTTAAGTTCATCACCCTTTTCACTGTCTGCTGTTTGATATTCTTCAATCAATTTACTAGCTTCATGGGCGTAAAAACCATTTTGAAAGTTATAACTTCGGTTACTATAGTTTTGACTAATCTCGATAACATAGTTGTTATTTTCAATTTGATAATTGGCATACTCCAAAGTAGAGTCTGTTAAAAACAGATTAACTGAACTTCCCGCAAAAATCAAACTAAACGCAAATAAAATAATAATCAATAAAAATCTAATTTTACTCTGTCGTAAAGCTTTTTTTGCTAAAACAAAGCTTGTATGAATAGTTGGGGATACTGGTGTTACATGATATTGTTGAGTTCTTATATATTGGCTTTCAGGTTCTTTTACATCGACATCACTGATAATTGTACCATCTTTAATGGTGATTATTCTATCTCCATATAATGATGCAATCTCCCGATCATGGGTAACAACTAACACAAGACGATCTTTGGCAAGTTCTTGAAGAAGATTCATAATGATATTGCGATTTTTGAAGTCTAGGTTACCAGTAGGTTCGTCCGCAATAATTACTCTTGGATTTTTAATTAGAGCTCTGGCTATAGCGACTCTTTGTCTTTCTCCTCCAGATATTTCATTCATACGACGATTTTCTTTACCCTTCAAGCCTACTTTTTCAATTATTTGCATAATTTCATCGTGATGTTGTTTGACATTTAAACGATGTAACTCAAGGGATAAGGCTATATTATCGTAGATAGTCAATGTTTTAATTACGTTAAACTCTTGAAAAATGAAACCAATATACGTGTTTCGATAAGTGTTATACTCTGATTTGGTAAAATTTTTCGTATTTACATCATCTATTAATAATTCGCCACTATCATAAGCATCTAGTCCACCAATAATATTTAATAATGTACTTTTACCACTACCACTTTTACCAACAATGAAGACCATCCCTTCATTGGGGAGGGTTAAATTAATATCTTTAAGTGCATGATAAGTACCTTGACCGGATTTATAATATTTATTTAAATCTTTAATTCTAATCATATGCGTCTCCTAATAAATAATATTATCATAAATAACAGGTACAATATATTCAAGGGTAATATTATATTCATCTAAATTACGATCAGTTTTCTCTTCATCAGGGATTTTAGTTGAGACAATCTTAACAATACTATATTTATTGTTTGATATTTTTGCTATGGTTGTATAAGTATTAAGTTCACTAATCCATTTAACCATTTTAAGTTCATATGGTTGGGTGAGATAACTTGAAGCCATACGATAGGTCCATTTGTTATCTTCCATTAATTTTTTAACAATGATATTTTCTTCATCAAAATTAAAAGATGCTTCTTTAAACTCATGTATTATGTTATATCCACCATCACCATCATCTTGTTTGTATGATGTTTCACGGAAAATTTTACATACAGGAATGCTACGTGTAGCATTGATAAAAATTAAGACATCATTAAGGAAAAAAGGTGAATATGGATAAAAGTTTTTAGGAACTGCTTTTCCAATATCGTCAACGCCTTCTTCATAATCAAAGTTTCCTAAAGTATCAACAAAAGAGAAATCTTTATAGTATAAAGTATTTGATTCTTCATCGCCATAGATATAATTTTCATAATTAGCGACAAATGCCATATTATTATAGAAGTCACTAGCATATTGATATCTTATGACTTTATCATTTACTTTAGATTTAAGGTATTCAGGTTCCTTAATATCGTGCGTTTGTTCCGTTGGTAAAACTAAATATTGATAATATGTATTAACGATAATATTAAAACCAACTTTAGCACGAGCACAACTTACATCATTTGCTTCATCAAAAATAAAATTACCATAGATGTTTTGGCCAAGGGTATTTAAATAGGAATACTTAATATAGCCATCAGTAACCATGCCAATACATGCATATCCTTCGCTAAAATTTCCAGCATAGTCAAAACAAGGTTCAATAAGAATATAAACACTATTGGTATTTTCATCATATTTTAAATAGCCTAATAATTGGTCTTTTTCAATTACCAACATATTTTCATTAAAGTAACTATTAGAAAAGATGCCATTATTAAAAATATAAAGTGAATTTCCAAACGCATCGATAATCTTATATTTTCCTTTTTCTTTTACAACGGCTTTATTTTCACTCATTGGATATACTTCTTCATAAATACAGTCGGTAACAATTTCACCATTGTTCTTGATATATCCCCATAAATTATTCTTTCTTACCATCAAAAAATCACCATAAAATGGTTTTACTTCATCAAAGTTTGAAAGGGAAAGATGTTTTCCTTCCGTATTAATGATATAACCAACTCCATCAATATAGCCAAGGGCAATCGGATTTTCAATTGTTTCGTTTTGCTTCTTACAACTAGAAAGAGTAATTGTCAATAATATACTAAGACTAATAGTAATGAATGAAGTAAGATAATGCTTAAAATGCTTTTTAAAATTATTTGTGTTTTTCATGTTGATACCTCTTTATATATTAAACATATTATATCAAAAAAGTATATAAAAATCAAACAAATTATTTGTTAAACCCAAAATAAAAGGGAATCTACTGTCAATAACTTTGCAAAATGTCCCAAAAAAAATTAAACATAAGCGTATTCT
>JBJEEE010000025.1:0-3858 GCA_051872775.1 Bacilli bacterium
CATCTGTGAATGAAACACCACTCATATCATATGTTGCTTTTTCAATTGTGAATGTTACAGTTTGACTACCAGTTCCATATGTTGCATCATTATAAGATACTAGTACTTCATATGTTCCCGCATTAGTAGCACCTGTAAATGCAGCACTTTCAACTGTATATGTAAATACGATTCCAGGAACTTCAACATCGCCTTCCATTAGTTTTACGGTAAACATTTGATTTGAGCCATTATATGTTACTGTATTACCACTTGCAACAATTGTGTATGTTCCTTCAGTAATTGTTAAAGTACCTTTAACAAAACTAATTTCATAGTTTACCGCAGTTACACCAGATACTTCAATATCGTATGTTCCTTTTGGAGAACCTTTTGATGCAGTACATGCAAAAGTAAGAGTACCGCTTAATACAGCTTCATTATCCTCACCTTGGAAACCAGCATATGATGCTGTAAATGCAGGAATATCAAGTCCTACTTTTACACCTTTATTATCAGCTGTGATAGTAAGAGGAGCTTTATTAATTGTTAATGTTTTTGTTACAGCTGTAGGAGTATTATAGTCTGGATTTGTATTTGCAAATGTTACTGTATATTCATATGTACCAACATTTTTAGATACAACTTCACTAAGTTTAGCAGTTAAACCAGAGTGTTCAGATTCAAATAAATGATCTATAGTTTGTTGTTCGCCGTTATAAGTAACAGTTTGATCTTCAAATACTAACGTATAATCTTCTTCAGTATAGTCGATAGGAGAAACAGAAATAGCAACTTCTGCTGTAAATGTACCATAAGTAACTACTACTTTTGTATCACCAACATGAAGAGCTGTTTTATCAAAACTTAATTCTGCATTGTTAACTACTTCATTTTCACCATAATTAAATGTTTTTTCTACAACTATTCCAGTTGAATCAAATGTTTCTAAAGCATTGTATGAAACTTTAGTAGGATTTGTTTTAACAACAATTCCTGTAACTACTGGGTCTGCCCATTTTGCGTAAACAGTAAAGTCACCACTGATTCCTTTTGGAAGAGCAGTTATTGGTGAACCAGTAAATTCCGCATTGTCATACCAACCAAGGAAATCAAGAGCTCCTTTTGTAGGTGCAAATAATTGTTTAGTTTCTCCAACTTTATATGTATCAGAATTTGATTCATTTTGAGTACCACCATTTAGTTCATACACAATATTATATGTATTTGTAGTTGTTGTTCCTTTTGGAACGCTTACACTAAATTCTTTACTCTTTGATAAACTACCATTTGTTAATGTTACTGTTAAAGTAACTGTAGCATCTGCATCTACAGGTCTTGTAACTTTAACCCAACCACCAGATGTTGGAACATTTAAAATAGATGAATCGCTTGATTCCCATTCAATAGTTGAACCATAAACACTTACGCTTACAACAGGGAAATCAAAGATTACTCTTTGAGGGACAGAAATATTATCAATTTCAGCTTGTAGTTGTTCGTCGGTTACTGCAGCTTGTGCACTTTGAGCTTTAAAGCCGAAGGCGAAGATACTAACAAAAGCAAGCATGAATGTTAAAATAAATGCTAATCTTTTTTTCATATTTTTTTTCCTTTCTTGTTATTTTTTTTACTTTGTATTTTGCTATATTGTTTGTTTATTATTTTAGGTTTTTAAGTAATATCCAGGGTCACAATCGGAAATAACTCTCCATACAATTACTTCATTAATATTTATTAAATCATTATATGAATGATTAATAAAGGTTTGTTTATTATCAATTGCTAAAGTAGTCTCATTAGTTTCCTCAATAAGGGTTACTTCTTGATTACTTATCAATTCATAATCAATTAATACTTTTATATCTCTAACTTCATTGTTAATGTTTTGGGTTTGATTATTAGTTGTTTGTTGTTCAGTATGATTAGATTTATCTAATACTGGATCTATATTGACCGTAAAATCAATACTTACATATTCTAAAACATTTTTAAAAGTTAATATACCAACTAAATTGATTTTATGACTACCTATAACATTAAGGATATTTACTTTACCATCTTGATCAACTTGATATATAGTATTTGAGGACATCCAAGTTATATTTGCATCATACGTTGATGCTTTGATTGGTAAGGCAGTTACACTACTTAGATCAACGTTTTCTAGATAACTCATTGTTTCTTCTTTATCTATTTTTATTCGCTCTAACATTTCTTGAATGGAAATTACTGTTATGTCAAGTGAAATGAATATATTATTATAATTTATTTTATCATTTGGAATAAAATATGCTGAACATTTGGATGAGCAATCATACAAATGTTCTTTTGGGTTAAGCCAAAAGAACATTTGGATGAGCAATCATACAAATGTTCTTTTGGGTTAAGCCAAAAGAATTTTCCGGGAACATCTGTTTGTCCACCGATTAGCTCTACTTCTTCGAGCATATCACCATAGAAAGCTTCCGATACTTTAGGATATTCTAAAATTTGTGGATAGCCTTTTCTTACTTGGACAGTGTATGTTTTCGTTTGGCTTATATAATTATTTGATTCGCTTAGCTTTACTGTAATATCATAGACACCAATATCTTTAAAGTTATTGTTTACAAATTCGATATCACCATCACTATTAGTAATAATATCTTCTACCGTTAATGATTGCACTGAGCCATTATAGTAGAAAGTATCATTTGCTATTTCAAGGGATGGCACTTGTTTTTCCATTGTAACTTGATATTCAATTGGTTCATAATAATATTCATCACCATAATAATTGAATTTAACAAGGTATACTCCCGCATCTTTCATCGATGTTACATTTTGATTATCGTAATAGTAATTTACCGATATGTTATCGATAGTGATAATCTCACCTAAACTATCCTTTACAAGATATTCAAGATTTTGATCAAGTCCATTATAGATAAATTGTTGATTTTCTTTTGGAGTGATACTTATTAATTCCTTTAGTTCTACTGTTATTTCAATATCTTCCGTGATATTATCAATCACAAACTCACCTGCATCATTTGGGGATAAACGTCGGTTATTAGCATAAACAACCGGGCGATATGTTCGTTCTGATTGAATAGGCATCACATTAATTTTAACTGATGACCCGGATTTGATAGGACCATCTTGTGATAGTTCATAAGAGAATTGACCTGTCTCAATAACTGATACTTTCAATTCATTTCTAAATCTAAAGAGGTAAACAGTTGCGTTATTGTTTAATTCACTAAAATCTACTTCTTCATAATCAGACTTAGCAAATGACCATAAAATATAATAATTGTTATCAATATTTGATACCATTTTATTAATTTCATCAAGTTCGGTTTGCGAGATATATTCATTTTTATGATGGGTAACTTCTTTTATACATGTTTCATTTTCATAAAACTTTACAGTATAATCACTATTTTGTTCTTTTTGAATATCGCGTGATGTTATCCAAAATAAAAGTAATGCTACTATGATGGCGACAAAAACAGTAAAGCAAATTTTTAAGTTTTGCTTTGTTCGCATCTGCTATCCTCCTTTCTTGAAATGTAAAAAAAGACTATTATCTTATCTATAAATAATAAAACAAGATAATAGTCTCACCTTCTTTCTTAAGTGATACATATATATGACAAAAAAGTGTTTTGTATTTGTAATTTTATAAATACATAGTTTCATCATTTACGGTGATGAAGTAGAAACACTTGAACCATATTATCAAACATATATGTATATTTTTATTGCCTTCAATATTCTATCATATAATAGCTATATAATAAAGTAATATGCATATAATAATAGCTTAACCTACATAAAGGTGAATTGTAATATCAAATGCAACAAAAATAAAAACCAGGTTTTTACCTGGTT
>JBJEEE010000026.1:0-3827 GCA_051872775.1 Bacilli bacterium
ATTTCTTCTAGAATTAAATCATCATTTAATTCTTCCTCACTATATTCAGGTTCGTTTTGTATATTTTGACCACATATATTACATTTGATGGCATTTTTCTCTTCTACAATTCCATTACAATATGGACATACTTTCATTTCCATCACCTTACTTCTATATAGTTTATTATATCACATTTCGCAATCTAAGACAAGTAGATAAATAAAAACTATTGGATACTTCCAATAGCATTTATGCATAATATTCATTAAATGAGCAAGTATTATTTTGCTTTAATGTTTTAATAAATTCAATTAAAACTTCTTTCACCCATGTTATATAACGATGTACTGGCGATAGCCATCTAGTTACAAATCTAATATGAATTGCCTTTATTAAAGATTTAACATTTAGATTCTTTAAATCTGGTAATGATTTAGAAGAAGTAAGACGTACACGTGTTGTAATAGTTTGAATCAAATCTTTTGGATGGAATTTTAACAATAATTGAACCGTCTCTAAATCGCGAAACTTATTTATTATACTTAGATACACTAATCCTATTGAAGAAAAAGAAAGTATTTTAAAAACATTTGGTCTTGTTTTAGGTATTATTATTAAGCATATTAAAATAAGAAATGCAAAAATATTAGTACCTTTTAATGTCTCAAATATTTGATTCATAGTCTTCCTCCTTTCTAATTTGTAATATTATACCATTTTTCATCCACAAATGCAAGTATTTTTTCTTCTTTATGGGCTAGATAACATTTTTTACCACCTAGAAAGCACAAAAAAATGAACACGAAAAAACATAAAAAGAACAAGTTTGATAAAAACTTGCTCTTTTTTTACTTCTTTTTATGTAACGACTAATCAAGATATAATATAGTTATTTTTTATTTTTATCCTTAAAAAACATCATAATTAACACTACTAACATAGTAAAAGCAACTAAACTTTCGACAGATGCAAAAATTAAAGCTACTATTTCTAACCATTCGTGATTTGTTCTTGATATAACACTTGATAAAACTAAAGCTACACCAAAGATTAAACTAGATGTTATAATGGCAATAATTAGACGGTTGATTGCTTTTCTTCCTTTATTGATATTATCATCTAGATTGACTATTTCTACATTTGTGTGTCTTTCACCTTTGATAGTTAGATTTAGTAAATCATATAACTGTGATGGAATATCAGCTGTTTTAGAACCACTAATATATATCTTCTTAATAATATCAAGAAGTTTATCTTTAACTTCTAAATCATTTTTGTAATTGTCTTTAACATGATTACTAAATAATTCCAAAATATTAGCATTAGGATCTAATAGTCCTACTACTTTTTGAATAATGATGATACTTCGTCCAAGGAGTGTTACCCCTCTTGGTAGACTAATATGATTCTTATTAGCTATCCGAAGTATTTCCTGAAGAAATTGTCCCATATCGATATCAAGAATATTAGAACTTGAATATTTAAACAATAATATCTCGATATCATTATATAATTCTGAATGATTGATAGAACCATTAGATACACCAATAGTTAAAATTACATTTTTTAATTCCGATACATCATTATTGACAATAGCCATCACAGCTTTACGATATAGTTGTTGATCTCTTTTTGAGATGATTCCAATCATTCCAAAATCAAGCCATACAATTTTACCTTCGGATATCATGATGTTACCACTATGTGGATCAGCATGAAAGATACCTTTATCTATAACTTGTGAAATAAAGTTTTCAACTAACTTCTCACATATTTCTTTAAGATCATAACCTTGTTCTTTTAAAATATCTAAATCACTTATTTTTACTCCATCTATATACTCCATTACAAGGAGATGTTTGGTCGAATATTCTGGATATGTTTTAGGTATTTTGATATAGTTTATATTTTTAAACATTTCATTAAAGATTTGAATATTGTTTTGTTCATTTATGAAGTCCATTTCAAGTTTCATAGCTTCATAAGTCTCATCAAAAATAATATTTAAATCGACAACCTTATCTAAATCCGTAAATAGATTTAAATACTTTATAGCCTTTTTAAGAATAGCAAAATCTTCGCTAACAATCTCAAATATATGAGGTCGCATTACTTTAACCACAACTTTAGTTCCATCTAATAGGTTAGCCTCATGAACTTGGCCAATGGAGGCAGATCCGATTGGAATTTCGTTAAATGATGAAAATACTTCATTAATTGGCTTTTGTAATTCAGTTTCAACGATTTCGTTAATTGTACTAAAAGGAAGGGCAGATACGTTATCCTTAAGTTTTGCGAAAGCATCACAATACTCTCTAGGAATAATATCTTCTCGTGTCGATAAAATTTGACCAATTTTAACAAAGGTTGGACCTAATTCATCGAGAGCATCGCACACCCTATCTGGGGTTAATTTTTTATGAAGTTTATGTTTTAGTAATATTTTGGTAATTTGTTTAAAACGATGTTTATTCTGCTTCTTCGCTTGGTGTTGCATCAACTGGTTCTTTCTTTTGGGCAACTAGTTCTTCTATTTTAGCTTTGATTGTCATTAATTCTTCTTCACTAAGTTCTTCTAACTTCTTTTCAATGGAATCTGCACTACTATCAGCCTCAATTGTAATATTAATTCCTTTTTTGATTGCTTCTTGAATGCTACGTTTTAACTCTTCATTATCAATATGATGAGCTTCACATGTTTTTTCTCCCACTTTATAAGCTTCAGAGATTACTTCTTTGGCTTTATCAACGATTAAGGCTGTTGCACCTACAGCAACATAAAGTACACCTTTAAGTTGTTCTTCTAATTTTTTTGTATCCATAAAATTTCCTCCTATATATTTTGCTTACTTATATTTTATTACACTCAACAAACAATGTAAATAGACAAGTTAAGCATTTTGTCGTTTTTTAGACATTTTTGATTATTTGTCTATTTACTTATACCCCCAAATCTTGATATAATCTACTTAGATAGAGGTACCAACAATGGCAATCAAAGACTTTAAAAAAATTATAATTAGTATAAACATCGATATTTTACTTAAAAATATTACTAAATCGACATCATCAAGATGTGCAAGAAATATTATTGAACTAGGACTTGCTTCCACCTTTAAAGAAAATCTAGCTCTTCAAAAAGAGTTACTTCATAAAAATTTAATGACTCTTTTACAAATTGGAAATGTTGAAGAAATAAAGAAATGGTTTTTCAAGACTTTTTTTGAATAATCTCAATTAATAAATTTGATAACTCTTGGGGATTTGTTTTCATTCCACAATGAATCCAATTAATTATAACACCACTTAAGCCATAAGTATAGAAGTCTATATTTATGCTTTTTTCATTGGGACAAAGTTCGGTAATTAATTCTTTTAAGATCGTTTGAATATACTCTTTAAATCCATAATCTCCACTCATCGTGATGGCATTAAAATAAAGAGTTTCTTCTTTTTTCATTTTCGCAAACATTTGTTCAAATCTTTCTAAATAATTATTTTCATTTAATCCATCAACTAGTGGTAGAAAGATTTCATGATAGTAAATATAATTCATTAATTCATATTTATCTTGAAAATGGTAGTAAAAGGTTTGTCTATTCAAATAGCAATTAGATGTAATATCATTTATTGATATTTTATCAAAAGATTTTTTTTGCATTAATTCTTTAAATGAATTAACAATGATTGATTTGGTATAATTTGAATCTTTCATTTTCTCCTCCTTTTACTATTATTTTTATTACATTATATCATATTTTATTTTATTTATAAATAATATTGAAATAAATTGTCAATAACTTTGCAATTTTACAAAAAAATTAAGAAACATAAGCATAATTATT
>JBJEEE010000027.1:0-15763 GCA_051872775.1 Bacilli bacterium
TATTGGGACATTTTCTAAAAATAACTATTAAGACATTATCATAAGTTAAACACAATAAATAAAATTTAATATAAGCATTGACAAATAAAACAAATAGTGATAAAATATCTTTTAGTAGAAGATATTTTTTGGAGGATAAAATGTTTAACGGAGAACTTGAAAAAAAACTATTTGAACTATTAAATCATGATAATAATCCGCTACAAGAAGTTCAAAAACTATCACAAGGTGAAAATGGCATCCTAAAAACCTTATTAATATATGAAGACTTGATTCAAGAGGATGTTACTCCTGGTGATTTATGTCGTGTTCAACATTTAACTAGTGGTAGAGTAGCATCAACCCTAAAGAGTTTAGAACAAAAAGAATACATAGAAAGAAAACCCGATAAATATGATCGCCGTCGTATTTTAATTAAGCTTACTAAAATGGGTAAAAAGATGGCAACAGCAATATTTAACCGAATAAAAGAACAAATAAAAGCAATAACGGATAAACTTAACGAACAAGAAATAAAAGAGTTTATACGACTTTTAAAAATAATTAATGGGGAACTAGAATTATAATATGATTTTTAAATACCTATTATTTATTGTATTAGGTTATATGAGTGGTTCTATCTTATTCGGATATTTAATACCAAAAATTTTTTTTAAAGTTGATACTATTAAGAATAGTGCTGACAGTAATCCTGGTACAGCCAACTCCTTTAAGCTTGGTGGAGTTGCTTGTGGAATTATGGTTTTAGTTTTAGACATAGTTAAAGGATTTGTTCCTATTTTTATTGCGAATAATGTAGTAGAGGAAAACCATTTTTTATTTAGTCTCGTTATGCTTGCGCCTGTAGTTGGTCATGCCTTTCCCCTTTTCACTGGATTTAAAAAAGGTGGTAAATGTATTGCCGTTACTTTTGGGGTTTTGCTAGGTTTATTCCCTCATCTTACTTTAGCCTTATCTCTTGCTTTTTGGTATGTTTTCTTTTCTATTATTGTTATAATCAATCCTCATTGTTTGAGAAGTGTCGTTACATTTGTTTGTTGGCTTGTCTCCGCAATCTTTTTTGCAAAGATGCTTTCTCTATTTATCGGATGTGCATCGATTTGTGCCATTGTTATTTTAAAACATTTAAAATCACTTAAAGAAACTGAAGAAAGGAAAGTGCGTTTAGCATTTCAAAAGATATAAAATGAATTTCTTACTTTTATCTTGTAAAACCGGTGGAGGCCACGATGCAGCGGCCAATGCCCTTAAAGAACAATTTGAAAAAATGGGACATCAAGCCTTTGTTTTTGATTACCTTACGCTTGCGGGAGAAAAAGTAGCTAAAAGAGTTGCTAATACTTATGTCAAGACCGTTCAAAAAGTACCTTATGTTTTTGGGGCAGTCTATAATTTAGGTATGTTTATTGGTACTAAAACCAAAAACTCTCCCGTGTATCAAGTTAATCAAAAAATGGCTAGTTATTTAAAAGACTATTTAGAACAAAATCACTATGATGCCATTATCGTTACTCATCTTTTTCCCGCAGAGACATTAACCTATATGAAAAGAATTAATATTAATCTTCCTCCCGTCTTTGCGGTATTAACAGACTATACCCTTACTCCATTTTGGGAAGAAACCGAATGTGATGAGTACATCACCCCACATGAAGACTTGACCGATGAAATTGTAAAAAGAGGTCTTCCTTTTGAAAAACTTCATCCTTATGGTATTCCTTACTCCCCAAGGATAAACGTAGAACTTGATAATGAATCCGCAAAACTTGATTTAGGTCTTCCTACTAACCGAAAAGTTGTACTTCTGATTGGAGGAAGTATGGGAGCAGGTAATTTAACGAAATTAACTAATGCTTTTGCAAAATGTCAAATGATTGATCAATTATGTATTGTTGTCATTACGGGAAACAACGAAAAAGTATTTAATAAATTACAAAAAAAATACTTAGATCATCCATCATTTAAAATTTTAGGTCATACAACCAATATGCCTACTTATATGAAAGCAGCCGACATTATTTATACCAAACCAGGCGGTCTAACCTCAACCGAAGCAGCCGCAAGTTGCACACCTCTTGTCTTAACTTATCAAATCCCAGGATGTGAAACTGCCAATAAGATGTTTTTCATCAATCATGGAATGGCAATATCTGGTGATAATCCCAATGATATGGTTAAACAAGGATGTGATCTAATAAATAATGAAAACGCCTGTGAAGAAATGGTGAATGCGCAAATCGATAATATTGATGAACAAGCTACATTTAGAATTGCGGAATTCATTATTGAAACCTCAAATGTCCATAAAGATATTATATAGCCATATAATCCAAATAAAAATATTCTTATGGAAAAAAGACTGTATCTTGAAATGAACTTCATTTCATTTTACAGTCCTTTTTTTATGCCGTTTGTTCTTTATATTCATCTATGATATTTTTTAATTCTTGCATTTTTTCATCAACACTAGTTATTTGGGTTGCACAGGTTGTTAACTCTTGCGATAGTTTTTCCATAAGTTCGGGACTTAGGTCTTTTTTATATCTTAGTTTATGTTCAAGACTAGCCCAAAAATCCATAGCAATTGTTCTTAGTTGAACTTCTACTTTCATCATTCTTTTTTCATTATGAAGAAAGATAGGTACTTCAACAATCAAATGAAGACCACGATATCCACTTGGTTTAGGGTTCTTGATATAATCACGTTTTTCAAGTAAGGTAACGTCATCTTGACTTAAAAAGCTATCAGCTATTTTATAGATATCTTCTATAAAAGAGCAAATTACTCTAACTCCTGCCATATCAAAGATATGTTCTTCAACTGATTTTATATTCATTGGTAAATTCTTACGGACTAATTTCCCCGCAAGACTTTCCATCCCTTTGATTCTTGTCTTTATCGTTTCAATCGGATTACAATCATATTGAAGGGAAAACTCTTGATCAAGTACGCGAAATTTAGTTTCAATTTCCATCATAGCACATTGATAATATGTTTGTAAAGTTTTCCATTTTTGCGCATTTTGTTTCGTATATTCAATTAATTCTTTTAGTTTAGCATTATCAGGAATATGATCTTTAATATTAATTCCACCTAATTCTTTTATTGTTAAATTGTTATTCATTTTTAATCCACTCCTTCCTTATATATAGAGTATATAAAAGCTTATTAATATTTTCGTTATATCCTCTTTGGTATGAATAATTATTTTTATCTAACTGTATAAATCTTTTGATTTTTACTTTTTGGCTTATCAGGAAATGAATAAGCAAGGATACCTTGTTCAATCAATGGAACAACATAAGTATTAATAAAGTATGATGGATATTTTTCATTATAACCAAAATATTTTGCTAAAGACTCTTTTGTTCTTGGTGTATTACAATATGTTTTAATTTTTGATATAAAGTCATCATTAATAATATCAGTTTTTTTTGAATTATATGAATTAACTGTAAAAGTTCCTCTTGAACTTTCAAATTTTGGTTCCATTAATCCGCCTTTCTCATTTCGCATAAATTGTTGGTATACCTGAATATCTATTTTCTGTTACTTCTAGTACTTCTAATAACGAAGCAATAAAAGGATTTCTAATATCCGAATGCACCTTACCTAGATCATCAAGGGAAAGCCTACCATATAAACCACCAGGATTTGACACCTTAATTCGATCATCATAGATCGTTAACCTAATTGGTTCATTTTCAGTATGGATACTATAATCTCTATGGATTAATGCGTTTAAAATTATCTCTCTTATTGCTTTAATGGGGTATTCAAGTACATCTTCGCGTATACCATTTTCATTAATAATTGTAGCTTTTTTAACATTACTTACAACAAAAGAGATTGCTAATTTTAGCATTTCACTGATTGTTCCATCTAATCTTTTATTATCAAGAAATCTTATTCCATTTTCATCTTCAATTCCATATTCGTTTGTTGAACATCTTACCGCAACTATATCTAAATTAGGAGAGAATAATTGAGAATATTTCCCAAAGTTTAATATGCCACAAATAGTAGGATGATTGTTTTTATCCACTATTCCATTTATTTTTAGAATAGTTTCTTTATTTAAGTTGATTAAGTTAGGCTTTAATGAAGTGATTTTGTCTAAAAAAGCGTTAATAGCTATATCATTAAAAATATCACAATCAATTCTATCTTTACTACGTAATTCATCTTCTGTTTTATACTTAAAAGCATCAAAACTATAAATTTCATAATCTGTCATAGGCAAATCGGCATCTCCAACGCGAACATATGAACCTTTCATTTTACCTTTACCAGAATAATAACATGGCTTACTGAATACATCTAACTCTGGAATTTCAGCCGAAGCAACAATTTTTTCTTTATATTCACATATCGTAATAATAGGTCTAATTTTAGGTTCCATCATTAAAGATTGTTCCGTTATTTTCTTCTGCAATAAATCAGGATTACTAATTCCACAAACGTTATAATTATTTTTCTAATCTATACCAAAAATAATAATTCCTCCTGATGTATTAGAAAAACTAGAGAAAGTATCATATAAGTTTTCGGGAACTCCTCTTTCAACTTTTTTTAATTCTATATTATTAGTCTCTGTTTTAAAAGCAATAATATTTTCAATTAATCCTTTAATTCATTTGTTTGCTTATTCATCATATCCTTTTATAATATTATTATACAAAAAAACATTTAAATATCAATGTATTTACGAAATTATTTTAAAACTTACAAAAATATAACACGAATTTAAAATAGTAATTCTTTTTAAAAAAATAATACTTTCTAAATTATAAATAAACTACATACAATAAAACCTTTGTAATTTACTATTTAGTATGTTTCAGTCTTTTATTTTTACTCCTGTGTATGTTTCTATTTCATCAATTATTTTATATACCATTGTACATGGTTTACGATCAGCAGGTTGGTCGTTATAATCAAAATTGCTTTCTAATTTTTTTGCAAATGCATATGCTTTTGGGATTCTATCAAGTTTCCCTAATAATGAAAAGTTATCTGCATTTTTCAGGTAATCAACTTTTAAATTATGTTTTAATTTTACATAGTATTCTTTTCTTGTAATTGCGGTATCAAGATAATTGAAATGTAATAAAAACCATAATTCAAAACATTCATTTGACCAAAGAGCAATATAGCCCTTATTTTCGCACATTCTTACTGCATCATTAAAATCAACTTTACTAAAGTCGTCTTTGTCGAAAGTTACAAATACTTTGCCATAACGAATCATTTTTTTTGAAATTTCATTTCCAATAGTATTGAATAAACTTTCTACACCATTAACAAGGGATTTTGTATTTTTTCCAGTACCAACTATTTTAAACTTTATTTTTTCAACAGATAGAGTATTTACGTGTTCGAGTAAACTATTAAAATAATTTGATTCAGTTTCAGTTCCTTCACATACTATTAACCAAGTTTCAGCCCGTAATTTTTGTTCTTTCGAAATACGTGCTTTTCTTTCATCTCTTCTTCGCTTTGCTAGATTATCTATTCCCATAGTTACTCCTCATCATTAAAAGGAACAGCTCCAAATCTACCGTTTAAATAATGTTTGCCAAAATCTAAATCTTTTCTGATTGTTTCATCTTTAAAATCATATAACGAGAAAATAGTAGATTTTTGATTATTTTTTTCAACAAACCAAATTTCATCTCTTCTTAAATCTCTTGAATCTAGACAAACCAAATTATGAGAACTAAAAATTAATTGTCCTCCACCAACATTGATACTTTTATCTGAAAACATTTTAATAATATATCGTAATAATAATGGATGAAGTTTAGAGTCTAGTTCATCTATAATGCAAGGTCTACCATACTTTAAAGAAATTAATAAGACAAATGATAAAAACAACATCTTTTTAGTTCCACATGATTCTGTTGAAAAAGGAACATAAACAAAACTCTCATCTTCTTTTTTATGTTTAGAATAAATAACATAATAATCATTCAATTGAGAATCTAATTCTTTTTTTACTTCTAAACCTAAAATGGCAGGATCTACTAGTGTGATAACATTTTCAACTAGATTCAACCATGTTTTATTATCATATAAAGTATGAAGTAAACTTTGATCTTTATATTTATTGGTTTCATTTAAATTTGAAAAATTCATACCCATGAGGTGTTCAGTGAACCAATAATAAACGTAACTATATTTACACTTATTTCTTTTTCCAACATTAGTAATAATTAATTCATTACTTGTGGTTACACTACTTACAAAATTAATCTCATCTAGTTCAGTTTGATTAGTTAAGTCAGTTTCTAACTTAGCATTTACACTACGATAAAAGATACATTTTTCTTTAACTGTGGGGGTTTTGGAGAACGTTTTACTGAACAACCATTCTTCCTTTACATCTTTAGTAGTTCTAGAAAAACCATATCTATATTCTTTATTATGTTCTTTAGAGTAAATACATACTTCAAATTCAGTTGGCAAATTTTTATATTTATCATCGAAAAAATAAGGATTAATATATAATGGAGATTCATCTTTAGATTGATAACCACTAACATCATTTCCCATTGCGATAAGAGCTTCAAATAAATTCGATTTACCACTACCATTTGCACCAAAAATTGCCGCAATAGGTAAAACATCAATTTTATTAATACTAATCAAACTATCTTTATGTTCAGTAATAGAACTTGCTACTAAATCAAGGACAGCTTCGCTACAAAATGATTTAAAATTTTTAAAAGTAAATCTTAATAACATAAAAACACCTTTTTCCTTTATAGTCATATTATACCACCTCATTATTAAAATGTAAAGAGATTTGAGAAATTTTCTCGTTTTGTTATATATTATATGTACAAAAATTGTTTTTATGCATTATATTTAAAAACATAATTAAAAAAAAGCCAAATTCACTTAAGAATTTGGCTATATTTTATTAATATGTATATAATACTCTAACTTCTGCCATTGCAGGTTTTTGAACTGATACAGTTTCTAGTAATAATACTGATTTAACAGTATAACCACTACTTACATTAATGACAAAATCAAATGAGTTTACATCATACGATTCAAGAATTTTTGATAAATCAAAATAAGCAGTATTCTTACCAGTATATGGTTCATATGGATTATATAAGTGATTAGTTTTATTTATACTTACGTTAATAGAAACTAAACTAGATACATCCGTTACGATATTGCCACTTGCGTCTTCGATTTGTACCGCAAGCACAAACTTCTTACCATCATGACGAGTATCACCAACAATATTTCTAACAATTGTTAAGGTTGCATCTACATTATCTGCTGAATAGTCTAATTTAGAATTTTTAAAATCATCTGCATTAATCTCATATAACATACCATTATTGCCACTAGCAAATGATAAGTCTTTAATTAACATTAGATTTGGTGAACTATTAACAATTTTAAAATATTGATACTCCTTAGTAGGATTAACATTAATCGTATATTTCTTATAATCAACACTATCAACATTGATTATACCAATTTCTTCATAACTTCCATTTTGATGTTTACCATAAACTTTGACTTCTCCCGTACCATAGCCAAGAGTAAGACTGATTTGTGACATTCCAAAGGAAATGAAACTTGATTCAAGGGTTGTATCGGTATTAAAATAGATAAATCCATCTGTCTTACTAAAATTATATTGATTATGGATAGTTAGACTAAAGATACTATAGTCTGTCTTATCCATAAAGGTGTACTGTGTTTGACTATTTGCTTCAAGGGTCGTTTGTCTTGATGGAATAACCGAGAATACTTGTGAATTTAGGGAGGATTCCTTCGTTGTTTGGTTGATGATCGATGCAATTCCTTCTGTTCCTTCTTCTGGTTCAAGTGGAATGTTAGCAAGCTCTTGTTCGGTTCTAACTCCCGTAACATAAGGGTTTAAATAATTTTCTGATTGTTTTTCCTCTTCGGTTGCGGAGGCAGGACGTTTAGTTGAATCATAATAACCAACATGAACAACGTTATTGACAATTTCACTTTGACGACCATCACCGAATATTGTGTATCCATTAGGTGGAGTAATTGAGAAGAAATACTCTTCTGATAGGTTAGTTAATCCTCCTAATAATTCATTAAAAGTAATATGTGGGAAGGCACTTTCATTATAGTTTAACTTCTTAAAGTCACTTAAGAAAAGTTCGCTTGGAAGATTTCCTTCTTCATCTTTTCTTACTATATATGTACCAACAATCGTTTTATCATCTTGTAAAGTACCATTAATATATTGATGATAATATACTTGAACGATTGTATTTTCTACAAGTTGAATTGGATTTAATACAATTTCACTACCATCTTCATTATAAGTTTGTTGATAAAATTGAATAATAATATCACGATATAAACTTAAATTAGATAAAGCATTATCTTTATTACCACTATTATAAATATAACTTATGCTATCTTCTTTATTGAAATGGTTAGCAATATACTTAAAGGTAAATATACCATCTTCTGGAAGAATTGTATCAGTTACAGATGAAGTATTATCACCAACAATAAAGTCAGAGTTTGATACAGATGTACAAATAATTAAGTATCCCGTAATTGACTCAGGTGGAATATAATAAATGTACATATTATCATGATATTTTTCAATCGTAATACGTTTTAACTCTTCTTCTGAACCATTTTTCATATAAATGTATGCGGCAACATCAGCTTCACCAATGAAGTCAGCATCTTTTTCAATTGTAAAAGTATAACCACGATTACTATTAATTGGAATGGAAATAGCACGATTTAAATTAAGTTTTTCAAGTTCTTCTTTAGAAAGTTCGAAACCATTTTCATCAACTCCATAATCTTCCATAAAGTCTTCTTGGAAACTTGTCTTGATGTGGGTACCAGGAGCTTCAATTAATTCAAGGATAAAACTCCATCTTGCATAGAAAGTATATGAAGTATTAAGAACAATATTACGAGAAACAATTTCACTAAAACTAATACCATATGATGATATCGCATTAGCATCATCAATCAAATAGAAATCACGATTGATATAACCAAAGATTGTTAATTCTTCAATCCATTTTTTTAAGAACTCATAATTAGTGTATTGCTTACCATCTACTACAACTTTTTGGGTATTAAAGAAATAATCAAAAGTCATAGCATATGATACATTATCTATACTATAAAATGATGGAATCTTAAACGTTAAGGTGTCATTATCATTTGAACCTTGCTTGAATAATTTATTTTGAGCATTAAATGTTAACTCATATACTACACAAAATTCAATATCAATATCAATATTACCAGTTATAGCATCTTTATTAATCAATAGATTAAAATATTCATAATTAATATCCCACGCATTAACTACGAGATTGTTTTCATCTCTAATCCAGCCTTTACTAATAACTTGATTATAATCATAAGTTGTACTTCCAATAGTTACATTAAATCTAACAGGAAGCCCACCATAACCACTTTGGATTGGACATTTTAATAGATAATCATTTTTTTGCCCCATTGTAACATAAAGTAGACCACTTAGATTAGTACCAATTCCCTTATATGTTACCATATATACTGAACCAATCTTAAAATACATCGTTACACTAGATGATGTATTACTTCTAAGCGTTAAAGTTACGGTATAAACACTATCTGAAGTACTACTTCCAATGGTTAACTCACCACTACTATTAAGCGAAGCGTAACCTGAAGCGTTTGAATCAAGGGTATATGTAACATACTGAATATTTGATTCAGAATGATACTCTACTTTTTTATCATCAACAAGGGGATCATTAGATTTAGTTATAACTGGTAAGATTTTAACTGTACGATTTGTACTAATAATCCATGGATTAGATACTGTACCTAAGTTTGTACTATCAGAATAGTTTGTTGGTGGAGTATATTCTGCATATTCAAATCCTGAAAGTTCAATTACATTTGGAACTAGCTCAAGTCTAAATACTTTTGCACTTTGACCACTTGTACCATAACCAAATCCAATCGTTAAAAGCATTGATTTATTTAAGTTAGTATTTAGATGATATGTTAAAACATAACTAGATGATGATGCGTTATTTTCAACTGTCATATCATATGTACCATAATCTGAAGTAGCTTTAAAGTCAATAACATTATTACTTTCATCATAAAAGATTGGATAATAAAGGGATGCATTAGTTCCTGTAATCGTAAACTTAAATCTTATTGATGGCATTCCATCATATAATTTAACCACATGATATGATAAGATATTTTCATCTTTTTTACTTTCATTTGGTTCATATCCAATATAACTATTTACATTATATGGAGAATTAATATTTTTAAACTGATTATCAGTAACATAAGTAAACTCTTCACCAGTTGAAGCATTAGGATAAGTAACTTCATCTAAAATAAAATCATCTCCACTACTACCACCACTAGTTACTATTACTTTTCCATAAAGGAACCAACCAGCTTTATGACGTGCTTCATCAGTAGCATATGACATAGGGTTACTTGCATCGCCACCTGATTTTACATTTACCCAAATATCTAGAATATCACTTGCGGTAACGCCAGATGATTTTTGAATTGTAACAGCGGAACTTGTATTATAGTTTACAGTAAATTTACCACTTTCAAATACAGGATATAACTTAGCACTATAATCATCAGTGTCCGTTAATGCATCAGAAAACAAATAAACAGTTTCATTATTACTAAGTGTTATTGTATCAAGTGATAAACCTGTACTTGTCCATTCACCTGCAGTAACACGATTTGTACAATAATAGTTTTTAGTATTGCTCGATGATGCTATACCATATACAACACTGTTGTTTCCCGTTGCGGAACAACTAGCATTGGAATAGCAACCAGAAATATTAGTAGTGGCGTGACAAAATGCAACAATACTTGCACTTGATGCGCCATGCCCACCAAATGAGGCGAATGAACATTCCGTAAAGGCATTAATTGAAGTATCGAATACGCCACAATTATTAATCGTTCCATTAGATAAGTTTTCGCCCATAATACCTGATGCAAATGTTCCGACCTTACCAGAGTCTGTAGAACTTGTTGCATACTCATAAGCATTAATTTTACAGCCATATACATAACAATCACTAATATTGGTATATCCACTCCATGTATTGATAGCAAGAATTCCTGCAGCGTATACTGCAATTATTTCATTTCCAATAGAAGTAACTTCAGTGTTATAAGTACGACAATTATTAATATTTAAAGTTGAACCATAACCATAAGTTCCTCCATTAAAACAGCCACCAACAATACCAGCCGCATACATATCAGGATTACCAATCGCAGTTGAAGTAACGGTTGTAATTGCTTCTATTTTGGCATTTTTGATTTCACAATCTGATACTGTAGTAGTGATATCACCAGTATTCTTTATATAGCCAATAACGCCACCACAGAAGGATGTATCTGGTGATTTATCCGATTGAAGACGAATGTAACTGTCTTTTTTAATATTTCCTTCAAAGGTTAAACCAGTAACATTTGCATATCTTAACTTACCAATAACTCCTCCAATGTAGTTTTCATTTTTGTAGTCGCCACCACCGTTTTGGGAGTTTTGAGTAGCTTCCATTTGGACATCGGTTCCGGCATATGCTTTTTTATCATAATCATAACCGGTTACTAAAATATTATTTACCGATGTTGATCCAGAACTAGCACATGTGCACTCTGCAATAAAAGCTCCCGTATAAACGTTATTTGCATCTTCGTTTGTATTTGCAATAACATCATTGGAATAACTTTGGGATTTAATAGTTGCGTTATTTATAATAAAGTTAATATTATTATAATCTACTTCATACGAATAACCAACAAAACCACCAGTATGAAGGTCACCATTAGAAGTAGCCCCAACTTCACGGGTTGTTATAAGGTTAGCATTATCGATAAAAATATTTATATTATTTATAGTTATATTATTATCATCAGTTCCGAACATGCCATATACTAAGCCAGCAGTACAATGAGCTTTATCAATGTTACTATAAGTCCCTGATAAAGTTGTAGATGTTGTCGTTTGAACTGCACTTACATCAAATGTGTAGTCTTTACTTGTAATTATTATATTAGAACGATCTTCATTTGATGTACCATTCATATTAACATAGCCATTTGCGACAAGGCCTGCTGCTATACTCTTACCATAGGTTCCATTACTTTTACCTTTTTGTAAAGAATCTATTTCAAAATTACCGACAAAGATTGGTTCAAAGGTTGTTTTTTTAACCCCTGATACTTCATATTCAACAATACAATCATTAAAATCACTTAAACCAACAATCTTATTGATGCTATTTTGTGACATTGATGCAAATAGACCTGCTGCATAAAGGTTAGCTTGTGATGATGAAGATAATGATTGTGCTTTAATTTCATTAACATTAGCACTGTTTTTTTCGTTTATTTGAAAGTTAATCTTTCCAAGTTCAAGATTAGCACCAACATTAACATAGCCAATCAAACCACCAACATAAGCATTACCACTAGAAATTAGTGAGATTATACTTTCACAGCGTGTACCACTAATTAAGATATTAGCAATTCTAGTTCTTTTTGTATTTGTATAATATCCAAATATATTTCCTAAATAAGAATTATTTGTAACATTATAACTATCTGTCTTAACAAACCTTGATATCATCGAGAAGTTCGAAACATCAACATTAAAGTTGTTAACATATACATTTGTAGCACTACCAGAGATGGTACCAGCACACATTGTACTAGATGTTGTTTTAGCATTTTGCATGCTCCATAGTTTGTCAACTACTTTACAACTAATGTTAGCATCATAGTCAATACCATAAACACTAGTGGAACCATTCATCATGATTCCCGCAACACCACCAACATAAATATCAGCATTTGTGGTATTTTCAATACCAGCACTGGTTGTTACAACTAAATTATTTAAGTATGATCCTACGCATTTCCCCGCAATACCACCAACATAAATGTTAGTTGCAGCACTTCCAGCATTAAATGTTACCGCATAAGAAACACATAAATCCGTAATAACAGCTTCTTCTGACGTTACGCCAAATAAACCACTATAATTATCACCAGTTAATTCATCACAAGTAGTTGTGATAGCGATGGTTTCAGTATCATTATCAGTTTGACCGTTAAATACACCTTTAAATGGAAAATCTGCTGTCCCAATACCATAGAAATCATCTTCAAAGAATGAAAATGAAGCAGCTAAATGATAATAACCATATTGTAATTTATAAAAGAAAGTTGTAACGATATCACTAACTTTATCAGTGCTAGTAACGTAACTATCATATTTATTAAAGAAATTATCATAACATTTAATAACATTACTAGTTATATTAGAAGCAATAGTACCTGCTCTAAATATTGTTTGTAAATATTCGATATCTTCTTTAGTTTTAATACTAATAGGGTCAGTTAAATAGTTTCCATAGTCGGCATTTAGTGGGTCGCGCCGATTAACACTAATTGTTAAATCAGATGTTGGGGTAAAATAAATGTATGAACTATTTAAATCAACGGTTCCAACCGATGGAGAAATATTCCAACTTTCAAAAATACGTGATTGGTTAATCGCTCTAAGGGTAACTTCCGTACCTTTTTCAACACTGTATTTTTCTAAGGAATAATCCGTTTCACTATTTGTGATATCTTTTACACCAACACCACTAACATATACTTTTACGGTTGAGGTTTTTTCAACAGTAATTATGTAAGCATCTTCTGTTTCCGCATGTATTCCAGATGGTTTTTTAAAGGTTAGACCAACAATAACAAGGGTTGTAATAATGATAAGACCAAGTAGAATAATAGATCCTATAGTATAAAAAGTTTTACTTTTTTTCATTATATCATCCCCCTCCTAATTTTTTTCTAAAATAGTCATAAACTCATTACTGTCTAAATCGGAATATCCTAAGAATTGACTTCCATATTGTTTATAACCATCTCTAATATAGATTTCAACTTTAACTTTTACTTTGTAAGTTGCGCTAGTTGCTAAAAAGTCAAGATTAAATGAGGAACCTTCTGGTACATAAACAGTAAGAGTACCAGTATTAGTATCTTGATGGAAGGATACTATATAAGGTTTGGAAATATCTAAATAATCAGCATCCCCTAGTGTTATATCACTTGTACCATCAATTGGACTAGTAATTCCACCTACATTATTATGAAGATAATGTAAAATATTTTCATCTAAAATTAAATTTTGCCAATTAAAAGTTACTTTAAAGGCATATGAAGTAAACGGATCATTTTTATATGCACTACTATCAATTGGTTTACGAATATTTCCATCTTTAGTATGAGAGAAAATATCAGCAGATTGAACTAATATGGAGTTAAAAGTTGTATTATAAACTTCCTTAGTTAAATTAGAAAAAATAATCAAACGGTCAGATACAACCATATCAATTACATAAACTGTACGATATGGTTTAAGTAATTGAACAACAATGGAGATTTTTTCTTCACCACTAATATCTTCAATATTTTTAGGTGTACTACCAACCAAATATGATTCTTTACGTTCAACTTTGATGGTAACTTTGTGTTTTTTACCAACTGCACTCGTTCCTCTTTCTTCATAGCTAAACATATATTGATCGCTTACCGTATTTCCTAATTCATCTTTTACGGTTTCACCATTATCTGAGACTATTTCAATATTATATTTGTATGTATCAGAGCCAACTAAAACAGGTTGTTTCCAAACATCACGAACATTTAGTGTATCCGCTGTGGCAGGATCACTTACTAATTCACCTTTACTATTATAAAACTCATTAACTGTTTTTATTTCATAAACAATATCACGTTTTGTTACATCTTCATCAATATAATTCATTAAATCAAAACTTGCATACCCTACATTATTTTCAAGCGCAATACCAGTGCCATCACCAGTACCATCAAAATAAAGCGCCGTATAATATGCTTTAACTTCATCTTTTTCACGTTTGATATAACGAGCAAGGGTAGAACTATTGATATTAGCTACAACCCCTAAAGTTATCGCAAGTACCCCTAATAAAAAGGCAAAGCATGTAAGGAGCGAGAAGAATTTTCTTTTTTCGTTCATTTTCTTCACCCCCTAGACTTCACTATACTTCTCAGTTGCATCGATGAATAACGATATAGATAAAGTTGCATCGATGTAGTCATCAGCTGAGGTTGTAGAGATTTGATCATCTAGAATTACATATACTTTAAATTCATATTTAATAATGGAGCTGGAATCAGCTTCATTATATACGGGTAAACTTAATTTATTATCACTCGTAAATGTTCTAAATGGACCTGGATCTACTCCTTCTTTTGTTGGAATTTCGCGATAAGCAAGTGTACATTTAAGAATAGCACTTGACTGAATCGCCGGCATAGTGAATTCCGCATAAGAAGATACATAGAAGATACCATCTAAACCATTAACTTCATTCGTACCTAGATTAAAATTACTTACATAAAAATGGAAAGTTAGGTTATCTCCAGGGGTAACATTCATTGTTTCAATGCGTTTAACAATATCAACAAGCTTACCTTCACTATCATAGATTTCTTCTTCAACGGGATTACCGATAATTAAATTATTATTGCGGTATAATTCCCCACGTTCATAATTAAAATAAAGTTTCTGTCCGATATTAAAAGAACCGGACCCCTCGTGTCCGGTTGTATATTTAGTGATTGTAGAAGAAACTAAATACAAAGCGGCCACAAAAAGCACAT
>JBJEEE010000028.1:0-3777 GCA_051872775.1 Bacilli bacterium
CTAAGTTGAATAACATCCTCTTTGGACCTAACAAATGATGCTGCGATAAAATCAACATCATTATCTACACCAAATTTCAAATCTTCTTTATCCTTGGGACTTAGATATTCAAAATTTAAATGAACATTAGGGATGTTTACCCCTTTATGATTAGATAATGCACCTCCGTTTATTACTTTACAAATAATATCCGTGTCATTTGTGGCAACAACTTCAAGCGTCACTTTTCCATCATCTATTAAAATTTTATTGCCAACTGTTATTTGGGATGGTAAATCTTTGTAAGTAATTTCGACGATTTCATTATTTCCCATAATTGGCTTAGTGGTTAATGTGAAGCGGTCTCCTTTTTTTAAGTAGATACTTTCTTTTTCAAAATCACCAAGTCTAATTTCAGGTCCTTTAGTGTCAAGCATAATGGCAAGGGGAACATGTAGTTTTTCTCGTACTTTCTTTACTAACTCAATTGATTCTTTGTGATATTCGTGAGTACCATGAGAAAAATTTAATCTTGCAACATTCATGCCGTACTTAACCATTTTTTCTAAAACTATTTCATCCCTTGAGGCAGGACCTAAAGTACAAATGATTTTTGTCTTTTTCATTTAATCACCTTCCTTATTATATATAAAAAAAGAGCATACTCTGCCCTTGTTTTTGACAGACTCCACCTTTTGTAATATTTACTTTTATATATTCTATCACTTTTTTGAAAAAAAGTCTAATTAATTGTATATAAAAACTCTACTAATACTCAAAGGGCCCAATTTTAGAGGTCTTACTTCAAATCTTAGTAGAGTTAATTTTATGCTAATTTTTTTATTAAATCTTCTGTACCTGTAAACATCGCTTTTTCCATCTTTAATGCTTCTTCAATTGGAGTTGCAATAACTTCATTGTTAAAGATACCCATACATTTTCCAGCTTCACCTTTAAGTAATTGTTCAACCGCAGCTTCACCTAAACGAGAAGCAAGGATACGATCAAATGGTGTTGGTGAACCGCCTCTTTGAATATGACCTAAGATGGTAGCACGTGCAACATATCCAGAATACTCTTCAATCTTTTTCGCAAGAGCATGAACATCAGTCACTTTTTCCGTAATAACGATGATAATGTGACGACGATTTTCGGCTTTATACTTTTTACACATTTCAATGACACTTTCAAGGTCAAAACCAGTTTCTGAAGTAATAACCATGTCTGCACCACCTGCAAGAGCTGTTGCGAAAGCAATATCACCACAATATCTTCCCATTACCTCAAGAATAGAGCATCTTTGATGAGAATTACAAGTATCACGTAGTTTATCGATGGCATCTAAGGCTGTTGTTACTGCTGTATCAAACCCGATTGTATATTGGGTTGAAGCAATATCGTTATCGATTGTTCCAGGTAAACCAATACAGTTAATACCCATTCTTGATAATTTTAATGCACCACGATATGTACCATCACCACCAATAGTTACCAAGGCATCTATACCAAATTTTCTAGCTTGGTCAACGCCAATTTGCGCAACTTCATCTTGTGAAAACTCAGCTAAACGTGCTGAACCCAAAATAGTACCACCACGATTAATAATATCTGTTACGGAATCTCTAGACATTTTTACAATTCGTCCTTCAACAAGACCAAGATATCCATCATATATACCATAGACTTCAACTCCACGGGTGATTGCACTTCTAACAACCGCACGAATTGCGGCATTCATTCCAGGAGCATCACCACCTGATGTTAAAATACCTATCTTTTTTATTTCTTTTTTAGGACTTGTGCTTTCCATATACCTTCCTCCTAATATCTAAAAAATACCTTATCTATTATACTAAATTTTTGACAAAAAAGAAAATATTACGCTTTTATTTAACAGGTTTTAACTTCCATATTTTTTCTGCATATTCTTTAATGCTACGATCAGAAGCAAATCTTCCTGCTTCGCTGATATTTACAAGTGACATTTGATTCCATTTCATTGGATTATGATAAACTTCATCCATCTTCTTATAACAATCTATATAACTCTCATAATCGGCAAGACACATATATTGATCAGCTACACCACTACTAGTTAATAAGTAGTTGGCAATGTTTTCAAAGCTCTTACCCGCAAAGCCCTTTTTCAAACTTTCAATGATTTGTCTTATTTCTAGATTATTATTATAGTAATATGTCGAGTTGTATCCTTCTTTCCATAGATCATCTACTTCTTTAGTTGTCATACCAAATATAAAAATGTTATCATCACCTACAGCATCGCATATTTCGACATTAGCACCATCCATAGTGCCCATCGTGATGGCACCATTAATCATAAACTTCATATTTCCAGTACCACTCGCTTCTTTACCTGCAAGGCTTATTTGTTCACTAATTTCACTGGCAGGCATTAATTTTTCCGCAAGCGTAACACAATAATCTTCCATAAATACCACATTTAGTTTGCGTTTAATTTCAGGATATTTATCAATATCTTTCGAAATAAAATTAATTAGCTCAATAATCTCTTTAGCACGGTAATATCCTGGAGCTGCTTTTGCACCAAAAATAAATGTTTGTGGTGTAATATCAAGAGATGGATTTTCTTTTAATTTGTTATATAAACTAATTATTTTTAAAACATTTAGTAGTTGACGCTTATATTCATGAAGACGTTTAACTTGAACATCAAAACGGGTTGAAGGATCAATAATAATTCCTTGTTTACGATAAATCGTATTAACAAAATCACACTTATTTAAATACTTTATCTTTGCTAGTTCATCTAAAACGCTTGAATCATTTTCAAATGCTCTAAAGCGTTTTAGTTCACTTGCATCATAATACCAACCATGACCGATTGTCTCGTTTAATAATTCAGAAAGACGAGGATTAGATTGATTTAACCAACGTCGGTGAGCTATCCCGTTTGTAACATTTGTAAACTTTTCGGGGGTCATTTCATAAAAATCATGGAAAATACTTCGTTTAATAATATCACTATGAAGTGCTGATACCCCATTTACTGAGTGACTTGCAACTACACTTAGGTTAGCCATCCTTATACGGCCTCCCCAAACGATAGCCATACGGTTAATTTTATTCCAATCATTAGGATTCATCTTTTCAATTTCAATTAAATAACGTCGATTGATTTCTCTAATAATTTGAATAATACGTGGAAGGGTTCTTTCAACTAAGGCTTCATCCCATGTTTCTAAAGCTTCCACTAATACCGTATGATTTGTATATGCAACTACCTTAGTTACAATTTCCCAAGCTTCATCCCAACCAAGACCATGTTCATCCATCAATAAACGCATTAATTCTGGTATACACAAAGCAGGATGAGTGTCATTGATATGAATTGCCACATAATCAGGCATTGTATGTAAATCATGATATCTTTTTATATGATCATTAACTATATTTTGCATTGAGGCACTAACTAAAAAATATTGTTGTTTTAATCTTAAAGTTTTACCTTCATAATGATCATCAGATGGATATAATACTTTAGATATTAGTTCGGCTTTTGCGTTTTCTTCCATTGCGGTAAAATAATCACCTTGAGAAAAAGACTTCATATCAAATTCTGATGAATTTCTCGCACGCCATAATCTTAAAGTAGAAACTCCCTCACTAGCGCCCGAAATCAACATATCATAAGGCATTGCTTCAACGACTTTATCATCATGATATTCTACTTTTAGTTTTCCTTCGACATAGTTTTCACTTATCCAACCACCAAAATGTACTTTTAAAGCACGGTCACTTCTTGGAACAAGCCATACC
>JBJEEE010000029.1:0-3693 GCA_051872775.1 Bacilli bacterium
TGATGGGACTAGTTCCTAAAGGTGTCATTATCAATGAATATTTAGATATTACCCGTGAATATTCAATGACAGTGGATGAAAAACAAGTTAAATTTAATAATCGTGTTTTAGAAAATATTGGAAATAATGTCTATGAACAATAATGTAGAAGTAAAATATATCTCAGTAACAGCTTTAAATCGTTATATTTCATATAAATTTGAAATGGATGTAAATCTAAAAGAGGTTTATTTGAAAGGGGAAATATCAAATTTTAAATATTCAGGTAAACATTGTTATTTTTCCCTAAAAGACCAAAACTCAGAGCTTTCCGCAATGTTTTTTTATCCTGATAATCTAAATCTCGACTTTAAACCTTCCGATGGAATGAGTGTACTAGTAAAAGGAGTTGTTCAAGTTTATCAAAAAAAAGGTACATATGCCATTATTGTTAAAACGATGAAACAAGAAGGAATTGGTCTTTTATATCAACAATTTCTTGAACTTAAAGATAAATTATATAAGGAAGGACTATTTGATGAATCACGTAAACTTCCAATTCCTGAATATCCTGAACGTGTAGCAATAATCACTGCACCAACCGGAGAAGCCATAAACGATATAGTGTCAACCTTTAATCGTCGTTTACCCCTTGCTAAGTTAAAACTATATCCTGCCCTAGTCCAAGGTAAAGATGCTCCGAAAGATTTAATTAGAGCTATATACGAAGTAATTAAAGATAATTGGGCCGAAGTATTAATCATCGGTCGTGGTGGCGGTAGTTATGAAGACTTAGCATGTTTTAATGATGAAGGTTTAGTTCGTTTGCTTGCAAGTTTAAAATTTCCGGTTGTTTCGGCAGTTGGTCACGAGGGGGATTATACAATTTGTGATTTTGTTGCCTCCTATCGAGCACCAACTCCAACGGGAGCCGCGATGCGTTTGACCAAAGATAAAATGCAAGTAATGGATAGTTTGTATGATAAGATGACAAGATTAAATGAAGGCATAAAGAACATCTTAATTCATAAGTTTAATCAGTTATCACAATGTTCCAACGCGTATGTTTTAAGTCATTTTGATGAATATCTAAATACTTTAACGCATCCATATGTTGTATTGTCGGAAAAACTAAGTACATATAAACCAGAGCGTATCCTAAAAAAATGGGAAGATGATGTCTTAAATTTATCATCGCGTTTAGATTTGGGCTTTAATTATAATACAAGTCTTATTGAAAAAAAATACAATGATGTATGTAATAAGTTTACCCCTAATTTATTAATGAATTATATTAACAATTTAGAAAATAATGTGATGAGTTTAATTGACAAAGCAGTTTTACTAAATCCCTTTAATATTATGTTAAAAGGATATGCCCTACCATATCAAGAGGAACATTTAGTTAAGTCTATTGGTGAATTAGACTTAACCAAGAATCTTCGCATCGTTTTGCATGATGGTGAAGTATTAACGAAACCTATTGAAATAGTAAAGAAAGAGGAAGAAAATAATGGAAGATAAATCATTTGAAGAATTACTAAAAGAACTTCAAGATGTAGTTACTAAACTTGAAAGTGGAAAACTATCCCTAGAAGAATCGGTTGAAATGTATAAAAAAGGAATGAGCTTAAGCTTAGAGTGTAAAAAAAGACTCGATGAAGCCAAAAAAGTTGTAATAACGAAAGTTGATAATCAAAAAGAAGAAAGTTTTTAATATAAATTATAGAATTAAAACGTATAATTTAATAGAAGAAGTAAAGATAAAGGGGGTGAACTATGCCATACTCAATTGATGAAATAAAGAAAATGTCAATTCAAGAATTAAATAAGGTTTCTGAAAACCTCCGTAATGATATAATTGATAATATTATGCTTACCGGTGGTCATTTATCATCTAATCTTGGTGTGGTAGAGTTAACTCTTGCGTTACATTATGTTTTTAATAGTCCCCATGATATGTTTTTTTTCGATGTTTCGCATCAAACCTATGCCCATAAAATATTAACAGGACGTCTTGATAGGTTTTTCTCCCTTCGTAAACTCCATGGCTTAAGTGGATTTGCAAGTAAAGAAGAGAGTGTTCATGATGTATTTGAAGCGGGACATAGTTCAACTAGTATTTCAGGAGCACTTGGTTATTTGGAAGCTAAAGCTCAATATCCTGATCGTTTTGGGGAAATCATCTCTATTATTGGGGATGCATCTATTTCTAACGGCTTAGCTATGGAAGCTTTAAATTATTTAGCATCAAAAAAAGAACAAAAGATGATTGTCATTTTAAATGATAATGAAATGGGAATTTCAAAGAATACTGGAGGACTTGCGAAAACCTTCAATCGTATTCGCGTTAGAGGTCAGTTTAAATTTATTCGTAAATTAATGCCTCGATCAATTAAAATGATGATGAAGTCTTTAGCATATCGTAATAATATTTTTTCTAGTATGGGACTTAAGTATATCGGAGTAATCGATGGTCACAATCTAAGCGATTTAATTGAGTGTTTAGAATATGCGAAAAAAAGTCCGGTCTCCGTTGTTATTCATGTCAAAACTATCAAAGGTAAGGGCTTGAAATATGCGGAAGAAGATAAAACAGGAATTTGGCACTCTACTCCCCCTTTTGATTTAGAAACAGGAATCCAAATGGAGGATAAAGAATCGTATTCGTTCGGACCAGCAATTTGTTCTTATTTAATGGATGAAGTAAAGGTAAATCCAAATATTAGGGTTATTACTCCTGGGATGGGCTATGGGAGTGGGATTGATTCATTTCAACTTGCTTTTCCTAAAAATTTTATCGATGTAGGGATTGCGGAAGAAAACGCAATTGTGATGGCATCCTCAATGGCTGATGCTGGCTTAATCCCTGTTGTATTTGTTTATTCAACGTTTTTACAACGAGCGTATGATGAACTTATTCATGATATGGCTAGAAATAATTCACATGTAATTGTTTGTGTGGATCGCGCCGGTATTGTTGCTGGTGATGGTCCTACGCATCAAGGTATCTTTGATATAGCCTATTTGAGTACGATTCCTAATATTAGAATTTTAGCTCCTCATACAATTAATGAATGCCTTAGCATGGTTGATTATGCACTTCACAATGATGGTTGTTTTGTAATTAGATATCCTAAAGTTACTTATGAAAAAGGATGTAATGAGTTATTATTTAGTAATAAATGGGAAATCTTAAAACCTAGTCATAATCAAAAATATATCATTTCATATGGGCCTAATTTAAATGATCTATTAAAAGAATTAAATCAATCTGAGATAGGTTTAATTAACGCATGTACAATTAAACCATTTGATCAAGATTTAATTATTAATTTAGTTAAAAATAATAATAAACTTTTCTTTTATGAAGAAGTTTGTCAAAATAATTCATTAGGAATGCAAGTACTTGCATTTTTGAATGAAGAAGTTAGAAATAATACAATTAAGGAGTATTACCTTTATCATAAAACATTACCGAATTCATATTTAGAAGTAGGTACGGTTGATGAATTAAAAGATGAATACGGACTTAATATGAAGAAATTTATACAAATGGTGGAGGAAATCTAAGATGCTTTCCGAATTAAAAGTACAAAATTTTGCAATAATTGATAATTTGACTGTTGAATTTAATAATGGTTTTACTACCCTTACTGGTGAAACAGGAGCTGGAAAATCACTAATCATTGATGCGATCGGTTTTTTATTTGT
>JBJEEE010000030.1:0-3684 GCA_051872775.1 Bacilli bacterium
TAGAGCAGCTTTAATTACCTTTACAACTGCCTTATCAAATACAACTTCTTTATCTCTCCAGTATACTTTAATTGTTGCTTCGCCTTCAGATTGTGGATATAAAACACCGTGTTCATAGCGAACAACACTTTCTTTTGATGACTCATACACAAGTTCAACTTCTGATACTGAACCATCATGGGTTACTTCTGGCTTAACAGTCAAATAATCTTGCATTCTAACCACATACTCATCTTGTTCAAACTTGATTCGTACATTAGATGTTCCCGTAGTACAACTAACAAGACCAAAAATAACCACTAAAATAGTTAAAAATAAGAAATTTCTTTTTTTAATGTTTAGCATTATTCTTTTCTCCTTTTCCTTTCTATGTTTTACACTTTATTATAGCACTTTAATATTTTTTTAGCAAGCGTTTTCATTAATATTTTTTCTATTAATAAAAGTGATTATAGAAAAAACTATAATCACCTTTATAATAATAACTATTATATTTCTCTTCCTGTATAATTATATTTACCTCGCTGTTCAAGACGATACATTGCCTTAATTAACCATTCATCAAACTCTTCAAGGGTTGGATTTAATGAAAGATTATCATACATATACAATTTATAAGTTTCTTCTATATATGAAACATATCCGTCTTCTAATCCAGTTAATTCTTTGTAGGCGTTTAGTCTTACCACTCCGTCAACAATTGGATAAATATCTATTGCCATTCCTTTGTGTGTTTCTTCAAATTTACAAATTGAAATCGCATCATATGGAACAGATATAAATACTTGACAAGGAGTACGATCTGAATCATCAGTATAGTAGTAAGTATATTTAAACTTTGTTGGAACAATGAATGTATCAAAGTCTTCATATAGTAAATATATTTCTTTTGGTATATAAATATAATATTCTTCCACGATAGATGGATCATTATAATGATGATCAGAATAAAGTATTTCAACATCTTTAAAATCATCTAGTTTTAATACACTATAAATATCAATTATATCACAATATACTTTATAATATAATTTTTTATTTACCGTTACTTCCTCTATTTTATCTCTATCTGTTATTTTAATTAAACCATAAGTGTTAAATAAAGGATACGATTCCAATGTTCCTTTGTAAATAAATGGATAAATCTTTTTATCTTCTATATCAAATTGGAACTTTGCATATGATTCTCTATAGCGTTTGCCATATTTTAGCAATGCTTTTAAAACAAAGTCACGGGTTTCATCTGGTGAAATATATGTTACGACTTCTGATTCATCTCCATTATCAATGTACCAATATACAGATTTATACTGATAGTCTTCATCTTGATTAGGGTCATTATCAATTGTTGGAATTGGTAGACTTTCAAGTCCTATTTCTTCGATATATTCAATTTCTGTTTCTTCAAGATGCATATCATCATCAAGTTCAAATATTATTTTATGCTTAATCGCATTAACTTCATAAATTGCCTTTAATGTAACATCACTAGTTACTTCGCTTGATATTGTTGTAATGATTTCACCATTTAGTTCCCAACCTACAAACGTATAACCTTCTTTGGTTGCAGGTTGAAGTACTACAACTTCACCTTCAATAAATTCAGTTGGATTTAAACTATCATTTTCACCACCATCTAAGTCATAAACAATGGTATGATTAATTATAACAATTGTTTCAACAAAAATAGCTTTTAATGTAACATCACTTGTTATTTCACTTGATATTATTGTTACGGTTTCTCCATTTAGTTCCCAACCTATAAATGTATAGCCTTCTTTGGTTGCAGGTTGTAAGTTAACTTCATTTCCTTTAAGAAATTCGGTTGGATTTGAACTGCTATTTACACCACCATCTAATTCATAGGTAATGGTATACTTTACCTCATTATTTTCATGTTTTTTTGTACATCCAGATACCATAAATAGGCAAATTACAAAAGTTGAAATAATAATTCTTCTTAAACTTTTATTCATTTCTTTCCCTCCTATATTTAAGATATGAAAACAAAATATATTTGAAACATATTTCATTATAAACATAATTTTAATTAGATATATTATAAACTGATTAGTTAGTTCATTATTTGGAATATTTAATTTAAAATAGTTAGCTAAATCGCTTATGATTGAACGGCCAATCTTTTGTTCACTTTCTCTTAATCTTCGAAAAGAACTATTACTGATGATTAATTTTGATAATACTTCTTTTTTTTAAATCATTTATTTTATTTAAATATCGAAATATTTTATATGCACTTTTGTCTCTTTATAAATAGATAAGTCAAAATTCTTCATATTTTACTACTACTTTATTATATCACTTTAATATTTTTTTAGCAAGCGTTTTCATTAATATTTTTTATTACTAAAAGTGATTATAGAATCAACTATAATCACTTTTATATTTAAAAATTTGTTTTTTTATAATTAGTTGGGGATCTAAAAAAAAGCGATTATAGATAATCTATAATCACTTTATTTATAAATATTTAATTATCTTTCGCCTTGTGCAAGGTTACGATAATATCCTGGAACCATAGAAGACATTGTAACTGTCTTTGTTTCAGTACCATTAGTACAAGTTACTGTATAAGTTACGCATGTATCAAATTCAGGTTGAGCAATTACTCTACCAGTATTATCAACGATTTCAGGGTTATTAGAAACACATGTAAACGTCCAATCTTTATATGTAGTAAATGCTTCTTTTTCAGCTTTTACTAATTCGATGAATTCATGCCAAATTTCAGTATCATTTTCAAGCATAGGTTGAGGACAATCTTTTGCGGAGAAGAAATTATGACCTTTAACACGATCAACACCTAAATCATATCTGATTAGTAGATCTGCAACTAATTGTGCAGTTTTTTGCCATGTTAACCATAGATCAGAACCTTCGTTACAAGCAGTTTCAATACCAATACTATTTAAGTTTCCACCTAAAGAACAAATACGTCCTTCAGCAACTTGGCTATTACACCACCATGTTTCACCGATATAATATTGACCATCAACAACTTTAACAGCAGGACCAAAGCAAGTTAAGTACTTATTGTCAGTTGGAACAATCCAATCACCATCTACCATTTTACCTAGAGCAGAATCCCATACTCTTGCATATCCTTGAGGACAAGCAACAGTAGTTTCTGTACCATTAATAGCAAATTTAGAGTTTTCAGTAATTGTAACAACTGGAGTTTCTGGATCTGATTCTTGTACCATTACACCTGTTGCGAACCATTCAAATGTATTTGAAGTACCATCGCCGGCATGCCATGCAACATATTTTTCATCATAACAATAGAAGATTCCATCATTACCAGTTACATAATGAATTGATGAGCCAGTTGATTGATTTACGAAATAATTAGCATTGGCAGATGCAGTTGAACCTTTAGCCATATTACCAGTATAGTGAACAGCGATAAATTCAACCACGCCAGTTCTTTCACCACTATGGTTATTTAATGTTGGATTTTCTTTATAATGAGTAGTATTTACTTCATAATCTAAGAATAATAATTTAGAAGTACTACTTAATACATCTGCATAGTATGCATAACCGCCAGCACCAATACCAAGTTGTGATCTTAAGAATACATTAGCATTGTTTTGTGCTAATAAGAATGCAACAACACCATCTGCTTCTTCAGCAAGAACAACTACTTCAAATTCAAGGCTA
>JBJEEE010000031.1:0-3661 GCA_051872775.1 Bacilli bacterium
TAAATAGGGAAAGAATATGGAAATTTAATCCCGTAAAAAAAGTGCAAGATTATGTAACTACGGGTGATGTACTTGGTACAGTCCAAGAAACCAGCGTTGTCCTTCACAAAATAATGGTTCCAAACGGAATCAAAGGAACAGTCACTTGGATTCATGATGGTGATGCAACTGTCACTGATGTGATTGCGAAAATAAAGACGGACAACGGACAAATCATTGAATTAAATATGATTCAAAATTGGCCAGTAAGAAGAGGACGTCCTTATAAGCAAAAGTTAGCTCCTAAGTCACCACTTATTACTGGACAAAGAGTAATAGATACCTTTTTCCCAATTGCAAGAGGAGGAATTGCCGCAATACCAGGTCCATTTGGAAGTGGTAAAACGGTAGTTCAACATCAACTTGCAAAATGGGCAAATGCGGATATTATAGTTTATATTGGATGCGGTGAACGTGGAAATGAAATGACCGACGTTCTTCAAGAGTTCCCTGAATTAAAAGATCCAAAAACTGGTGAAAGCTTGATGAAACGTACAGTACTTATCGCCAATACTTCAAATATGCCAGTTGCGGCACGTGAAGCTTCAATTTATACGGGTATCACGATTGCTGAGTATTATCGTGATATGGGATATAATGTAGCTATTATGGCTGACTCAACTTCAAGATGGGCTGAAGCCTTGAGAGAAATGTCGGGACGATTAGAAGAAATGCCTGGTGAAGAAGGATATCCAGCTTATCTATCATCACGACTTGCTGAATTCTATGAACGTGCTGGTTATGTAAAGTGTCTTGGCTGTGATAACTCAGAAGGTTCAATTACGGCTATCGGTGCGGTATCTCCTCCAGGTGGTGATACTTCAGAACCCGTATCACAAGCAACGCTTAGAATTGTAAAAGTGTTCTGGGGCTTAAGTGCTCAGCTTGCCTATCGTCGTCATTTTCCTGCCATTGATTGGTTAAAGAGTTACTCATTATATGATTTAAATGAATATTTCAATCAAGAACTAAATCCTGATTGGAGTAAACAAGTTGCCAAGGCAATGCAATTATTACAAGAAGAAGCAAAACTAGACGAAATTGTTCGTCTTGTTGGAGTTGATTCACTAGAATATAGTGATCGTTTAAAATTAGATGTTGCACGTTCTATTCGTGAAGACTATCTTCATCAAATTGCTTTCGATGAAGTTGATACATATACCTCACTAAATAAACAATTTGGTATGTTAAAAGCTATTCTCAAGTGGTATGCAGGTGCAAATAATGCTCTTTCTAATAATGTTTCATATAATCAAATAACTAAAATGGAAGTATTAAATCAAATTGGTCGTATGAAATATATAAAAGAAGCTGATTTTGATGAAAAAATCAACCAATTATATAAAGATATAGATAGTGAATTTGATCGTCTTGTGAAGGGAGTTGAAGCCTAATGCCAAGAGAATATAAAACAATAAAAGAAGTTGTTGGACCTCTAATGCTTGTTGATCATGTTGAAGGTGTAAAATATGATGAACTTGTACAAATACGCCAAGAAAATGGCGAAATTCGATTTGGTAAAGTTCTTGAAATTAATGAAGATAAGGCTTTAGTTCAATTATATAATAGTTCTCAAGGATTAAAAATTTCTACCGCAAAAGCAATGTTTTTAGGACACGGGGTTGAACTAAAAGTTGCGCCAAACATCATCGGTCGTGTTTTCGATGGTATGGGACGCCCAATTGATGGTGGAGAAGAATTAATCCCTACCAAAACGATTGATATTAATGGTACTCCACTTAATCCTGTTGCTAGAGATTATCCATCAGAATTTATCCAAACCGGAGTTAGTGCTATTGATGGATTAAATACTCTAGTTAGAGGTCAAAAACTACCAATTTTCTCTGGTTCTGGTCTTCCACATGCTAAACTTGCTGTTCAAATTGCAAGACAAGCTAGAGTACGTGGTACTGATGATGATTTTGCGGTTGTCTTTGCAGCCATTGGTATTACTTTTGAAGAAGCTAACTTCTTCATTGAGGACTTTAAAAAGTCCGGCGCAATAGAAAGATCTGTTTTATTTATGAATCTTGCTAATGACCCTGCTATTGAACGTATAGCTACTCCACGTATGGCAATAACTTGTGCTGAATATTTAGCATATGAACTTGGTATGCATGTTTTAGTTATCATGACAGATATTACAAACTATGCGGAAGCATTACGTGAAGTATCAGCAGCTCGAAAAGAAGTACCTGGAAGAAGAGGATATCCAGGTTATATGTATACTGACCTTGCTTCACTTTATGAAAGAGCTGGACGTATTAGAGGCAAAAATGGATCTATTACTCAAATTCCTATTTTGACAATGCCTGAAGATGATAAGACTCATCCTATTCCAGACTTAACAGGTTATATTACTGAAGGTCAAATTATTCTATCACGTGAATTATATAATCAAGGAATTGTTCCTCCAATTAATGTTCTTCCTTCTTTAAGTCGTCTTAAAGATAAAGGTATCGGTGTTGGCAAAACAAGAGAAGATCATTCTCAAACAATGAATCAACTTTTCTCTGCCTATGCAAGAGGTAAAGAAGCGAAAGAACTTGCGGTAATCTTAGGTGATGCTGCGTTATCTGAAGTAGACAAACTATATGCAAAGTTTGCGGAAGCATTTGAAGAAGAATATGTTTCACAAGGAAATGAAACTAACCGTTCAATTGAAGAAACCCTTGATTTAGGTTGGAAGTTACTTAAAATCTTACCAGTTACTGAACTTAAACGTATTAATCTTGATTTTATTAATAAATATCTTCCTAAAGATGAGGAATAATTATGGCGCGCACCAATGTTAATCCGACTAGAATGGAATTAACACGTTTGAAAAAAGAATTATCAACTGCAACTAGAGGTCATAAACTTTTAAAAGATAAGCAAGATGAGATGGTTCGTCAATTTATGTTGTTAATAAAAACTAATCGTGAATTACGCATAATGATAGAAGAAGAATTAGCAAGTATTTCTCATACTTTTAATCAAGCAAGATTAAAAATGAGTTATGCTGGACTAATGGAAGCACTAATGGTTCCATCTCAAGATGTTGTTTTAGAAACATCATCCACAACGATAATGAATATGCAAGTACCAAGTTTGAAAGTACAAACAAACCCATCAGTTGACATAACATATGGCTTTGCTTTTACTCCATGTGAGCTTGATGAATCAGTTTTAAAACTTTCATCATTAGTAGAGAAAATGGTTAAACTTGCGGAAATAGAAAAAAGCTGTGATATGCTAGCAGTTGAAATAGAAAAAACACGTAGACGTGTAAATGCCATTGAATACGTGTTAATACCTAATTTAGAGGAAAATATTCATATGATTACAATGAAATTAGAAGATAATGAAAGAAGTAGCATTATTCGTCTAATGAAGAGTAAAGAAATAATTATGAAAAAACAACAAGCATAAACACATTATAAAAAAATTTAAAAGGTAGTAGAATACTATTTGATTATTCTACTGCCTTTTTTTCATATCTAAGCATAAAAAAACAAATTTTTTTCCGCAAGTTACTTGCGGATTTTTTAATACCTAATTTCAAAATTTTTGAACAAAAGTAAGTATTTTGGTAGTAAAAACACCAAAAAACGTCAAAAAAAGTCAAAATTCTTGATTTTTC